>JAZKEV010000010.1:0-6543 GCA_040386765.1 Verrucomicrobiota bacterium | reverse complement strand
ATTTTCCTCTTTGTAGGTACCGTGGCCCCCGTTGCGGTCGAGCAGGCTGACGATCTGCTCATCGGTCCAACTGCCGACTTTGCTATAAACAATCTGTGCGCAGCGATCTTCGACAACCAACGTGCGGATGGTCCACTGATCAGCTTTAAACGTCAGCCACGTTCCGACGACATAGCTTCGTCCCTCAAACGATGCCGACTCTGCCGAGCGGTTGGTAAACGGACCAAAGCGCTTTACCAATTCATCCTCCTTCTCGGTGAGGCGAGCAAAGCCCAGACTCGATAACACTGGCAAGACGGAGGCAAGGAGGACAACTCGCAGGAGTCGTAGATGTCTGATTAGGGACACGAGGTGCTGGATTGGAGGGCAGGCGTCGCTCTATTGCTCGTTCCCGAGAAAGGGTACTGGCGGGTAAATGGCAACAGTGGGTATACAGGATAAGCTATCCCGCAATCGTCAGAATAATCCCCGCCAGCACGCCGACCGCGGCCAGCAGTTTCTTGTGGGTATAGACTTCCTTGAAGAGGAAGAGGCCGCCGAGGAAGGCTACGAGCAGGCTGCCACGGCGGAGGCTGGCGACGAGGGAGACGAGCGACTCGGGATCGCGGAGGGTGGAGAAGTAGATGAAGTCGCAGACGAGGAGAAACGCCGAGACGAGGAGCACACTCCAGCGCCAGTGGAAGGCGTGGCGCGGCCACCAGCGGAATTTCCAGCCGATCACGAGCGGGAGGAAAAGCGCGGCGAGGTAGATCGAGAACCAGGCCTGCATCGTCGAGGCGGTGAAGCCGATGTGCCCGAGAAGATACTTGTCGTAGAGCCCGCTGACCGCCCCGAGGAGCGTGCCGCCGAGGAGCCAGGCAATCCAGGGATTGCGGCGGAAGTTGATGCCTTCTTCGCGCCCGGCGAGGGATAGGGCGAAGAAGGAACCAAGCGTGATCGCCACGCCGAGCATCTCGAGCCACGAAGGCCGCTCGCCGAGGACGAGCAGCGCCCCGGCGAGCGTCCAGACGGGCCCCGTGGCCCGGATCGGCGCAGCGATGGAAACGGGGAGGTGCTTGACCGCGAAGTAGGAGCACACCCACGAGGCGGCGACGAGCGCGGACTTGAGAATGAGCAGCCCGTGTTGCTGCACCGTTAGTGGACTCACCGTGAAAGATGCGGCGATGGTCTGCGGTGCGACGGCGTGGACCAGCATGAGCCCGCCCCATACGGTGGCGCTGCACAGATTGGCGAGGAAGAGGACGGGCAGCACCGCGTTGTCGCGGACGGCGTGCTTGGTCGCGAGGTCGTAGCACCCGAGGAAGAAGGCAGAGACGAGACTGGCGGCGATCCAATGCATCAAAGGGTGGATCGTGCCGGAGCGAGCCGGGTGGGAGCAAGGGTGGAGGGCGTGCGAGCCTGCGGCGCGAAGAAATCACATGTTCGCGGTGGACGCGCGCGGATCAGCGAAGCTTGGGGAGTATTTTCGAATTCGCGGAGCGCGAGTGACAGATATTGTAGGAGCGGGCTTACCCCGCGACCTCAGGAGATCCCCATGCCAGGTAGGCCGCCTGCTCGCAGGCGCTCGTCGGACCACCTACCAAACTCCGTGCGCCAACAGCCTCCCACATGCACGATCGCCGCTCGCTAAACCGCTCTACGTTGGGTGGGAATGTTTCCGCGCAGGATTTTCCACTTCAGGCCAAACATGGCGAGAGCAGGGCGCCAGAGGAGGCGGCGGAAACCGTATTTGGAATCGCCGTGTTGGCGGGCGTGGTGGCGCACGGGGCGCTCGCCGACGCGGAAGCCGGCGGCGACGGCGAGGGCGGGGATGAAGCTCTGCATGAGCTCCATCGGGAAAAAGGCGTCGCGCACATCGCGGCGCATCACGCGGAGCTGGCAGCCGGAGTCGTGCACTCCATCCTTGAGGATCGCGCCGCGCACGACATTGGCCACGCGCGACATGATGCGGCGAAGCGTGCTATCGTGGCGGTCGACGCGCCAGCCGCAGGCGAGGTCGACGGCCCCAGTCTCGACCATGGCAAGCAGTTCCGGGTAGTCGCGCGGGTCGTTCTGGCCATCGCCATCCATCATGAGGAGGTAGTCGCCATCGGCGGCGCGGAGGCCGGCCAGAAGCGCAGCGGCCTGGCCGGAGTTTTGCGGCATGGCCAGTTCGCGGACTTCGGGCCAGCGGGCATTGGCATCGGCGATCTCGGTGCCGGTGGCATCGGAGCTGCCGTCGTTGACGAAGATCAACTCGAAGGAGCGACCGAGGGTGCGGAGGACCGAGACGCAGTTTTCGGCGAGCGGCAGGATATTGCCGGATTCATTGTAGACGGGAATGACGAGGGAGAGGACCACGCGAGACGGAGGTGCGGAAAGCGGAGGAACCGGGGCGGGAGTGCGGGGTGGTGCGGACATGGCGCGTGTCGGGGTGCAGGGGGCGCGTGGCCCTTATTCCCTTAGCCCATCGCTCGGAGTGAAGATAATGCAGACGACGCCGGGGCGCAAACCGAGGAAGGTTTCACGATAGGTGCGCTTCAATTTCATGCGGAGGGCTTCGGCTTGGACCGGCGAAGCGATGATGAGTGCGCCGTCGCAATCCTCGGGCGGGGTGGAGTAGTAGCCGACGCGAGGGATGCCGCGGAGGTACCACGGGAGCGGCCAGTATTCCTCGCTGACGACGAGGACGGGCAGTGCGGGAGCGCGCGCGATGGCCGCATCGGCGAGCGCGCGGTACTTGAGGACGTCGGGGGAGCTGTGGACGTAGGCGTAGGGGTTGCGCTGGTCGGCGGGGCGGAGGAAGGCCACGCGCAGGGTCTGTTGATAGAGCGTGGCGAGCGTGATGAGCGCAAAGGCGACGGCCACCAGACGGCCGGTATTGAGGCGGGCGATTGCGGCGAGCGCGGCGGCGGCGAGGAATGAAAGGCCGGGCACGAAATGAACGGCGTGCCAGGGCGTTTTGTAAGCGAAGAGAGAGAACGTGAGGAGGACACAGACGGAGAAGACCGCAGCGAAAAGCAGGAGCGGAGCCCGGCGGCGCTGCACGAGCGCAAGGATGAGACCGACCCCGGCGAGCGCGGAGAAAGCGACCTGATGCCAGACGAGGCCGCCGCTGCGGAACCAACCGAAGAGAGCGAAATAGTAGCCGAAGGGTTTCTCGTGGCCCGTGGGCGAGGCTTCCGCACCGAAGCGGGTGAGCGCGTGGCCGTAGGCGCCGAGCGCATCGCGCACGCCGGCGAGGTGCGTGAAGAATGACGAGTAAAGCAGCGCGGCAGCAAAGAAAGCGGAGCCGAGCGCGATGAGAAGATCGCGACGCGGACGACGCGTGGCAGGACGGACGCCGGAGGGACGGGCGATAAAGAAGGCCAGCAGGGCGAGCGCGAGAAAGAGCGGCGCACTGGCCTTGGTCGCCTGCATCAACCCGGCAAATCCACCGGCGAGCACGGCCCAGCGCGTGAGGCCGGTGCGCCACCACGTGCGGGCGCAGAGCAGGGTAGCGAGCGTGAACGTGACAAGGAGCGTCTCCTGGATGAAGTAGCGGCTGTAGTAGACCGCGGGCGGCGAGACGGCGAGAAACGCCGCGGCGGCGAGGGCGGGCCAGCGGCCCAGCGGGGCGGCTAGCGCGGCAAGGAGCAAAACGGAAACGGTGCCGAAAAGGGCAGGGACGAGCCGAACCGTTTTTTCGGTAAGAGCGGCGAGAGAGTGCTCGCCGCGTATCCATGCAACAGGTACGGCCGCATAGTAGAGGGTGGGGCCGTGGTGATCGCGCGGATCGAAGGCGTATTGGCCAGCGTCGAGGAGCTCGCCGAGCTTCACCGCCTGATTGGCCTCGTCGGCATGCATGGGGCGCCGCGCGAGCTCGTGGGTACGCAGCCAGAAGGCAGCGAGGGTGAGCAGCGCAACGGGCAGCCAGCGGAAGAAAAGCGAAAGCGCAGGAGGCACTGTGACGAATGAGAGACGAAATGCCGGGCGGGGAGAAGCGAAAGAAGCGAGCCGGGCCGCATTGACGCAGGCGCCATCTCCCGGGCGCCGCGAAAAAAGCCCCGTCGCGATCTGGCGCCAAAATAATCGGCTCGCCTTGTCGCTGCGATTTCACCACTTGCTCGCGGCACGGTCGCAACCCCCGCCGTGAATTCCCCCACTGCCAATTCGATCTCGTACCCGTCGCCGTGCCTGCTGGCATCGGTGGAGCAAGCGCAGTGGTTTAGCGAGGCGATCCGGCCGCACGAGCGGGAGCTGCGGGCTTATTTGCGCGGGCGGTTCCCGACGCTCGTGGATGTGGACGATCTCGTGCAGGAGACGTATGCGCGGATGCTGCGGGCGCGGGAGAGCGGTCAGGCAACGCTGACGCGGGCGTATTTGTTCGTGGTGGCGCGCAATGTGGCGCTCGACCTTATCCGTCGCGAAAAGATCGTCGCGATCGAGCGCTTAGTGGAAATCGACGGTCTATCCGTTGTAGAAGAGAGGCCCGACGCGGCCGAGACCCTCAACCATGAACAGGAACTTGCCCTACTCGACGACGCGATGCGCGCGCTGCCCCCACGGTGCCGCGAGATCCTCACGCTGCGGCGGCTCGAGGGGCTGTCTCACCGCGCGATCGCCGAGAAGCTCGGCATCGCGGAGAGCACCGTGAATGCGCAGCTTGCGATCGGATTGATGCGCTGCCGCCACTATCTCTCCGCGCGCGGCGTGGCCCGTGCTTGCATCCACCCGCCGATCCACTCCTCCCATGCCCGCTGACTACGAACCAGATCCCATCGAAGAGATGGCCGCGGGATGGCTCATCGAGCGGGACCGGGGCTTTACGCCCGGCCGGGAGCAGGAGTTTGCCCGCTGGCTGCACGCGGATGCCCGGCATGAGGCCACCTATCGCGCGCTGGCGGCGACGTGGGGTTTGCTGGGCGAGAAGCAGGCGGCTGAAGTTTCGACCTGTGATTCGGAGCGCCTGTTGGCGGGGCGCCGTCGCCACAGCGGCTCGTTTTGGGGCCTTGCGGGACTGGCGGCCGCGGCGCTGGTGGCGTTGGTTTTCTTCAGCAAACAGCCGGTGGAGACGTCCGGGATCGAACCGCGGCTGGAGCGCGTGGCCCTGCAGGCGCAGACGGAAGTCGGCGCGCTGCGCAAAGTCGACCTGCCCGATGGCTCGACGATCCAGCTCAATACCGACAGCGCGGTGGAGGTCCAATTCGAGCCGGGCGTGCGGCGGGTGAAGCTCGCGCGGGGCGAGGCGCACTTCACCGTGGCGAAAGATGCCGCGCGGCCCTTTATCGTGAATGCCGGCGGGGTCGACGTGCGGGTGGTCGGTACTATTTTCAATGTGCGACTGCGGTCGGAGTCGGTGGACGTCCTGGTTACCGAGGGCCGGGTGCGCGTGGGCGGACCGACGGCGGAGACCGCACAGCAGCCAGCCGCCTCGACCGGCGAATTGGCGGAGCTGACGGCGGGTCAGCGGCTATCGGTCGGGCTGAACCAGGTGGCTCTGAAAGAAACGGTTGCGCCCGTGGCGGCGACGCCGGCGGAGATCCGGCAGACGCTCGCGTGGCAGACGCGTCGGCTGGATTTCGATGCGACCCCCCTGGGCGAGATCGTCACGGAGATCAACCGGTACAACCGGCATCAGCTGGTGCTGGGCGACGAGCGGTTGAAGGAGCGGCGGTTTGGCGGATCGTTTCCGGCGACCGACTATGCGACCTTTGTGCGAATGCTGGAGGCGGATTTCGGGGTGGTGGCGGAGCGGCGGGGCGGAGAGACGTGGCTGCGGGTGAAGGGTAACGCTAACCTGCGCTAGTTCTTTGGGGAGAGGACGAAGCGGGGAGGGTGCCGACCTCCCCTGATCCGCGCCGCGCGCGAATTTTTTTCATGGGTGTTTAGTTAGTTTGGGCAGGACGTTCGTTGTATCTGCGTGACCCTACACACCCCTTACCTGTGGCGCGCGGCGTTTGGTGCCGTGGCTTTGTTTGCAAGTGCGATGACGATGGCGGCGGACGCGGCGAGAAAAACCTTCGATGTGCCGGCGGGCGCCGCGCCCTCGACGTTGAAGGTCTTTGCAACGCAAGCCGGCGGTCATCTGCTCTATTCGGCGGAGGCCGTGACGGGCGTCATCACCAATCAGGTGAAGGGTGATTTTGCGCCGCAGGATGCGCTCGACCAGATGCTCGACGGCACCCGGCTCGTGAGTCGGCGCGATACGGCCACGGGCGCGCTGAGCGTCACGCGACGGGCCGCACAGCAATTGAGCAGCGGCGGCAATGGCGCGGAGGTAGGCTCCGGCTCGGGCAAGGACGTGGTGGAGATGTCGCCCTTTACGGTGAACTCCGACCGCGATCGCGGCTTCGTGGCGGCGAGCGCGCTGGCGGGTGGCCGCCTCTCGACCGACTTGAGGGATACCCCGGCGGCGTACTCGGTGCTCACGCGCGACTTCATCGAGGCGCTGAACCTCACCAATCTCACGATGGCCCAGCAGTGGACCGTGGGCTTCAACGAAATCGAGGACGACGGCCGGCAAAATCAATTCGGCGACGGCGAGCGCGGACGCCGCACGTTTCGCGGCGTGAGCAGCAATCA
>JAZKEV010000009.1:33086-37468 GCA_040386765.1 Verrucomicrobiota bacterium | reverse complement strand
CGCACTTTTGACGGCCCCGACGCCGACATCGAGGCGGTCTTCGCCCGCTTCGGCTACCTCCCGCCAAAGGGCTGACCTCTCAGCTCAATGGCCTTCATTCGAAAACGACGATGCGCGCATGCTTAGCGTTGGTAATCTCGATGATCCTCTTTGTCGGGTGCGCGAAGAAAGCGAGAACCGCTCAGCAAATCATCGAGGTTCCCGTCTCCATCACCCTCGCCGAGATGAAGCGATCTCCTCAGATAGATGGTTTCGGCTCAAATCTGACCACCGGTAGCATTCTCAAATCTCTCTCGAGGGACCCGTGGTGGAACCGCGTCGCTGCTCCGGCTGTGAAGGCCCGCGCCAAAGGAGATCTGCGCAAGTCGTGGAAGGTGGACACCCTTGGTCATAGGGACGAAGGAAAAGTAATATTGGTGAAGTTCAGGGTATCCGTTTGGGGCGATCCAGAGGACGATATCGAATCGGCGCTCGAAGCTATCCTCCAAGCATTTGAGGCCGAATGCCGGCGCATCTTCTCCGAAGAATTTGCGCCGTACGTCCGAAAAGCCTGAGCGGAGGCCACACCTCACCCGAGTAAACAAGCTCCCCCGCATCCATTCGCGTACATTCGCGTGATTCGCGGGCAGCTTTTCTTCCCGTCATTCCCGCTCTCCCTGCTCAAAGCCCTGTCCCCGTTGGAAAAAGAGCCAAAAATTCGATGCCTCTCGCCCTCTCCTCCCTTCAATCCTCGTCAAGGCCCGCCTAACGCCTTTTCACCCTCCTAAAACCCTCGCCTCCAGCCACGTATATCAGCGTTATATTTATTAAAATATAACGCCTTCACCTCTCCCTAAGAGCCTGCCCCCGAGCGCTTAAGGCGATCACCGAATGTCCGCTTGCCATTCCCCGGGCCTCACCCGAATTTTCCCTACGTGGCGGCTCTTACTTACCGACCTTACAGACCCCTGTACCCCTGTCGCCAGCACCCCATCGACGACCGGTCTCTTTGACCGGCCCCTGCGTCATTTAATCAGCTAATCGCTCTCAGCCCTGGTCCCCTCACACAGCATGAAATACACGCTCAACGTTAACGGCCAGTCCCGCTCCGTGGACGTGGCGCCCGACACCCCTCTGCTGTGGGTGCTTCGCGATCACCTCGAACTCGTCGGCACCAAGTTCGGCTGCGGCATGGGTATCTGCGGCGCCTGCACCATCCACGTCGATGGCAAGGCCGCCCGCTCCTGCTCCCTTCCGATCTCCGACGCCGGCAGCAAGAAGATCGTCACCATCGAGGGCCTCGCCTCCACCGCCGGCAAGCTCCACCCCGTGCAGCAGGTGTGGTGCGACGACGATGTCGCCCAGTGCGGCTACTGCCAGGCCGGCCAGATCATGAGCGCCGCCGCCCTCCTCCAGGAAAAGCCCAGGCCCACCGACGACGACATCAACGGCGCCATGGCCGGCAACCTCTGCCGCTGCGCCACCTACATGCGCATCCGCGCTGGCATCAAGCGCGCCGCCGGGCTCGCCGCCGGCGGAAAGGAGGCGACGCAACAATGAGCACCGCAACTCTCTCCGCCCCCATGCAACGCCGCGATTTCCTCAAGCTCACCGGCCTCGCCGGTGGCGGCCTCGCTCTCGGTTTCTACATCCGCTCCGGCGGTTCGGCCGCCGGCGCCGAGCAGGCCGCCTCGGGCGGCAACTTCACGCCCAATGCCTTCGTCCGCATCGCCCCTTCCGGTGCCGTGACGATCGTCTCCAAGCAGCCCGAGATGGGCCAGGGCGTAAAAACCTCCCTCCCGATGATCATCGCCGAGCAGCTCGAAGTGCCGTGGAAGGACGTCACCATCGAGCAGGGCGATTTCGACACCCCGCGCTACGGCAACCAGGGCGCCGGCGGCAGCCAGTCGACCCCCAGCAATTACGATAATTTCCACCTCCTCGGCGCCACCGCGCGCACGATGCTCGTCGAGGCCGCCGCCCAGACGTGGAGCGTCCCCGCCAGCGAGTGCCGCGCCGAAGCCGCCAAGGTCCTCCACACCTCCGGGAAGTCCCTCACCTACGGCCAGCTCGTCGCCAAGGCCTCCACGCTCCCCGTGCCGGACAAGTCCGCCGTGAAGCTCAAGGAGGCGAAAGACTTCAAGCTCCTCGGCAAACGCATCTCGCAGGTCGACAGCCCCCAGATCGTCACCGGCAAGCCGCTCTTCGGCATCGATATGAAGCTGCCCGGCATGCTCTATGCCGTCTACGCGAAGTGCCCGGCCTTCGGCGGCAAGGTCGTCAGCGCCAATCTCGACGACATCAAGAAGCTCCCCGGCGTGAAGGATGCCTTCATCCTCGCCGGCGGCAGCAAGGTGAAGGAGCTCGTCCCCGGCGTCGCCATCGTCGCCGATTCCACGTGGGCCGCGTTCAGCGCCCGCAAACAGCTCAAGGTCACGTGGGACGAGGGCAAGGTTGCCACCGAAAGCTGGAGCGACTTCGTCACTCAGGCCCGCGAGAAAGCCTCCACCCCCGGCAAGACCCTCCGCAAGGATGGCGATGTCGATGGCGCCCTCGCCAGCGCCGCCAAGAAGGTCGAGGCCGAGTACCTGTATCCGTTTATCTCCCACGCCAACCTCGAGCCGCAAAATACCACGGCGCATTGGAAAGACGGCGTGATGGAAGTCTGGTCGCCCACGCAGATCCCCTCCGCCGGCGCCAGCATGATCACCCGCGTGCTCGGCGTCCCCGAGAACAAGATCAAGCTCCACATCACCCGCGCGGGCGGCGGCTTCGGCCGACGCATCAGCGCCGACTACCTCATCGAGGCCGCAGCCATCGCACAGAAAGTCGATGCCCCCGTGAAGCTCACCTGGAGCCGCGAAGACGACCTGCAGCACGACCACTATCGCCCCGGCGGCATCCACTTCCTCAAGGGTGGCATCGACGACAAGGGCAAGGTCGTCGCCTGGAAGAATCACTTCTTCACCTTCGGCGAGGGCGGTAGCCCCGGCAGCGGCGGCAATCTCCAGGGCGACGAGTTCCCCGGCCGCTGGATCCCCAACTTCCACTCCGAGCAGACGATGTTCGAGACCGGCTGGCCCATGGGCCCGTGGCGCGCTCCGGGCAGCTGCGTCTTCGCGTGGGTCTTCCACAGCTTCATCGACGAGCTCGCCCACGCGGGCGGCCGCGATCCCCTCGAGCTTCGCCTGGAGCTGCTCGGCGAGCTCGATGAGATGCCCGCCGGTGGTGTGGGCGGCGGCGCCAGCAAGAAGGGCCCGGGCGGCGGCTACAACGTGGCCCGCATGCGCAACGTCCTGAAATTCGCCGCCGAGAAAGCCGGCTGGGGCAAAAAGAAATTCGCCAAGGGCTCCGGCGCCGGCATCGCGTTTCACTTCAGCCACCGCGGCTATTTCGCCCAGGTCGCGGAAGTCACCGTCACCAAGGACGGCCAGCTCCGGGTCGACCGCTTCGTGACCGGCGCCGATATCGGTGCGCAAGTCGTGAATCTCAGCGGCGCGGAAAATCAGGTGGAAGGCTCCGTGATCGACGGCCTCGGCGTGCTCATGACGCAGGAGCTCGACATCAAGGCCGGCAAAGTCGTGCAGAGTAATTTCCACGACTACCCCCTCATCCGCATCAACGATGCGCCGACCAAGATCGAGACCCACTTCCTCTCCACGAAGTACCCGACCACCGGCCTCGGCGAACCCGCGTTGCCTCCGGTCGCCCCCGCGATCTGCAACGCCATCTTCGCCGCCACCGGCAAACGCATCCGCCAGATGCCCCTGGCCAAAGTAGATCTCAAGTGGAGCTGAACTGGTCCTGAAGTAGGGCGGGTTCTCCAACCCGCCCCCTCGCACCTCCGCCAACCACAGAAGCGCCTTCCGCCCTCCCCGGGGCCGAAGGCGCTTTTTTATTTTCACGCCGCGCCAGCCGCTACCCGGATCGATTGTAGGAGCGGCTTTACCCCGCGACCTCAGGAGATGATTTCACCAAACAAATCACCACACCTCAGTGCCTTTTGTAGCCCTGCGCGTGAGCGCAGGGACGAATAACCCCATCGCGCTCGTCCCAATCCAGGCAGATTAAAACGCGCCGTACTTTCTCCCTGGTCACTACAAACAGAAGCCGCAGGCGACGCAGCATCTCAAAATGTCCGTGCGCCTATAGGCGCCGCCAAAGCCTTCAATCGCCCTCCGATCTTTTGCGCCTCTTCGTGGCCATCCCTCCGTCACCATTCCTCCGCTGGAGAATCGACCTCCTCCTTCCTTCTCCCTTCTCCCTTCTCCCTTCTCCCTTCTCCCTTCTCCACCGCCCCCGCCTAAAACAACTCCCCCTGCACCTGCTCCGGCTGCTTCACCCCGAGAAACGTGCCATACCGCTCCAGCCAGTCGTTCAGCTTCTCCGTATAATAATCCGCA
>JAZKEV010000009.1:18175-33076 GCA_040386765.1 Verrucomicrobiota bacterium | reverse complement strand
CACCGGATCGAACATCACCAGCGGACGCGAACGCTGCCAGTCGCTCGTCCGCGTCTTCGTGCGCGCCGTCACGTAATACTTCACGCGCTCGCCCATCCGCGGTCGCGGCGTCAGCTGCAGCGCCGCCTCCGCTGCAGCCCGGCGCGGCTTCCCACCCTCGGCGATGAAGCGCTCATACGCATCCGGGTTCATGCTCAGCGTCTCGCTCTTCGCCAGCTGGTCGACCGGCACACGCGCCGAGACCAGCAGCCGCCGATATTCCTCCGCCAGCTCCAGCGGCGAGTGCGGCGAAGCGCCGAGGAGAAATTGGATCAGCTGGTCCGACAGCTTTTTCAGATACGGCTCGATCCCGCGCGAGCGCAGCGCGCTCCCGCGCAGCGTGATCTTGGTCCCGTCGTAGAGCGCATAGTTCTTCGCCTTGTAGCAGAACATCGCCGCGTAGCGCCCATCGTACTCGAGCTCGATGCCCGCCGGCAAAATCGGCGCGACGAGCGCAAGCAACTCATCTGGGTTGTCGAAATACTGCTCCGACGAGAGATAAATACCGTCGGTATCCGCCTCGAGAATCGTGCAGCCGTGCTTCGCAAATTCGTCGATCAACGCCTGCAGCAGCTCGCGCCCGCGCCGCGTCACCTCCGCCGCCAGCCCGCCATCGCCAAACCGCGCCCCGGAAAAGCCGAGGTAGCCGTAGAACGAGTTGATGAGGATCTTGAAATTCGTCTGCCGCGCCTGCGACTCCGCGCGCTCCTCGACGGTCGGCGCATTGCGCGCGAGCAGCTTGTACTTTAGCCGGTACTCGCGCAGCCGCTTCAGCAGCGGAATGAAGACCCCGAGCGAATCCGTCTTCGGATTCAGCCCGATGCTCAGCAAAAGGCTCGGGTAGAGCGAAGCCACGTCGAAGTGCAGCACGTGCTTGAAAACGCCCTCGCGAAAACTCCGCGTGTACCCACCCTCGAAAGGCTTCACCTCCGGCGGCACCGGGCACGCATGCCGCGCATGGTAGTACTCCTCGAGAAACAGCAGATCGATCTTCGACGTCGCGCCCCGCAGCGTCGCATCCTGCAGCTGCGCGGGAAAGGTCCGCACCTGCTCGAAATACGTCGGCAGCAGCTGGTCCGCAATCCCCTGCGTCTCGCGCAAGTCGTCCTCCAGATACGCGCAGAACCGCGCGCGATCCTCGCGAAACACATGCTGGATCTGCCCGCCCTCGATGTACGTGCGCTCGCTCTCCTCATCGGTGATGCCGAAGTAGATCGCCGCATCCTTGAGGCCGTACGAGGTCATCTCCCGCGTCGTGATGTCGAAGATCTGCACGAGCAGATACGTGTCGATCACCGCGCGCCCCGGGATGTCGCAGCGCGTGAAGTCCACCCACCGCTCCGCGACCTTCAGCCGGCTGTTCCGAAAGCTCGCCTTCTGCCCGTAGCGCCCCCAGTTGCACGCGAGCTTGTACCGCCGTGAGCGCCCCCGCAGGTAATCGAGGTCGAACTTGAAAAGATTGTGCCCCTCGATCGTATCCGGGTTCGCCTCAAGCAGCGCCGCGTTGAACTCCTCGAGCAGCTTCTTCTCGCCCGCATCCGTCATCTCGCCAAGCAGGAGCAGCCGCGCCTTGCCGTCGCAGCGCAGCCCGATCGCGAGCACGCGATCCTCCGCGCGCGTGGCATCGGGAAACCCTCCGTCCGGCGCCCCCACCTCGATATCGAGCTGACACCGCCGCAGCTGCCCGAAGCTCAGGTCGCGATACAACCGCTGCCGCTGTTGCAGCAAAAACTGGCTCTCGATCGGCCGGATCGAATCCATCCCCACGCCCGGCTTCTCCGCGCGCGCAAAAGCCTCGAAGGCCGCCATCGACTCCGCGTGCACCAGCCGGTTGAAGGGCCCCTCGCCCTTCAGCTCCTCCAGCGTGAGCCCCACGAGCAGCGCCGGATCGGGCGAGGCATTCAGCCACGCAAAAGGCCGCAGCGTCTCCACCCGGTCCTCGCGCCCGCCAGTCTCCGTCTCGACGGTGGTGTGAACCGCCCCCGCGTCATCGATCCACACCCCGCAGAGCGAGCCAGCCATCGCTCAAGCCGCCGTCTTGAAGCGCGCGAAGTAAACCATCGTCAGCGCGATCAGGATCAGCGCCACGGCCACGACTTGCAGCACGCCCACCGCGCCGCGCTTCTTGTATCCCATGCCCGCCAGACCCGAGAGCCCAACCCAGCACACGATCTTTACGACGACCCAGAAATCGGTGAACTTGTGCCCCAGCTTCGTCACCAGCGCAAAGCCCGCGACCAAAGCCAGCACACTCGCGATGCCCGTGATCATCATCACCCGTTTCTTCGTCTCCGCCGGCGCGGCAAACGCATAGAAGGTGTAAGCCGCGAGCACGAATAACGAACCGATGTGCAGGATGTAGTAGAATTGGGGAGACATGGTGCGATGTAGTCGGAAACCCTGAGATCAACCGCCGCGCCGCACGCGGTCGAACCTTTTCACGGGGGCCGGAGGCGTCGGCGAGCAGGTGGGGTAGATAGGGAGACGAGAGATGAAGCGGTTTGTAGTTCCGCCTTCAGGCGGAAGGCTTGGAAAGGCCGACCGGATTCCACCTGAAGGCGGAACTACGAACAAGGGACCTCACGAGATAGGGCGAGGCGTCCGGATGACCACCGCTATCCCAATGCCTCCGAACCGCGCCCGCCGCACGCCACCCGCCCAAACAAAAGCCGGCCCCCGAAGGAGCCGGCTTCGCCGTTGAAAAGAATATCACCCCACCTGTGCCGTATACCCAAAGGCTCAAGACCTTTTTTTGTTAAGGTGGACGCCTCCGTCGCAGCTTCTGTCTTCCGATTTACGGCCTGACATCTTCCGCACCGGTTTCAACGTCCGTATATTTCCTAAGGCAAAGAGCAGTTATTGAAAGCACCTCGAACACTGCAGGGTGGTTGCCAGAAAAGTAGACGAGCGACGGCTCCCGTCAAGGTCCGCGAACGCTTCCGTACCCGAAAGCGCCATGGGAGTTTTTAGGTAGGGACGGGCGGCCCGCCCGTCCGCCGCAGCGCACCCTACTCCCACCGCCGCTCCTTCCAACGCTATTTCAGGTAAGCCAATAATCCGTACAGTGGCACGTCCCAGACAGCCACTATCCCCAACTCCGTTCGCGCAATAGCCGACGCCCTTCACGCCAACTACCTCCTGACGGCGGGGCGGGCCGTCCCGCCCTACCTCAAGCCTCCATCAAGCCCCCACCCTCAAGTCCCCAAAATACTCTCATCCAGATGCTGAATAATCAGCTCCTGCACCGTCGCGAGAAACAGGTAGCACATGAAGGCCTTCCGGTAGGGCTCTTCAAGGGCATTGAGATCGAGGTCGCCGCTCTCGAGTGTCTCGTCGCCTAGCTGTTTCAGATATTTATCGCGCAGCCGCAGCCGCACCGCCGCGCACGCGCGGACGATCGTCTCGGCATTGGCCTCGTCGAAGGCCACCACGCCCTCGGTGAAAAACTCCTCGTTGAAGAGCGCGAGCAGCGTCTTCACTTCCTCGGCCTGTGAGGCCAGCAGCTCGTTCGTCCACGCCTCTTGGAAATCGGCGTCGATATCCTGGATCGAGATCGGCGACGCCAGATGCTTCCGCAGATCGTCCGCCAGCTCGCGGATGACATCGAGGAGCGGCGCCACCACCGGGAGGGCGAGCTTTACTTCAATGCGCTTCATCGGGCTCGAGGACCGCCGTGAGGTGCCACTGTTGCAGGGTGAAAACGTACGCCTCCGCCTTCTCGCGCAGGCCGCTCCACACGATCGAGCGACCCTGCTCATGCACCTCGAGCATCTTCCGCCGCGCGGTATGCTCGTCGAAGCCGAAGACTTTTTTGAACACCATCACCACATAGGACATGAGATTCACGGGGTCGTTCAGCACGACCACGCGCCACATGCCTTCAAGCGCCACGGCCGTATCCCCCTGCTGCGAAGGGGAGTACTGCGGGTCTTCGGAGACGATGCGCATGTCGGATTGCAAGGTGCTCTCGCTAAACTGTGAAGCGCGTTTTCGCAAATCAACCCTGCGCCTTCGCGGCGGCTTCGGCCACGGCGGCGCCGATGCGCGCCTCGGCTTCCGCCAGCGGAACCTTGGCGACGTCCTTCTGGGTGCGCCACTTGAGCTCGATGATGCCTTCCTTCAGGCCCTTGCCACCGATGGTCAGGCGCAGCGGGATGCCGATCAGGTCGGCATCCTTGAATTTCACGCCCGGCCGCTCCGCGCGATCGTCGATCAGCACGTCGGCTCCCGCCTTCTCGGCTGCCGCGGCGAGCTTCTTCGCGAGGTCCATCGCCTCGGGGAGCTGTGGATCGAGCACGCAGACGAGCACCTGGAAGGGCGCGCAATTCCACGGCCACACAATGCCATCGGCATCGTGGCTCTGCTCGATCACCGCCTGCATCGTGCGCGAGATGCCGATGCCGTAGCAGCCCATCACCATCAGGTGCGACTGCTTCTGGTCGTCGGTGTACATCGCGCCGAATTTCTCCGAGTACTTCGTACCCAGCTTGAAGATGTGGCCGACCTCGATGCCGCGCTTCACCTGCAGCGGCTGGCCCGACTTCACGTCCGGCTCGCCCGCGCGCACCCGGCGGAAATCGCCAAACTTCGTCACCGCGAGATCGCGCGTCACGTTCACATTGCGCACGTGGAAGCCGTCCTTGTTCGCGCCGGTCGTGCCATTGCCGATCAGGCGGATGGCGTGGTCGGCAAAGATGCCCGCGAGCGCCTCCGGATTCTTGATCGTGCCCTTCACCGCCCCGAGCGAGCCCGGCTTGGCGCCGAGCACCGGCTCGATCTCCTCCACCGTCGCCTGACGGAAAAGCGTGAAACCGAGCGAGCCCAGCTTGGCCTCTTCGAGCTCGTCGCTGCCGCGCAGGATCACGAGGAACGGTTTCCCATCACCCACGAAAACCAGCGTCTTGAACTGCTTGTCGGCCGCGACCGAGTACGGCGCCGCCTCGAGCGCCGCGATCGTCACCACGCCCGGCGTGGCAAATTCCTCGACCGCGCCCGTCGCCGCTGCATCCGCCAGATCGGCGGGCACGAGGGCGCTCGTCGCCTTCTCGCGATTGGCCGCATAGCCGCTCGCCTCGTTGTAGATCACGTCGTCGTCGCCCACTTCAGCGGGCACCATGAACTCGTGCGAGAAGCTGCCGCCCATCACGCCCGTATCGGCCTCGACCGCGATGGCCGTCGCGCCGATGCGCTTGAAGAAGCGCTCATACGCCGCCTTCATGGTGTGGTAGCTCTTCACCGCGCCGTCATCCGTCGCGTCAAAGGAGTACGCATCCATCATGATGAATTCGCGCGCCCGCATCAGGCCGTAGCGCGGGCGGATTTCATTCCGGAACTTCGTGGCGATCTGATAAAAATTCTTCGGCAGGTCGCGGTAGCTCGTGATCTCCGCCTTCACCAGCGGCGTGATCACTTCCTCGTGCGTCGGCCCGAGCACAAAGTCCGGCTCGCGCCCCGCGCGCTTGCCATCGCCCGCGCTGTCCGCGCGGAACATGATCTCGCGCGCCGCCGCCCAGCGCGGCCCCTGCTGCCACAGCTCGACCGGATGCAGGTGTGGCATCCACAGCTCGATCGCCGCCGAGTTATCCAGCTCCTCGCGGCAGATCTGCGTGATCTTGTGGATCACCCGCAGCCCGATCGGCATGTACGTGTAAAGACCGCCACCCAGCTTGCGCACCAGGCCGGCGCGCACGAGCAGCTTGTGCGACGCGATCTCCGCATCGGCGGGACTTTCTTTCAGCGTCGGGATGAAGAACTGCGACCAAAGTTTCATGTAAGTCGGGCAGGCAAACACGCCCCCCGCCCCTGAGCAAGCGCAAGCCGGGCCAAGTTTATACCTCGCACCCACCCCGCCAAGGCAGGGTCCAAACGCCCTGGCCGGTGGTCCGCATGGGTATCGCCTGCGTCGAGAACGCTCTTGCCCCCACCCCACGCTCCGCGCTCCTCTGGTTTCGCTCATGCCGAAAGACAGCCAGCCCTGGCCCATGCGCTGGATCGTAGTCGCGATCCTGCTCATGATCGTGCCTTACACCATCATCACCTTGAAGTACCGCAAGGAAGCCCCGGCCTTTCAGCCCTACGAGGATATGAAAAACCGCGCCAACGTCTCGCGGCTCCTCTCGGCCGGCTACCAGCGCCTCCGGCTCACCGCCGAGCGCCCCGCGAGCGACGTCAATGTCCCCGGCGGCGCCCTCGTCACCCCCGCCCCCGGCGGCCTGACCCCGGAGCTCCGCAGCACGTTGGTGGAGCCCCCGCTGCTCCCGACGGAGATCGTTTCCATCACCGCCGCCCCCACCGCCAACATCCTTCAGCCCTACGTCATCCAGTTCATCTGCGAGCTGCCCACCGACAAGCAGCACCTCGGCGGCGCCGAGCTCTACGTCCGTGAAGAAGAGCTCGTGCTCGTGCCGACGTTTCAGCGCATCGACGGCGATCTCCTGACCCGCAGCCGCCAGACCATCGTGCTCGTGACCCTCCCCGCCGGCACCGTGAAATCCGGCACGTACAAAATCACCCTCGTCGGCGAAAAATCCTCCCGCACCTGGTCGCTGGAGATGCGCTAGAAAATCGCGCCAGGCCGCCCCCCGCCTGGGTCGTCCGACCTGCCTACCCGCCGCCGCTACTTATCCCACGATCAGCGCCAGCTCATCCGCGATCGCCCGGTCGCTCCGGCAGCGCGGCATCTTGCTCTGTCCGCCCCATTTTCCGCGCGCCCGCATCCAGCGCTCGAAGGTTCCGGCCGGCACGAGGCGAATGCTCGGCAGATCGAGCCCGGCGCCTTTTCGTTTCGCTTCGTAGTCGTCGTTGAGCCGCTGCAGTTCGCCGTCGAGCTCGCGTGCGAGGTCCGCGGGCTCGGGCGCTGGCGTGCCCGGCTTCAACTCCAACCACCACTCGTGCCGGCCGCGTGACACGCCGTTCTGCGTCTCCACAAAACGCGGCGCCACGTGAAAGTTTGCCACCGATACCCCCTGCCGCGTCGCCACCGCCGCGACGGCGTCCGTGAGTTCCTTCTCGATCACGTGCTCGCCAAAGGCGCTCAGCTGCAGCTTCGTCCGTCCGACGTAGATCAGCCGCGGCGGCTCGTTGGAGATGAAGCGCACCACGTCGCCGATCACGTAGCGGCAGAGCCCCGCGGGCGTCGTGAGCAGCAGCGCGTAATCCACGCCGGGCATGACCTCTTCGAGCGGCACCACCGCCTCGGCGAGCTGGCTGAGGCGCGTGTCGTCGAAACGGCTCATCGGGAGAAATTCGTAGAAGATCCCCGCATCCGTCAGCAGCCGCAGCCCCGCCAGCGCATCCGCATCCTGTGCCGCGATAAACGCCTCCGACGCCGGATACACCTCGTGGAAATTCACCCCGCGCCCCACCGCCGCGGCCAGCTCGGCCGTGAAGGGCGCGATCGGCACGCCGCCGTGTACGAGGCACTCGAGATTCGGCCAGATTTCGCGCAGTGTCGCGCGGCCCGTGTGCGCGCGCATCTGCTCCGCAAAGATCAGGAGCCAGCTCGGGATGCCCGCGAGCATCGTCACATTCCGCCGCGCGGTGCGCTCCGCGATCGCGCTCAGCTTCGCCGGCCAGTTTTCCAGCTGGGCGATGGCGTGGCCCGGCTCATAGAGATGGCGTTCGACCCAGCGCGGCAGATGCAGCGCGGTGATGCCGCTCAAGTCACCGCCCCACGCGGCAAAGCCACCGTTGTCCGGCAACGGCGCGAGCGAGGTGGAACCGCCGAGGAAAAGATGCCGTCCTCGAAAGACCCGCGCGCTGCGCGTGCGTTGCGCGTAGAAGCACAGCGAGTCGAGGCCAGCCTGCCGGAAGTGCGCGATCATCTCCGAGGTGATCGGCAGGTACTTGGTGCGGCCGGCGGTGGTGCCCGACGAGACCGCATAGTAGGCGCACTGGCCCGGCCACAGCACAACGGCCGCGCCCCGCTTCATCCGCTCGATCCATG
Source organism: Verrucomicrobiota bacterium (assembly GCA_040386765.1). Classification (GTDB taxonomy): domain Bacteria; phylum Verrucomicrobiota; class Verrucomicrobiia; order Opitutales; family Opitutaceae; genus ER46. The sequence goes on along the minus strand of JAZKEV010000009.1, from coordinate 25,092 downwards.
GCGCAAAATCCTCGTAGGTCCGCGGCGCCACGCGCCGGCGAAACTCGGCATAGCTCAGTCCGCGCAGGAGGCCATGCTCGCGGCCAAACTCCGTCGCGGCAAACCGCGCCATCAAGCCGCGCCAGGCGTGCTGCTGCTGCGCCACGGCGAGCGTCGGCCGCAGCCGGCGCGCCACGTGCGCCGTGCGCACCGAGGCGCCCAGCATCACGGCGTATTGCAGCCAGGGCGTGCGCGGCGGGCGCGCGGTGGCGTCGATCGTCGGGTTCATGCGGCGAGCGGCAGCGGGCCCTTGCGCACGCGGTTATAGAAAGCCTGAAACCGCGGGAGAAATTCGAAGACGTGGAAGATCAGCGAGGCATGCTGCACCGGCGCGCCGCCCATCCGGGCCTTCACCGTATGCGTCTCGCCATCGGGGAAAAAGGCGCGGCACGCGCGGCCAAACGCAAACCTCCCCGGCGACGCCGCATCGAGCACCGCCTCCTCCTTCTCCGCAAACAACACCAGCGTGGGCGCCGTGGTCAGCGGCAGGATGGCGGGCGTGAAATAATCCGTGGGCGCGACCATCGCCTGCATCGCGGCTATCCTCTCCCGCGCCCCGTCCGAGGTGAGATCGCGGATCGTGTTCATCACCGCGTTGCGCAGGCGCTCGACCTCCGTCTTGGTCATCAGCATCCGGAGCGCGAGTTTGTTTTGCGCGCCGGCTTCAAACATCCGCAGGAAGATCGCGCGCGCCTTGTCGACGGCCGCTTCGGTGGCGGGCCGCTTCGCATCGAGGAAGGGCCCGAGCGCCCGGCCCAGCAGGGTGTTGGGCTTCGCCGCCCCCGTGGCGATGATGTCCGCCGTGCAGCTCACCGGGCTCACGAGGATCACGCCCGCGAGCACTGGATTGCGCCCCTCCGCCCGCGAACGGCGCAGCCACTCGAGCACCACGCCCGCGCCAAAGCTCACCGAGAAGATCACCGGCGGCGTCCCGGCCAGCGCCAGCTCCTCCACCAGGTCGTCGAGCTGCGCGCACAGCACATCGAGTGAGAAGCCCGTGACCGGATAGCTCACGCAATACAGGTCGCCCGAGCGCAGGAGAAACCGCCGCAGCAGAAACACCTGCTCCGTCGCATCCGGCACGAAGCCCCCGAGCACGATCGTCGGCACCCGTCCCGTCCCCGGCGTGTGCAGCACCGTCGCGTGCAGGTGCTGCCCCGCGGTGCCGGCGGCCAGCATCCGTGCCTGCGCCCGCCCCGGCGCCGCGCGATGCACCGCGATGCGCGAGGGCCGGAAGCGTTCCTCCGTGGTGCGAACGAGCGTGTGGAAGGGCCGGAGCGGGGCCGCACTGAAGGCCGAGATCAACGAAAAGGCGGGAGCGAAATTCAGGCTGGGCATCAGGCCCTGAAACCCCGCGCGCCATCGTGCGAATCACAACGGGAATCCCGCTCCGTCGCCGGAGTTTTTCCCGGCCGCATTTCAAGCGTAACATGTGTGACAATTGTGCCGCACCGCGCTCGGGCTCTTGCGCATTCATTGTGACCAAATCGTCGCGGCCTCTCTGCGGGATCGCCACATGCGCCGGGCAAAGTGCGGGCGGACTGCAGCCGCTGCGGTGCTTCACTTCGAGCCCCGCGCGGCGGTCGTCCTTCCATCCCATGCAACCGCTCAAACTGACTCCACTCCACCGCTTCGCCGTCTTCCTGCTCTTCGCCACCCTCGCCTGCCAGGCCGCTTTCGCCCAAACCACCGGCGCGGTCGCCGGCCGTGTCTCGGAAGCAGCCACCGGCCGCTCGCTCCAGGGCGCCGTCGTGCGCGTCCTCGGCACTACCCTCGTCGACTACACCGATGCCGACGGCCGCTTCAATCTCCCGCGCGTGCCTGGCGGCACGCAGCGCATCGAGGTCGATTATGTCGGCCTCGATCCCTATATCCGGGAAGTTACCGTCGGCGGCTCGGGCCTCACCGCGTTTGACGCCACGCTCGAAAGCAAGGCGCTGCAGATGCAGGCCTTCACCGTCGCCGAAACCGCCCGCGGCCAGGCGCTCGCGATCAACCAGCAGAAGACCGCCAGCGGCATCGTGAACGTCGTCTCCGAAGAGACCTTCGGCCAGATGATCAATGGCAACATCGGCTACGCCCTCGAGCGTCTTCCCGGCCTCACAGTAAGCTCGGACGAGGACGGCACGCCGAGCGGCGTGAATATCCGCGGCCTCTCCAGCGCGTACAATTCCTTCCAGATCGACGGCAATCGCGCACCCACCTCGGGCGGCAGTCGCGGCTTCGGCACCGGCCAGCTAACGGCCGATGGCATCAGCACCATCGAGGTCATCAAGGCCCCCACGCCCGACCGCGACGGCGATGCGGTCGGCGGCATCATCAATGTCGTCTCCCGCTCCGCCTTCATGCGCGACGGCCGCGAGCTGCGGCTCAATGCCAGCGGCACCTACTACGATCTCAGCGGCAACTGGGGCCACAATTTCGGCGCGACCTACAGCGACATCCTCAGCCTCGGCGGCCAGGCGAAGAACTTCGGCTTCAGCCTCACCGCCACGACCTACCGGACCTCGCGCGACTACGACAATCTCGACAAGGACTACGCGCTCCTCCGCCCCGCCAACGAGCCCGCGCTCGGCATTACGGAGCCAATCTACTTCCACACCAACGGGGCCCCCCAGACCAATCGCCGCACCTCGACCGCCTACGGCCTCAACGGCTCCTTCGACTACCGCCTGAGCGAGCGCGCGACGTTCTATTTCAAGCCGCTCTACACGCACACCAACATCGAGGGCGAGAAGCCCCGCGTGCGCCTCTACGTGAACTCCAATCACAACTACGCCGGCCCCACCGGCACCAAGAGCATCGCCGAGGCCAGCTACAACACCGGCCGCAGCCTGCCCAACATCACCACCGAATATCGCTACCAGAACGACGAGTCCGACAGCGACAACGACCTCTACTCCCTCGCCGCCGGCGGCCGTCACGCGCTCGATACCATCGTCTGGACCTACGATGCCTTTTACTCGGAAAACGCGCGCAACAACAACCGCGCCCTCAACTACGTCGTCCGCAACCCCGGCTTCAACATCGGCTACGATCACTCCAATCACCTGAAGCCCGTCTACACGATCCTCAACGGCAAGAGCCCCTACGATCTCTCCACCGTCAATCGCGGCGACTTCACGATCAACCCCTCGGATAAGACCGAGGAGGCCTACAGCTTCAAGACCGACTGGGAGAAAAAGTTTCCCGGCAGCGAGCTCTCCGGCGCCTTCAAGGCCGGCCTCAAATACCGTGGCAGCCAGCTCGATCAGGACCAGAACGAGCGGCTCTACCGCACCGGCAGCAATGCCAGCGGCTTTCCGTACGCCTCCGTCCTGAAGCGCGTCGACTACGACATGAACGGCACGCTCATCACCATGGTGCCCGACCTCCCGAAGGTGGAGGAGCTTTTCCGCACCTCCCCCCACCTTTTCACCGCGCAGGCCGCGGATATTTTCCTCAACCAGCGCATCAACGATTTTGCCGCCGAGGAAAACACCAGCGCCGCCTACGTCATGGGCACGCTCAACGTCGGCAAGACCACGCTGATCGGCGGCCTCCGCGCCGAGAAGAACGAGTTCAGCTCGAGCACCTACGAGTTCAAGCCGGCGGCAGGCGCCATCCCCGCCTCGTTCACCCGCGTCGACCGCGAGCGCGACTACACCGTCTGGCTCCCCGGCCTGCACCTCCGCCACCCGCTGCGTCCGAACCTCATCCTCCGCGGCAGCTACAATCGCAGCTACGCCCGCCCCGAGCTCGATAGCCTGCTGCGCGGACGCACCATCGACTTCGGCGCCGATACGATCGAGGACGGCAATCCCGACCTCGATCCGACCACCTCGCACAACTTCGATGCGCAGGTGGAGTACTACACCCGCAGCCGCGGCCTCTACTCCGCCGGCGTGTTCTACAAGAAGATGAAGGGCTTTTACTACGACGACACCAGCCGCACCGAGGATATCTTCGACGACATCGAAGGCGTCACCAAGCCCTTCCGCGTGACCCGCCCCGACAATGCCCTCGGCGCGACCAACTACGGCATCGAGCTCATCGCCCGCCAGAAGCTCTTCTTCCTCCCCAAGCCCTTCGATGGCTTCGGCATTTCGCTCAGCGCCACGTTCACCGATTCCGACGGCAAGTATCCGGGCCGCCTCACCGAAAAGCTCCCGACCTACGGCTTCTCCGATACGATCTTCTATAGCGCCCTCGAGTATACCATCGGCAAGTTCCGCGCCCAGGTGAGCTACCGCTATCGCACCGAGTATCTCGAAGGCCTCGATGTCGATGACACTTTCGACGACTGGTTCGCCGCGCGCGAGCAGGTCGACATCGAGTCGAGCTGGCAGCTCACCCGCAAGGTCCGCCTCTTCCTCAACGTCGAGAACGCCACCGCGCGCCCGCAAGTCTCCTACCAGGGCTTCAACCGCACGGATAACCCCGAGGACTTCACGCAGTACGGCTTCCGCGCCGTCGCCGGCATGAACCTCACGTTCTGAGCTACACGAGTTTTCCGATAGATCGCCCCTCACGGTTCTCCACCGTGAGGGGTTCGCCGACCCGACGTCCCTGCTCGTAATGCGCGCGTGAAGGCACGCGCAGCGGGAGGGGCGCGATTGACCCGTTTTGCGGGAGCTGCTTCACAAGTCGGCTGTGGGTGTAGTGTTTCCGAACTGCCTTCGCCGAGCAACCCGGGCCCTTTTCATGGGTATGGGGTTGCTGTGGGCGACGACCGGCGCGCTCGCGTCGGAGGCGGGGCGGCTGCCGCACGTCACGGGCTCTCTGCCGCTCCGTGTGTGGCGGCTGGAGGACCGCGGCGCGTCGAGCATCTATTGGGCGGTCGCCGTGCATCCTGCGACTGGGTTTGTCTACGTCGCCAACCAGAACGGACTGCTGCAATTCGACGGCGTGCGGTGGCAGTTGATTCCGCTGCCCCGGGGTGGCGCGGTGCGCAGCGTGGCCGTCGGACCCGACGGGAGGGTGTGGCTGGGCGGTTCGGGCCAGATTTGCATGCTCGAGGCCGATGCGCGCGGCGCGCTCCGCGCCGTCGATGCCGGCGCGCGGCTGCCCGAGTTTCAGAAAGGGCCGGAGGGAATCGAACGCGCGCCTCAGGCCGCGCGTAACGAAGGCCTTTATATCCCCGCGCTGGATACGCGGCTTATCGGCGACGCGCCGCAGGCGATTCCGGGTGCCGACGGGGTCTATTTCGTGCTGCCGGGGCGCATCGCGCGCTTTCGCCCCTCTGGCGAAGTGGATGTCTGGGCGAAAACGCTCGAAAACCGCTTTCCTGGTTGGTGGAGCGACGGCGCCTTGCACGTGGTCCACGGCAACGACGGCATCTTTCGGTACGGCGCAGATGGCACCCCTGCCTCCCTCGGTAAAGGCGGGCTGCGCGTGCTGGCTGCCGGGCCGCACCCCGTGTCGGGCTGGATCTGGCTCACGGGAAATGGCCCGGTGCACGTCAACAACCGCCGGCGCGACTCCGTCCTCTCGGAGGAGGCGGCCGAGCTGTTTCGCAATGATCGCCCGCGCTGTGCGCTGCTCTTGCCCGATGGGTCCAGCGTCTATGGCACGGTGAACCACGGCGTCGTCCTTCTCGATCTCCAAGGTCGCATCGTACAGGTCGTCAATCGTACCCGGGGTTTGCCGGCGAACCGCGTCAACGGGCTCGCCCTCGATCGCGAGGGCGGCCTGTGGCTCGCCATGCATGCGGGCCTCGTCCGCGTGCAACTCGATACGCCCTTCGCGCTGCACGGCCTCGCGCAGGGTTTGAGCGGCAGTCGCTGGGAGGTCAAACGCGACGGCGACCGGCTCTACGCCGCGCACAGCGAGGGAGTGGCGTGGCGCGACGCGGCCGACGGTCGCTTTCACGCGGTGCCCGGCATTTCCGCGGCCATCCATCAGATCGCCGTGGCCAGGGATCAGGTGGTCGCCGCCGGGTTGGGCCTGTATGCCGTGCGCCGCTCGGGCCCGGCGCAGGCCCTCACGCCGAACGACTTTCGCCACGGCGTCGCGCTCTCACGCACGTGGCCGGAGCACCTTTTCCATTTCGGTACGGAGGATGTGCAGTTCTGGCAGCGTGAGCCCAGCGAGGCTCCGCTACCGTGGAGGCTAGGCGGCACGTTTTCAAATCTCGCCACCGGCGCAGAGGATGTCTGCGACGATGGAAAGGGCTTTGTCTGGGTCGTCTCCGGCGATGCCCGGGTGCGGCGGCTCGATGTGCGCGAGGGCCTGCGGACCAGCGCACCGGTGAAGACGTTTGGGCCCGGGGAGGGGCTGCCTGTGGCCGCACGTTCCGACAAAGTCCGCTTCCTCCGGCTCGGCGGGGAACTGCTGGTGACGAGCCGGCTCGGGATCTGGCGGTACGACTCGACGGGTGGGCGCTTCGTCCGCGAGGTCCGACTCGCGCCTGCCGGCCCCGGGCCGGATGCGGTGACGAGCACCGAAACTGGCGCGTGGCTCTACTACGCGAAGCCGCGGCCCCGCCTGCAAGCCGTCCGCATCGAGCCCGAAGGCAGCTGGAGCGCGACCGACCAGCTCATGCCCGCGCTGTCGGGCCTGGCCGTGCTCACGCTGTTCGCGGACGAGGCGGAGCGCACCCTGTGGATCGCGACGCAATCCCAACTGCTGTCGTTGACTCTCGACTGGCGTGGCGGCCCGCCGCCGGCGCCACCGCAAGCACAGCTGCGCCGCGTGCAGACGCTCGCGGGCGAGCCGCTTTGGCGCGCCACGCCCTTCGCCGCACCGTCCGCCGACGAGGCTCCGGCCCTCACGTTCGAGCCGCGGCAGCGCGCGGTGCGCCTCGAGTTTACCGCCATGACGTATCAAACCGGTTTGCACGGCGAATCGACTCCGCGCTTTCGCACCCGGGTCGAGGGCATCGAGGCCGGTTGGTCGGC
>JAZKEV010000009.1:3138-18165 GCA_040386765.1 Verrucomicrobiota bacterium | reverse complement strand
CGAGCCCTATCGCGACCTTACCAATCGTCCCGACGGCCCGCTGGCTTTCGAATTGCAGGCGCGCGCTCCCCAAGGTGGCGAAAGCGCCGTCGTCCGAATGAGCTTCGACGTGCTGCCGCCCTGGTGGCGTACGGGCGCGGCGCGAGCCGGAGGCGTGGTGCTCGTGCTCGGGGCCATGACCGGCGTGATCGCGCTGCGCACACGCACCCTTCGCCGCCGGAGCGCCGCGCTCGAGGCGCTGGTCGCTGAGCGGACGGAGGAATTGCGGCTGAGGAATGTGGAGCTCGCGCGCCTGCACAAGCTCGAGCTCGATGAGTCCGCGGCGGCCCGGCTCGCGGCCCAGGAAGCGCGGCTCGCCGAGGAGAAGGCGCACCTCGAGCTCCTGCGCTACCAGCTGAATCCTCACTTCCTGTTGAACGCGTTCACGACCCTGCGCGGCCTGGTCTTCTCCCAACCCGCCGCAGCCGGCGAGATGGCGAGCCGGCTCGCGTCGTTTTGCCGGCTCGCGCTCACCCGCAGCGATGAAGCAGGCGCGACCGTCGCGGAAGAGGCGCATCTGATTCAAACCTACCTCGCGACCGAACAGGCACGCTGGCGCGATACCCTGCACTGTGTCGTCGAGGTCGATCCCGCCGTGGCCTCGCGCCGCCTGCCGCCCTTCCTGCTGCAGCCCTTGGTGGAAAATGCGGTGAAGTACGGCGGCCGGACGTCACCCGATACGCTGCACGTGCAGGTGCGCGTGACGGACGATGGCGCGCAGGGCCTGCGTATCGAAGTCGCCAATACGGGCACCTGGGTCGAGCCGGGCAGCGAGCATGCGAGCCCCGAGTCCACCGGCATCGGCATGGAAAATCTACACCGGCGCCTGCGCCGCTACTACCCCGAGTCGCATCAGCTCGACATCCAGTCGGAGGATGGCTGGGTTCGCGTGCGACTGCATCTCCGCGCTCCTACTTCATGAAGTCCCCCTCGCATCGCGCTCTGGTGATCGACGACGAACCCGTCGCGCGCGAAGACCTCCGCCGCCTGCTCGCGGCGCATGCCGAGGTGGAGGTGATCGCGGAGGCCGGCCGGATGAGCGAAGCGCAGGCGGCGCTGGCTCGCGACGATTACGATCTCGTGTTTCTCGATGTGCAGTTGCGCGGCGGCAACGGCTTCGACCTCGTGCCGCTGGTGCGGCCGGCGGCGCGCATCATCTTCGTGACCGCGCACGATCGCTACGCCCTGCGCGCCTTCACGGTGAATGCCCTCGATTACCTGCTCAAGCCCGTCGAGCCCGCGCGGCTCGCCGAGAGCCTCCGCCGGTTGGGCAACGTGCCAGGCGTGACCGAAGCGCCCCCGCCGGCCGATCCGGGCATGGCCCTCAACCGCGCGGATACGGTGCTCTTAAAAACCACGAACGACGTTGCGCGTTTCGTGCGGCTGACGGAGATCGCCGCGATCTTTTCCAACGAGAACTACACCGAGCTGCGGCTGACGACGGGCGAGAAACTCATGGCGCGGCGCCCGCTGAAGACGTGGGAAGAGCAGCTGCCCGCCGCGGATTTCATGCGCGTGCATCGCACCGCCATCATAAATCTCCACGAGCTCCAGCGGGCCGCCCATCACGATCGCGAAGTGACGCACCTCTGGCTGCAAAGTCTCGGCGAGCACCTCGTGCGGGCACGGCGCGAATTGTGGCCGGAGCTCGAGCGCCGGATCGGACGGCTGGGACGACGGCTTGAGTAAACGCAGGCACGGCCGCCGCTACCTTTTCGCCCGGCGCCGATAAACGACGAACGCAAGCGCAGCCACGCCGGCGAGAGCAGCGTACGCGGAGGGCTCCGGAATGGCGGAGGCCGTGACCTGCAGGAGGTTATTATTGAAAGCCAGCTGGTAGTTGAAACCCGGGATCGTCGTATCGAGCTTGAAGCTGGAGAGGCTGAGATTGCTGAGTGTGGCGCCGGTGGCGTTGAGCAGGGAGTAGGTTCCGGCGGCAAAGTCGCCCGCGTTGGACAAGCGAATGAGCACCGACCCGGAATCCGGCCCGGTGAGCACACCGCTGGAAACGCGAAACTGGGAAGAGCCCGTCACCCCAAGTCTCAGCTCGAGGATCGAGTTTTCGGCGAGCGTGAGACCGGCGTTAAACGTCATCGTAAACGGAGCGAGCATTCCACCCATCGCAATAGTACCGGGGCCGCTAAAGACCGCGTAACCACCCAGCTTCGCTCCCGTTTCCACCCGGGCGGAAGCCGCCTTGGAACTCGGGTTCAGCAAGAGCGTGCCGCCGTAAACGGTCGTCGGCCCGGTGTAGTCATTGCCCAAGGCGAGCACCGTGGTGCCCACGCCGCGATGATTCACAGAAACCGCGCCGACCAGCACCGGCCGTAAAATCAGCAGGCCGTTGTGGTTGAAGTTGATGTTACTCGTACCGGCGACGCCTTGGATAAATCCAGCGTTGAGCGTGCCCGCGCTACCGCCCGCGCCGATATTGAGGGTGGTGGGGTTGTTCGTTTGCAGGCCTAGCCGGATGCCTCCCGCCCCGTCGTTGACGTTGATCACGCCTGAGTCGGTGAGGGTCAGCGTGCCGCCGCCGGTGCCGGCGCCGACCGATAACTGGCCTACCGTCCACGATCCACCGGATACGTTCGCGCTGCCGCCGCCTCCGATCATGACTACCGGGCTTGTGATCTGCCCGCCGGTGAGGTTCAGCGTACCCGTGCCGCCGCCACTTCCGAGGCTGAGGAGAGAGGTGCTGGTCCATTGTCCGCCCGACATGGTTACCGTGCCGTTTCCTCCCGTGAGACTGCCGATGTGGCTGCGGTCGGCCACGAGGCTGCCACCGCTGAGTTCGAGGGTGCCGGTGCCTCCTTGATAGCCCACGATGAGATCGCCGGCATTCTGCCATGAGCCGCTGGAAAGGATCGCCTTGCCCACGTTGTTCATGCCCTGGCCCACGGAGGCGGTGGTGGTCGTGATACCGCCGCCGGTCAGCCGCAGTGTGGCCGCCGCGCTCGCGCTGCCATTGATGGCCACAGCGGTCGTGGCCGCGCCTTGGTCGATCCGCCCGCCGGTCACGACATCGAGCAGGCCACCAGCAACGGTGGTGTTGCCCGTATACGTATTGGCAGCGGAGAGCGTGAGCGTGCCGGCGCCGTTCTTGCGCAGCGTGCCGCCAGCGCTGGTGAGGGCGGAGGCAAAGGTGATGTTCTGCCCGTTGGTATCGACGGTGATCGCTTGATTTGCGGCCGAGGTAAACCGGCTGGAATAATCCACGGTGTTGTCGGCGGAAAAACGCAGGCCGCCCGCGCCAAAGACGATCGGGCCGGTCGCTCCGAGCGCACCTTCGCTGCCGAGCGACAACGTGCCGAGAGTGAGCGTGACACCACCGCTAAAACTGTTGTTGCCCGTCAGCGTCAGGACCCCGGCGGTCGTAACCTTTAACGCCGCGCCCGTGAGCTGGGCTCCGATCGCGCTGCCCGTGCCCGTGAAAGTAAGGTCGCCCGATGTGGTCAGGCTGCCGGTGCCGGAGAGCCGGCCCAGGTCAAACCCGTACGCCGCGGCATCGAGCGTGGCGCCGGGCGCGAGCGTGACGTTGCCCAAACCGAGCGCCGAAGCATGCGCCATGCGGAGCGTCCCCTGGTTGATGGTTGTGCCGCCCGCGTAGGTATTGCTGCCGGAGAGGATGAGCGTGCCGGCGCCGTACTTCGTGAGCAGCGCCCCTGTCGTCGCAAGCGGAGACGCGAGCGTGACCTGCTGCCCTCCGGTGTCGAAAGCGTAGTGGCTGCTGTAGACAAAGCGGCTGGAGTAGTCGGTCGTATTGTTCGCGCCAAATTGCAGCACCCCGCCATCGAGGTGGATCGCCCCGCCCACGCCAAAGGCCTCGGGCACGAGCGGGACGATGCGCCCGGAATCGAGCAGGGTCGGCCCCGTGTAGGTATTCGCTCCCGCTAGGGTGACGGTGCCGTTGGTCCCGATCCACAAGCCGCCCGACCCCGCCAGGCGTGTATCCAATGTTATGTTACCACCGTTGTAAAAATAGCTGTAGTCGCTGCCTGAGCTGGTCAGGGTGCCAGGTCCGGAGACGCGCTTCAGATCTATGCCCAAAATCGACACCTTCAATGTCGCGTTGCTGGAGACGACAATATTGCCCGACCCCAGTGCCGTACCGGAGCCGATGCTCAGAGTGCCGGCGCTGACCGTGGTGTTGCCTGTATAGGTATTGTTGCCGCTGAGCGTCAGCGTGCCGGCGCCCGTCTTGGTCAGCGCGCCGGTGCCGGTAATATTGTGCCTGTACGTGTCATCGACGGCTTGATCGAAGGTCAACACACCCTGGTTCGTCACGTCGCCCCACAGGCTGCTCGTGCTGCCGATGAGCGTTCCGGCCTCGATGGTGGTGCCGCCATGATAGGTGCTGCTGCCGGTGAGCGTGGTGGTGCCGGATCCCTTTTTTATAACGGCGACGGTGCCGAAGAGATTGGGAGTAAACGTGTGGTTGCCCGTGTGATTGAACTCAATGGTCGCGAAGCCAAATCCCCTGACCGTCGCGGCTTCGAGCGTGCCCGGTGCGCCGCCGGTGCCGATTTTCAGTATGCCCGTGGCGCCGAAGCCCCCTCCAAGATCGAGGATGGAACCGCTGCCATTTAGGTTGAACCGCCCGTTATCGGTGAGCACGAGCGTGCCGGTCCCTTCGTTGCCGATCGCGGCAAGCCCGACATCGGACACAGTGCCGCCCTCGACTCTGAAGGTCGCGGCATCGGCAGCCGCGCCGCCGACATACACGGCCGTGCGTGACATGCTGGCGTTAGCCGTGACGAGAATCGTGCCGCCTGAGACGTGCAGTTGCGTCGGCCCGGTGTGATTACCCGAGAAGGTAAGCGTGCCGGTCGTCGTCTTGGTCAGATTTGTGACACTGAGGCCTCCAGCGATTTCACCGTGCGTGGCGATCGCCGTGTTGCCCCCCAACGCCGCGTTGGCGAGGATGGTGCCGCCGGAGATTGTGATAGGGCCCGTGCTGTAGAGCGGGCCATTTTGCAGGGTGCTATTAGTGAGTGTCACCGAGCCGGCGAAATCGATCACTCCACCCATATCGAGTGTTGCGCCGATAATCGTAACCGCGCCGCTGGAAGCTCCCATTTTCCCCGTCGGCAGTACCAGGAGCGTCCCGCCCGTCACCGTGGTTCCTCCGGTATAGGTATTGAAGGCGTTCAGGGTGAGCGTGCCCGCGCCGGTCTTCAGGAGTGAGCCACCGGAGCTTTTGAGGAGGGAAGAGAAGGTGACATCGTAGCCGTTGGTATCGATCGCGTACGCCTGGTTGTCCGCGTTGCTGAAGCGGCTGGAGAGGTCCTGGGTCCCGGCGAGCCGCAGCATGCCGCCCGAGAACTGCAGCGGCGTGTTGGCCGGGAGCGCGCTGGGGCTGGCCAGGGCAAGCACTCCTCCTTGGAGAATAGTCGCGCCGGTGTAGGTGTTGGTACCGCTGAGGGTGAGCACGCCGTCGCCGGTTTTGCGCAGCGAGCTGCCGGTGCCCGTGAACGGGGTCGAGAGCGTCACATTCTGCCCAAGAGTGTCGAAGGCGTACGCTTTGGTGTTACCGGTGGCGATGCGGCTCGAGACATCGCCCGTGGCGGCGGTGAAGCCCAGCGCGCCACCCTCGAACAGGACCAGGCCCATTGGAAGCGCCGTCGCGCTCCCCAGCACCAGCGTACCGCCTTCAATGATGAGGTTTCCATTGAGCGTATTATTTCCGGTCAATAGCACCGAACCGTTGCCTCGCTTAAATAGCGGTCCCGTGCCGGTCAGGTTGGCTCCGACCGAGCCGCCCTCAAGGCTGTAACCCGAACCGGTCAACGTGCCATTTTGCAGCGCACCACCCGTCATCGTGAGAACCGTGGGGGAAAGCGTTTTGCCGCCGAGATCGAGGATGCCGGTGCCGCCGATGGTAATGTTTCCGAAAACGGAGCCGAGCGTGCCCGCTCCGGCCAACTGGAGCGTGCCGCCATCGACCGTGGTACCGCGGCTGTAAGTGTTGGCCAGATTCAGGGTGAGAGTGCCTTCGCCCGTCTTGCGCAGCGAGCCCCCCGAGCTGTTGAACGCCGTGGCGAGCGTGATGTTCTGGCCGCCCGTATCGAGGGCATACGCCTGGTTCGAGTCCGTGCTGAAACGATGCGAGATGTCACCGATGCCCGCGGTCAGGCCGAGCACACCGCCTTGAAAAAAAATAGCCCCCGTGGCGGGCAGCGCCTCGGCGCTCCCGAGGATCAGCGTGCCGCCGCGCAGGTAGGTGCCGCCGGTGTAGCTGTTGGCCCCTGTCAGCGTGAGGTTGCCGAGGCCGAGCTTCACCAGCGCACCGCCGCTGCTGGAGAGCCCCGTCGCAAAGGTGACCGCCCGCCCGTTGGTATCGATGGCGTAGGCCTGATTTGCCGCAGTGCTAAAACGCCCGGAGTAGTCGCTCGTGTTATTGGCGGTAAAGCGGAGCGTGCCGCCATCGAAGCGGATCACGCCGCCGCCACCCAACGCTCCGGCGCTGCCGAGCGTGAGCTGGCCACTGCGGATAACGGTTTCGCCCGCATAGGTGTTGTTGCCCGTCAGGATGACTTCGCCCCCGGCGGCCTTGAGCAGGCCTCCCGGGCCAGCGAGTGCGGCGCTGAGATTGCCGCTCGATGCTTCGTAGCTGGGAGCCGTGATCGCGCCATTCTGCAGCGTGGCATTGGCGAGGATGACCGCGCCCGTCGTTACGGAAAGCCCGCCGAGGTCGATGGTACTATCGTAGGCCGCGAGAGGACCGGTGGCAGCGCCCAAAGTGCCGTTGCCCGTGAGCGCGAGCGTGCCGGCCCGGACCGTCGTGCCGCCATCGTAGGTGTTGGTGGCCGTCAGCGTGAGCGTGCCGCCGCCCAGCTTGGTCAGCGTACCGCCCACGCTTGTGAGCGCCGAGTCCAGCACGATGCTCTGATTGTTGGTGTCGAAGATATAGCCCTGCCCGGGCGCCGTGCTGAAACGCGCGGAGTAGTCGGCCGTGTTATCCGGACTGAAGCGCAGCGTACCGCCCGCCAAGCTGATCGTACCGGAGGCACCGAGCGCGTCGGCGTTGGCCAGCTCGAGCACACCCTCTTGGAGCACAGTGCCGCCCGTGTAGCTGTTGCTCCCCGCCAGCGTCAGGGTGCCCGCCGTCGTTTTTGTCAGGCTACCCGTGCCACCGAGATTGCCGAGGGCCAGACCACTCCGACCATCGTAGCTGGTGCCGGTGACGGTGCCATTCTGCAGCGTGCCGCCGTTAAAGGTCACGAGTCCCGCCGTGATCGAGCGTCCCGCGAGATCGAGCGCGCCGCCCGTCAACGTGATGGGCCCCGTGGCGCTGCCAAAGGTCCCCGCGCCAGAAACCGTGAGCGTGCCACCATGGACGACGGTGCCGCCATCATAGGTGTTATTAGCGGTCAGCGTCAGCGTGCCGGCTCCCAGCTTGCTCAGAGAGCCGCCCACGCTCGTCAAAGCCGTCGCCACCTCGAGGTCCAGCCCGTTTGTATCGAGCGCATACGCCTGATTGGCCGTCGTGCTGAAACGATTCGAGTAGTCCACCGGGTTGGCCTCGCTGGCGCGCAGTACACCACCATGGAAGTGGATCGCCCCGGTGCCCATGGCCCCCGTGTTCTCCAGCATCACGGTGCCGCCTTGCAGGAAGAGACCGCCCGTGAAGGTATTGTTGCCGGAGAGGATGAGGAGGCCGCCGCCGTATTTGGTCAACGTGGTGCCAGCCACCGCTTCAGAAAGAATCCCGCTCAGCGCGACTCTACCCTGAGTGACCTCGACGGGCATATTCGTCAGGAAGGTCAGGTTATTGGAGATCGTCTGGTCTCCGCGCTCCGAGAGAATCCCGCCTGAGCCGAGATTGAAGGGCAGCCCTGCGATCGTCATCCCCGGCGTATTAACAAAATAGATACGATTTATATTCCAGTCGACGAGGTCATTGTAGGCGAGAAGCGCGCTGATGTGGGGACTGAGGACGATCGTGGTGTTGTTGGCGTCGTTGAGGGGAACTTGGCCGAAGCTCCAATTCCCCGGAGTGCTCCAAAGGGTGCTGCCGCCCAGGCCCCGCCAGTAGCTGATCGACTCCGCGCCGCGCACGAGGCACGCGCCCGCCAGCCAGCACGCAGCCACGATCCGCAGGCCTGCCTCGAGCCAACGGGATCGAACTCTCGTCCGGATAACCGACGCACGCGCAACACAGAGGATGGGAGTGGGCAGCAGGGAGTGCACGTCGCCTGTTCGCCGATAATAGGCGATTATCCAACGCCCTCGTGACCAGACCCACCGAATAAGTGACGAAACCCCCGCCGGCGTAACAAGCCTGCTAAATAACCCGGCAACTCGCGCTGCCTATATCATGCCCGCGCCATCCCAGCGCGGGCGTTCTCTTCGCTCAGTATTTGGTCGCGCCGAGCGCACACTTCGCCACGCGCCGCTCTCTCAACCTCCGATCACGCCGATTCCGCCGCCGCGGCCGGACTGGCCTCCGCACTCGGCTTTTCCGCCGACGCTTCCTTGGCGGCCTTAGCCGGCGCTTTCGGCTTCGTCTTCGTCTTGGCCGCCTTCGGCTTTTCCTCAACCGGCGCCGTATGCGCCTCCCAAAGAGCCTTCAATTGCTTGCGCGCCTGCTTCGCCGCTTTCTTCGCCTGCTTGTAGGCCTTCTTCGCTTTCTTGGCGTGAGCCTTCGCGACTTGGGCCGTCTCCGCCGCCCGCGCTGCCTCCCTCTCCGCCTGCTTGAGCACGGTATCGTTGATGTCGGGTTCGGGGGTTTTGAGCTTCTTTTTCATGGCGTCGGGACAGTATGGGAGCAGTCCGGGTTACGCTCTCCGCACGGCTCCTGCAACCCGCCAAATGTTACATTTTAGCCCCTCTTCCTCGGGCCAGGGGTGTCGGAAAGGTGAAGATACGGTTACGGCGAACATTTCCCCTCGAAGCCCGCCGCCGCTTCCACACCGTCGTCCGTCGATGCCCGGTCGTCCCACGTCGCACGCCAAAGGTCGAGTCATCGCCGTCGGCGATGTGCACGGCTGCGCCGACGAATTGGAGACGATGATCGAAAAGTTGAAGCTCACCAAGGACGACCGGCTCATCCTCCTCGGCGACCTCGTGAACCGCGGCCCCGACAGCGCCCGGGTGCTCGAGCTCGCCCGCCGCTACGCCCACCGCTCGCTGCTCGGAAACCACGAGCTGCGCCTCCTCAACTACCGCCGCACCGGCGACCCCACCCACCTCAAGAAGTCCGATTACGAGACCCTCAAGCAACTCAACGCCAAGGACTGGGCATACCTCGCCACGATGCCCCTCACCTACAGCGTCCCCGAGATGCAGACCGTCCTCGTCCACGCCGGCTTCCTCCCCGGCCGGCCCTGGCGCTCCCAACCCGCGCGCATCGTCACCCGCATCCAGGTGATCGGCCCCGACGGCGAGCCCCACAAGCGCTCCGATTTCCCCGACCACCCCCACTGGTCCGAGTTGTGGAAGGCCGCCCCCTTCATCATTTACGGCCACACCCCCCGGCCCGAACCCATCCGCACCCGCTGGTCCCTCGGAATCGACACCGCCTGCGTCCTCGGCGGACAGCTAACCGCTTGCATTCTCCCCGCTCGCGACCTCCTGCAAGTCCCCGCCCGCGAGCGCTATTTCGAGCCGTAATTAGGACGTGAAGGCACGGCCAGCCCGTCCCGACGTCACCGTGCATATTGAGACACCGATCCCCCATTTGCGCTCGCACCAAGTCTAGGCTTTTCAAACGCAGAGGGAGGGCTACGTTGGTCAGTTCTATATGGAGAGAACGTTCATCATTTGTAAGCCGGACGCTATGGAAAAGCGCCTGGTGGGTACCATCTTGAGTCGGTTTGAAGCCGAGGGCTTCGATATCGTGGGCTGCAAAATGTCGCGCCTCAGCCCGGCGCTCCTGCGCGAGCACTACGCGCACGTCGCGAGCAAACCGTTTTACCCCGAGATCGAGGCTTTCATGAGCTCCCGTCCCGTGGTGATGGTCGCGCTCCAGGGCGAGAACATCGTCCAGCGCGTCCGCGATCTCCTCGGTCCGACCGATTCCCGCAAGGCCCCGAAAGGCACCCTCCGCGGCGACTTCGGCACCGAGATGATGAAGAACGTCGTCCACGCCTCCGACAGCGTCGACAACGCCAAGGCCGAGCTCGCCCGCTTCTTCAAGTCCGAGGAGCTGTACTAAGAGTAGCGTCCGCGCCAGTGACGGCTTCCTCAAGGAGCCGTCCTTCGCCCACGCCAACCGGACGGTCCGACCGACCGCCGCCTCCGAGCGCCGCCTTCTCGCGGCGCTTTTTTTTATTTTCTCATACCCACGTGCCTAAGGCCCATCGAAAAGGGCGTAGTCTGACTTTCGTGTAGTTCGTGTGTTTCGTGGTTCTATCCCTCCGCGCCTATATGTCGCCGTAGCCTCCGCAAAGGCAGGGATGAGTGGGTGCCCGGAAAACAGCCCCACCGATACCCGAGAACGCACCCGGCAAGTCGCTGTCCAAGCGCGCATGAAAAATCGGAGTTTTATCGTGGTCGAGAAGGACGACGACCTCCGGTCCCTCTACCGGCGGAAGCTTGAGCAGAAATTCCAAGGATGCGTGGTAGTGGAAGCCCCCAGTGGAGCGGAGGCGCTCGACGTATTGGGCCATGCATCGATTGATGCCATCGTCGTGAATCAAGCAGCCCTTGACGGCACAGGCTTGGAAGTGCTCCAAACCATTCGCCGGACCGATGCTCGCATTCCCCTCGTTTCAATCGGCCCGGCGCAAGTCGAAGGTGAGGCGCTCCGCAGCGGAGCCACCGTTTTTATTGACGACAGGCGGTGGGCTGACCTCGGCAAAACCGTTGAAGAAGTTTTGCCCAAAAACTCGGAAGAAGCGAAGTGAACCGGGAGAAGCCGAACGCATTCCTTTCGCTTAGCCCGGTCCAAATCTCCCCGTTTTGCTCCTACCTCTGTCATTCTGAGCGCAGCGAAGAATCCACGCGTGCGAAGGCGCATGGGACTCGAACCCGTGGATTCTTCGCTGCGCGCCCGCACTCTAACGCGCCTCTGCTCTAGCGCGCATGAGGATCCCGCCCGCGCTATCACTTCGCCGAAAACCTGAACTCCGTCGTGGAGCGAAACGTCTCGCCAGGCCGGAGGATGGTGTTGGGAAACTCCGGGTGATTCACCGAATCGGGAAAGTGCTGGGTCTCCAGGCAGAAGAAGCCAAAGCGATCCTTCGCGCCCTCCGCATGGAGCAGGCTCGTGAAGAGCTGCACGCCGGGCTCCGTCGTCCACACCTCCATCGTCCGCCCCGTGCGCGGCTCGTGCGCCCGTGCCGCAAAAGCGAGGCCCGTCGCACCCGCGGCACGGTTGAGCACAAAGTTGTTATCGTAGCGCTTCGAGCCGCCGAGCTTGTCCACCCGCGCCCCGAGCGGCTGCGCGCTCGTGAAGTCGAGCGGCGTCCCGCGCACCGGCTCTAGCTTTCCCGAAGGGATGAGATCCGCATCGGCCGCCGTGTAGCGATCGGCCGCGAGCGTGAGCTGCAGGTCGAGCACATCGCCGCTGCCCGCGAGATTGAAGAAGGCGTGATTGGTGAGATTGATCGGCGTGGGCTTGTCGGTCGTCGCCCGGTAGTCGATCCGCAGCACATTATCGTCCGTCAGCGTATAGGTGATGAGCGCGGTGAGGTTGCCCGGAAAACCCTCCTCGCCGTCCGGCGAGCGATACGAGAGCTCCACCGCCGGCTGCCCCCCGGAGCGCGGCGGCGCGGCCTTCCACACCACGCGGCTGAAGTTCATCTTCCCGCCATGGATGTGGTGTTTGCCCGCATTGGCCGTCACCGCGTACTCGCGCCCATCGAGCGTGAACTTCGCCCCCGCGATGCGATTGGCCACCCGCCCGAACACCGCCGCCGATTGCGCAAACCCCTTCTGAAACCCCTGCTCCGAAACCGCAATCTCGCGCACCACCGGCCCCAGCTCCCCCTTCCGATCCGGCATCCGCAGATCGGCGACAATCGCCCCATACGTGATGATCTTGGCCGAAGCCCCCTGCTTGTTCGTCAGCGTATACGCCTCAACCTCCACCCCCTCCGGCGTCCGGCCAAAGACCGACCGCTGCACGCCCGGCGTGGCGGCTGTCGCCTGCAAGCCCGCGACCGCGAGCCCGAGGCAGACTAAGGCGCAAAATTGGCGGCGGGAAACGAACGACGTGAAGTGAGACATGGTGGGGTGGGTAGACACAGCGCGACCGGAGTGAACAAAGAAGTGGCGGCTAGCACCAGCCACTTCTAGAGCCACCATCCCTCGATTCTCAGAGCATCGTACTCCGCCCAACCCAACTTAAGCCTTCGGCTCGTCCAAACTGAAATCCCCTTCGGACGCCAAGCGACTTGATCCAGTGAAGCGCAAGCGCCTCCCTTCTTTGAAATCAAGGATAGGGATAGAGGCAGCCACTTCGCCCCCGACCTGAGGAATGAGGACGTGCTCGAAATAGTAAGCGACGTCCTCCTGTTTGAACCACGTCCGA
This sequence comes from Verrucomicrobiota bacterium, assembly GCA_040386765.1. Lineage (GTDB taxonomy): Bacteria > Verrucomicrobiota > Verrucomicrobiia > Opitutales > Opitutaceae > ER46. Next base: position 5,651 of record JAZKEV010000009.1, on the reverse strand, counting down.
GCGACGAGCTTTGGCGGAACCTGATCCGTCCGCACCACTGCGTAGCGACAGGGTGTATTGCGCCCAAATCCAGCCGGGACCGCAATCGCGTGTTTCTCGCAGTAATCAAGAATGAGTTTCTCAAACGTATGCGCCATTGTCGTAACTTCGCGACGCTTCTTCAGTCCACACCGAGGTCCATCCTAAACTCGCGTCATCTGAAATTTCCGCAGACCGAGCTGCTGAAGGGCTCGCCTATGTGCGTGATGGCGCGGCCGCGACCGCCCTAAAGCACCCCGTCGCGGCTCATTGGCACAGGAGCCCCCCCGGAAGCTCGCCATCGTGGTTTTGCGGTGGACGAGCATCGCGCGGACAGCGGCTGCAAATACTGGACTTGCGCAAAGGCGAGAACGGTCCTCATTGCGGCTCCAACCTCAACCTATGGCTACTCCAAACTCTGCCTCACAGCTTCCCCGGGTGCTTCTTCGCCTACCCGCCGTCAAATCCGTACCATTCGACAATGGCTCTTTGGATCTCCACTCCGCGACGAGCAAACAACTTATCCCCGACTCGAGCCTCCCACCGTCGAATTGGACCTCCGTCTCAATGGATCCAACGAGAGATCTCTACGTCACCGGAACCTTCATCAAAGACGGAATCGCCACCCGCCGCGAGCTGGTTGCGATTCCGATTCCAGATGCAAAGCAGATCGATGTGACAACGCGTCTGGTGGAGACGACCTACAATGAGCTGCCGGGACTCATTGGCCGCGAAGTCAGCGTAGAAGTTGCTGCCGGCATGACGCTAAGGTGCAACTCGCTGGAGAGCGGCGGCGTGTGTTGTTATATAGGAATCGCGCACCAAGATTTTGGCGTCGCCGTGCTGGGTACGACCGATAGGACGACCTTTCGTAAGCTGAGAGAGATGTTGGGTACCCGCTGATTGTTCGCCGGCACACCCTCTAGCGCAAAACTCCGTCTCCTGACCCGCCGGGACGGGTACTTGCTCCGCTTCGAGAAACTGTCATCCCGGAGCGGATGAAAGTCTTTCTTAGTCAATCAGGACCCCGCGCCCGTGCCGTTGCCGAGCTGCTCAACGAGTGGCTCCCCAATGTCATCCAGTCGCTTCAGCCTTGGTACTCGGTCGATATCGGCAAAGGAACCCAGTGGCTCGCTGAAGTAAGCTCCCAACTCAACGAGGCCGCCGCCGGCATCGTGTGCGTCACGAAGCAGAACCGGGTGGCACCTTGGATCATGTTTGAAGCGGGAGCGCTCGCCAAGGGCCTCTCGGCTAATCGGGTTTGCACACTGGTTATCGATCTCGAAAAGACCGACCTCGGCCATCCGCTCACTATGTTTCAGGCTACCGCCGTGGAAAAAGATGATATGTGGCGGCTGGTCAAAGATCTCAATTCGTTCCAGCCAAAGGAGAGCCAAGTCGCTGAAAATCGCGTGCGGGCCGCTTTCGAAAAATTTTGGGGTGACTTCACGACCCGTTTTGAAGCCATCCTAAAAGCCCACCCTGAAAAGCTCACCGGCCCGGTGAAGACCGATTCCCAGATGATCGGTGAAACGCTAGAGGCTGTACGAGACATGCAGCGAATGCTCAGCGCTACATTTCCGAATCGGCTCAGCGAAGAAATGAAGTCACTATTTTCATTCGACGATGACGCCAGCGCGTTCAGCACCGAGGCGGCGCGGCGAGCGAACTCCAAGGACGACTTCGGAAGAGCGATCAGAAACGCAGCGAGGAGAAAGCGGCTTCTTGCCTTTGACGGTGACCCCACGCCGGCTGCCGATAAGGGTTAGAATGTTCGCCGGCGCACAATTCAGGCGGCCGATAGCACACCGCGCTTCTTCATGATCGCTTTGTAGCGGCACACCGTTGCCGAGAATCTATCGCGGCTCGGCTCCTCATGCAGGGCATGTTGCCGGATACAAGCAGAGCGTTGCCCATTCGACAAATCGCACGATTCTGCCCATCAGCTTCCTTTGTTACCCCTCTGCGGCTACCCCGGCCGGCGTTTCCTTACCCCATGAAAATTTTCCCCCGCCTCCTCTCCGTCCCGCCCTCCGCGGCTGTGCTCGGCCTCCTCTACACGGCCTCCCTCCTCTCCGCCCAAACCGCCCCCGGCACCAGCAGCACTCGCCCTGAGGAGGAATCGGAAAAGCCGATCACCCTATCGCCTCTCACGGTCAATACCACGCGCGACAACGGCTTCGTCGCCGCCAGCTCTCTCGCCGGTGGCCGCCTCGCCACCGATCTCGCCGATACGCCCGCCGCGTACTCGGTGCTCACGCGCGAATTCATCGAAGCCCTCAACATCACCAACCTCGCCACCGCGATCGAGTGGACGGTGAACACCAACGCGAACAACGACAACGGCGCCCTGCAAGGCAGCCAGGTGAACAACCTCGTGACCACCAGCCGCGGCGTCACCGCCGGCACGCCGCAGCGCAATTTCTTCCCGTTCGGCGTCAATTTCGACAGCTACAATCTCGATCGCTTCGACTTCTCGCGCGGCCCCAATTCCA
>JAZKEV010000009.1:2296-3128 GCA_040386765.1 Verrucomicrobiota bacterium | reverse complement strand
CTCGGCGGCTCCGCTAACGTCGTCACCAAGCAGGCGCGCTTCGACCGCGCCACGCGCGAGCTCGTCACCACCGTCGGCTCGTGGGAAAACTACCGCGCCACCGTCGACATCAACCAGCCCCTCGGCCGCAAGGCCGCCGTCCGCGCCAACGGCGTGTGGCAGGATGCCAGGGGCTGGCGCGACCGCGATTTCTCCAAGATCAAGGCCATCTCGCTCACCGGCACCCTCCGCGTGGGCCCGTCGACCGAGATCCGCCTCGAGGGTGAGTACGGCGAGAGCCGCCGCATGGCCTCGTATTCAAATATCAATGACAGCTTCGCCGGCTGGGATGGCACCACGACCTTTAGCGCGCCTCTCACCGCCACGCCCGCCAACGCCAACGCCGTCGGCATCGCGCGCAATGCCACCGCCGGCTACTACGTCTACGCCCCCGCCTCCGGCTTCGACGGCGTGATGAATTACCAGAACTCCGCCATCACCCTCGGCGCCGGCGCCAATAACCAGGTGCCCATCGGCGGCCGCCTCTACGTCGGCGGCGCGCCCAATGCCTCGGGCAGCAATATCCTCGAGGCCCTGAATCTGCCCGACAACCGCTTCGACCGCGCGACCGCCGGCTCCCAGTTCCGCTTTCCGGGCCGCGAGTTCACGCAGTCGTTTGACGGCCCCAGCTTCTGGCAGCGCTTCAAGGATGCGACGCTCTACTTCAACCACTCCATCGGCAACTCGCTCTTCTTCGAACTCGCGGGTGATGCCAACGAGAGCTACCGCTACGCCGAGTACACGCTCAGCAACGGTCTCACGAACACGCTGATCGACATCAACCGCAACCTGC
>JAZKEV010000009.1:0-2286 GCA_040386765.1 Verrucomicrobiota bacterium | reverse complement strand
GCAACCTGCCCAATGGCGCGGCGAATCCCAATTTCCTCGTGCCTTACAGCGAGGGCGGCCGCTCGCGGCAGATCCGCCACTACACCTTCTACAATCTCCGCTTCGCCGGCGCGTGGGTGAAGGATACCTCCATCGGCGACTTCAAGTTCAACGTGCTCGGCGGCATCAATAATCAGCGCACCGTCGCGCGCTTCATGCAGCTGAATGCGCTCACCGATCCCGATCCGCGCCGCTGGCCCTTCGCCAATCCCGTTCGCTACCGCTACTATTGGAATCAGCAGAGCCGCCCGATGCCGGAGCTGAGCAAGGTCAATCTCGTCGATCCCGTCCTCGGCACCAGCCGCGAGGTCGCCCTCGCCTACCAGCCCATGCAGAATCAGCCGGCGATCAATTCGCTCGGCGACCAGAAGTACCAGTACGCCCTCGCCGCCACCAACGCCCGCTTCTTCAACAAGCGGCTCATCCTCCTCGGCGCCGTGCGCTTCGACGCCTACACCAATAATTTCGCTTACAACTCCAACTACGGCGACTACCCCACCGATTGGAATGGCTCGACCGTCATCTACAAACCCGCCGCGCCCTCCGATTACGAGGGGCTCACCTACACTCCGAAGAATGCGCAGGGCCAGGCCACCGGCCCCGCCGCGCCCGCCACCGCCCGCCCGCGCGACGCCCTCGGCAATCGCCTCGCCCAATATTCCGGCGATCGCTTCCAGGATGATTACAACTTCCCCCGCATCGAGGATCAGCAGGTCACCTACTCCGGCGGCAGCGTCTTTCACCTCTTCCCGTGGATGAGCGTGTACGGCAACTACGCGCAGACCTTCACCATCCCGCCGCCCAATACCACGATCTTCAACGAGGTGCTGGCCGCCACCGTCTCCGAAGGCGTCGACTTCGGCCTGCGCTTCAATCTCTTCGATCAGAAGATGCGGCTCAGCCTGAACCGCTACATGACGAAGCAGAACAACCAGCCCTCGAGCGGCCCGGTCTCCGGCGCCGTCTTCAATGCCATCATCGGCGCGAATGCCGTCGGCGACTTCACCGAAGGCGGCACCAATACCCGCGGCCTCATGCCCGTGCCACCCGCCTTCATCCAGGATCGCCGCCAGCTCGAGGCCGATGGCTACGAGATCGAGGCCGTCGCCAACCTCACCAAGTCGCTCCGCCTCTCGGTCAATTTCGCCATCGCCCGCGCCGATGCCACCAATGCCAGCGAGTTCACCGCCAAGTATATCGACGACAATTTCGCCGTCCTCCGCCAGATCGTGATCGACGCCGGCGCCACGGTGAATGCCGCCAACCTTGCCTCGCTCAATACCGCCATCCCCATCGACCAGCGCTCGCCCGATGTGAATACCGCGATCAGCAACTGGAATTCGATGGTCAACAGCCGCCTCGGCATCGTGCCCGAAAAGCAGATCGTGCAGCGTACGCGCTCCTTAAATATCTACGCCGACTACACCTTCACCGCAGGTCGCCTGAAAGGCCTGCGCCTCGGCGGCGGCGCCCGCTACCGCGGCCCGATCCTGATCGGCAACCGCGGCCCCGATAGCATCGTGAACCCCGCCAACCCCGCCGTCGCCATCGACGACCCCACGGTCGATGCCTTTACCCCCATCTACTCCGCCAGCTACACCGTCGCCACCGCCACCATCGGCTACAGCTGGCGCGCGATGAAAAAATATCCGATCACCCTCACCCTGCGCATCGAAAACCTCCTCGACGAGCACGAGCCCCACTACTTCAACACCATCGCCCGCCCGCCCGGCGGCGACGTCACCAACCCCTCCCGCATCAGCACCCCCCGCGACTTCTGGTACCAGATGCCCCGCAACTACAGCCTGAGCGCCAAGCTGAATTTCTGATCCTAGGCTGACTTTCCGAAGGTAGGGCGAACCGTCCCCGGTGAGCCGTCGCGCCGCACACGCGCTCTCCCGTTGACGTGTTCGCTCCCCAAAGCGCGACAGCTCGGACGCGCTCAGTCAGAGGTCTTATTGTAGGAGCGGCTTTACGCCGCGACCGGAACACCCCGCGGCAAGACCTCCACCCACACCTCACCCCAGCTCGACCACAATCGTCTGCCCGTTGACCGTCACGCGATCCCCCACCGCGAGCTTCTTGCGCTTTTGCAGCTCAACGACGCCGTTGAGGTGCACGCTGCCCTCCGCCACGAGTTGCTTGGCCTCGCCGCCGCTCCCCGCGAGCCCGCCAAACTTGATGAACTGGCAGAGATCGATCGGCATCTCGCGGACTTTGACGGAGCGGGTATTCGTGGGAGCGTTG
>JAZKEV010000008.1:20505-22547 GCA_040386765.1 Verrucomicrobiota bacterium | reverse complement strand
CTGGCCGCACGACCGCGGGGCTTTCACGCAGGGCTTGGTGTTTTATCGCGGCAGCCTGATCGAGAGCACGGGGCTTAACGGCCAATCCAGTCTGCGCGAACTGGAGCTCGAAACCGGCAAGGTGCGGAAACGAGTGGACGTGCCGGCAGCGTATTTCGCCGAGGGCGCGACGGTGCTCGGCGACCGCGCCTACCAGCTCACGTGGCAAAACAAAAAAGGCTTCATCTACGACGCCGATACCTTCCAGCTGCAGAAGGAATTTGCCTACGAGGGCGAAGGGTGGGGGCTCACCACGGATGGACACTCGCTGATCCTGAGCGATGGCACGGCGCGTATCCGGTTTCTGGATCCCACGACGTTCGCGGTGACCAAGACGATCGAAGTGACGGCGGCGGGCAAACCGGTGCCGCACTTGAACGAGATCGAGTTCATCCAAGGTGAAATCTTTGCGAACGTGTGGCAGACCGACCACGTGATGCGGATCGATCCCGCGACCGGCATCGTGCGGGGGATCGTGGATTTTTCCGGGCTGCTGCCCGCGCACGAGCGGGCGCAGGATACCGATGTGCTGAACGGAATCGCGTACGATGCCGCGAGCGACCGGTTGATTGTAACCGGGAAAAAGTGGCCGCGGCTGTACGAGGTGCGCCTGAAGGTGAAGCCGACACCGTAGCCGGCTTAAAGCCCGTCCGCCTTTTCAAGTTCGTTCGCGGTCGGGTTCGTAGTTCCGCCTTCAGGCGGAATCCGAGCGCACTCGCGTCCAAACCTTCCGCCTAAAGGCGGAACTACGAACAGAGGAATACGGTGCGAACGCCGTGCGATTGAACGCAGGCGCCTTCTGCCAAATGGCGGCCGGTCGGCTGCCATTACCTCACTCGTCGTCGTCTTCGTCGTTCGACTTCTTCTTCTTACTCTGTTCGTCCTTCGGGATCTCGTTGTCGGTTTTGAGGACGAGGACAGGGTTCTTGGTCTTCACCCAGACCTCGGCTTCCTTGAAATACTTCGTGGCGACGTTTTCGATGGCTTCGCCGATGGTCTTCACGGGGAGGAGGCGGCCTTTCTTCGAGGCGTTGAAGTCGTAGGCGCCGCGGCAGATGCGCTCCTGCGTGGTGGCGACGCTCTCGTTTTCCGGGATCTGCAGCACCCAGCCCACGAAATCGTTCTTGGGCATCTTGCCCTCGGGGTCGCTCAGGAGGATCACGAACTGTTTCTTCACTGCAGGTGGCTTCTCCTCGTCGCCGCCTTCGGGTTGGGCAGCGAGGTTCATTTCCTCGATCACCCGCCGCAGGATGGCAGGGGAAATCTCATTCTTTTTCAGAATCTCGGCGACGACATTGACCTCGATTTTCGGCATGGCTTTCGGGCGTTGAAGGGACACGAATGGACACGAATGAACACCAATGTAAAGGCCGCGGGCGAGGAGTGGTTCGATGTGGTGAACGAACGCGACGAGCCGCTCCGCCGGGAATTGCGGCGCGATGTGCATGCCAACGGGTGGTGGCATCGGGCGGTGCATATCCTGGTTTTCAATGCGGCGGGGCAGGTTTTCCTGCAAAAACGGTCCATGCTGAAGGACATGTCGCCGGGGCTTTGGGACTCCTCGTGCTCGGGCCACGTCGATGCCGGCGAGGACTACGATGCCTCGGCCGCGCGTGAGCTGGGCGAGGAAATCGGCGTGGTGGTGACGCCGGAGGCCCTCCCGGTGCGGTGGTTCCGGATCGAGGCCTGCGAGCAGACGGGCTGGGAGTTTGTCTGGGTTTACCAGCTGCGCTACGATGGGCCGATCACGGTCGATCCGGTGGAGGTCCAATACGGCGAATGGGTTGCCCTGCCGGAGGTTACCGCGCGAGTGGCAAGGAAACCGGAGGATTTTTGCCCGTCGTTCAAACTACTCTGGCCGATGGTCACTGAGCGGTTGAAGGCGGTTTGATGGCGGGTTGGTGGTTTGATCGAAAGTAGAACGGGGTTTTACCCCGCCTTGGATCGGGAGATCGAGAGCTCCGAAGGAGCGAAAGTAGATAGCCCAGGGCAACGCCCTGGGT
>JAZKEV010000008.1:1058-20495 GCA_040386765.1 Verrucomicrobiota bacterium | reverse complement strand
CGCCCTGAAGGGGCGGCACCCGAAGGGCGGAGTATCGCCCCTTCAGGGCTCTTGTTTTTTTCATCTTGAAACCCAGGACGTTGCCCTGGCTATCGACTTACGCCCCGTTGGGGCTTTTCGGATTTGGAACCTCGCCTACTACTCTCGGAGCGCGAGCTGAAGGTCCGCGCTCCTGCGTTGCGACGTCGCTCCGGCTCTACAGCTCGGGCGAGAAGCGCGCGCGGCGGCCGGAGATGTGGCCGGCGCCTTCGTTTACACTGAGGCGCTTGATTTCGTCGAATTGCTTCTGGGAAATGAGCCGCCGCGGGACGCGTTTCTCGGCCTCGTACACGAGGCGGGCGCGGTCGTCGTCGTTGGGGATGTGCGGCTCCCACGACGTGTGATGCCCTTGGTGGCGGGTCCACTCGATATTGCCGCCGTGCACGATGGCGCTGACCTGATACTTGCGGCCCTCTTCGTCTTTATTCCACCAGCCAAACTCGATGCTCATGTTATGGGCGCCAGTCTCGCCCAACCTTCACGGGGCGGCGAGTGGAAACTCCGCCAGGGTGGCGCCGAGGAGGAATTCGCGCCCGCCCGTAGCGACCTCGCGTACCACAAGGCGCCCGGGCGTGAGGTCGACCGCGGTCGCACGGAGCGGCGTGCAGTAGCAGCCGGTATTGATGACGGTGAGGCCCGAGGGCATCTGCCAAAGCCCGGCGCGGTGGGTGTGGCCGCTGATGACAAATTTCGCGCGGGGGCGGTGACGCTGGGTGACTGCAGCGGCATAGCTCGGGGCGTTGCGCCACGCAGCGAGGATACGAAACACACGCAGGGGCGGCCACACGGTCTCGAGGAGAAAACTGATCAGGTACTTGAGCCGATTGCGCTCGGACTGGTGGCGCTGGGGAATCTTCAGCGCGACACGGCGGAAGAGAGCAAGATGCTCTGCAAGATCAGCGCGGGGATCGAAGGGGAGCGTGCTCAGCTCCGCCGCGATCAGCCGCTCCACGATCCGGGCGTCGGCGCTCCACGGCACGATGTTATCGAAGAAGATATCGCCGTGCGTCACGAACACCTCGCCGGCGGCGAGATCGAGGAAATGTACGTCGGAAAAATCCGCGTCATGGTTGCCCGTGAGATAAGTCGTACGCGGGATGTGGCGCGGGAAAAAATCGTGGATCTCCGCACGGCACGCCGCGGTGTACGCGGGATTGGGCCCGGGCCGGGTATCGACCGTATCGCCGTTGAGCACCAGGTGCGAAACGCCTTCGAGGAGCGGACGGAGCTGGGCGAGCTGTTCGACGTGCGTGGCGCGGTCGCCGTAGTGGATGTCGGAAAGGATTCGGGTGAATTCGGCCACGCGGGTGTCGTCGTTGTTTCGAGGTGGGAGCTTGGAGTCTAGAGCAAAACCGGAGCCAGCGAAAGGGGAAGACGGAGGCAGGATGGAAAAGTGCGCTCCGCGCACCCTTGCATTTCGGTGACCGCCCGTGGCTTGTGCCCTATGCTCCGTAAAATCTTGGCTGCGCGGACGAAGGCTTGTCGTGGCTGGGCGGGGCGTGTGAGGGTGGGGCATGCGTTTTGTGTTTCTTTTGCTCGCGTTGGTCTCGCTGGTTGGGGCGGTACGCGCAGATCAGGTGGCGGAGCTGGCCAAGATTCACATCGAGGCGATCGGCGGGATGAAGCGGATCGAGAAGCTCACCTCGCTGCGCGCGACGGGGCTTTCCGGCATCGCGGGCAAGCCGCCGGTACGGTTTACGCTCACGGCGGCGCGCCCGGCGAAGATTCGGCTCGAAACCGAGGCCAAGGGGCGGACGCTTGTGCAGGGGTTCGATGGCGACGAGCCGGCTTGGGAATTCGATACCGGCACGTGGCCGCCGCAGTATCGCCTCATGGCCGATGCGACGGCGAAGACCTTTGTCGCCGACGCGGAGTTCGACGATCCTCTGGTCGGCGCGGAAAAGCGCGGCTTCATCCTGGAGTACGCGGGCGAGTTGGAGCAGAAAGGCCGGAAACTGATCCGCATCCTTGTCACGCGGAAGCTGCAGGAGACCTATGCCGTGCTGCTGGATGAGCAGACCTTTTTCATCGTGGCGCGCATCGACCAGCGGACCACGGCCGGTGGTCGAAAAATGGAGGTAACCACCCATTATGAGGACTTTAGGCCGGTGGAGGGCGTGCTCCTGCCGCACCTCATCACGGTGGCGGTCGACGGCAAACCCTCGCAGCAGACCAAAATCGCCCGGATCGACCCGAATCCCCCGCTCACCGACGAGACCTTCAGCCGCCCGAAGAAGGTCACCGTCCCTGGCGTGCGCCCTGCCGACGGGAAATAGGTCCGCGGGGGCGTCCAGATTGGTGTTGCACCAGAGGCCCGCGAGCCTTTGCTCTGACCCTTCAATCCATTTAACACATGCAAGAACAAGTCACCCTTGAGTGCACGGAGGCCAAGAAAGAGGGCAAACCGGCGTCGCGTTACCTCACCTTCCGTAACAAGAAGACCGTCACGGAGCGTATCGAGAAGAAGAAGTACAACCCGCACCTGAAGCGGCACACGCTCCACAAGGAGATCAAGTAAGTCTCTTTCCCGCTGCGATTTCGCAGCTGTTGGAAACAAGAAAGCCGGGCGATGTCCCGGCTTTTTTTCTTTTTAGGATTCGGAGTAAAGGGACTCCGGGGCCGCCGCTTTCGCTCAGCCGCTCTTCTTCTCGGCGTTCGGAAAGGGTACGGTCGTCTGGCCGGCAACCGTGCTCTGATGCTGACGACGGGCCGCCCGCCAGCTCTCGCGATGCTTCCGGATCCAATCGAGAAGCGCACGTTCGAAGCCAATGTCGTACCCCAGCCGCTCCGACTCGAGCCACTTGTGTTTCAGGATCTCTTCGCGCTCCGCGAGAAACTCCTGATACAGACTGGACTGTTTCACGAACTCTCGGGAAGTCGATGGCTCTTGAGCTGGGTGAGTCATGAAGCGTTACAAAAGAGAGCGAGGGCTCGCGGACTGTCAATGCCTGCAATTTTTCCTAAGCCCGTCTCATCCAAGCGATCAGGCTGCATCACCATCCGGCATGAGGTAAATTCCGCGTTACGGCCGGGGAATTGAGGGTGTTTTTGCCCGGGCGAGGAGCGTCTCGCCGATCTCGCGGAAGATCACGCCCGCCACGCTTTCAGGCGCGGAAACGACGATCGGCATCCCGCTGTCGCCACCCGCGCGGATCTCGGGAATCAGCGGCACCTGGCCGAGCAGCGTGGTGCCGAGCTTCTCCGCGGCGATGATGCCGCCGCCCGAGCCGAAGAGCGTGTGCTTGTTGCCCGCGGGGTCGACGAAGTAGCTCATGTTTTCCGCCACGCCGAGGAGCGGCACGTTCACCTTTTGAAACATCAGGCCGCCCTTGCGCGCAACATTGGTCGCGGCGGCCTGCGGTGTGGTGACGATCACCGCGCCATCGAGCGGCATCGTCTGCACGAGGGAGAGCTGCGCGTCGCCGGTGCCGGGCGGAAGGTCGACGAGCAGGATGTCCAGCTCGCCCCACTTCACGTTTTGGACGAATTGCTGGATGGTCTTCATGATCATCGGACCGCGCCAGACCACCGGCGTGTTGTCGTCGACGAGGAAGCCCATGCTCATGACTTTCACGCCGTGGCGCTCCATCGGGATGAGCATCGCTTCCTGGCCCTCGCCCTCGACCTCGGGGCGGCCCTGCAGGCCCATCATGAGCGGCACGCTGGGGCCGTAGATATCGCAATCCATCAGGCCCACGCGGCCGGGGCGGCCCGCGGCGGTGAGCACCTGCGCGAGCGCGCACGCGAGATTGACCGCAAAGGTGCTCTTGCCCACGCCGCCCTTGCCCGAGGCGATGGCGATGGCGTGCTTGATCTTCTTCGGCGCAGCGGCGTTGCCGACGATATTGCCACCGCCGACGGCGGAGGCATTGGCCGCGGCGGGAGGGGCTTTGGCGGGAGAGACGGCGATCTCGACGAGGATGTCTTTCACGCCGGGCGCACCGCGCAGCGCGGCCTCGACTTCGGACTTAAGTTGCAGCGGCGTTTTCGGGTCGTTGCTCGTGAGCGCGAGCGCGACCTTCACGGTGCCGTCGAAAAATCCGGCGGAGCGGACCAGCCCAAACGACACGATGTCGCGGCTGAAGCCGGGATACTTCACTTGCTTGAGGCGGTCCTTGATTTCGTCAGACGTCACGGTGTGGATGCGATTGTGAGCAAATAAGAGTTGTTATGGTCCGAACCGGAGCAAATAGAAATGCCTACTCCGCGCAAAACACCTGCGGAGAAAATCGAACATGCACTTTCTTCCTCGTTCACGTTTCATTCTCATCGCGGCGCTGGGACTCTCGGCGCTCGCTGTTCAGGCGGCTCAACCGGTCAAGGATTTGGGCATAGTGAAGGTCAAACCCTCTGCGGAGATTGGCGTGAGGATCACGTCCAGCTCGCCGGAAATGCAGAAGCTGGCTGTGATGGCTTTTGGCACTCACGGAAAATACAAACTCATCGGGAGCGGATTTAGTTACGATATCCGTTTCACGTCCGTCGCACCCACTCAGGTCAGGGTCGATGTCACCAAGGGGGCGGCTGGGACGCCTGTTATCTCGCAGACGGTCGCGGGCACCAGTGCGCGTCACGCACTGCTTCGAGCGGCGGACGTAGCCGTGGAAGCAACGAATGGGCTCGGGCTCAAAGGCTTTTTCGCCTCGAAGCTCACTTTCATCGTCCAGCGGGCTGGAAACAAAGGCGATGTCTACGTCTCCGACCTCTTTCTCGGTGAGGCGAGCGACGTGACGAGGCAGAACGCACTGACGATGATGCCGCGCTGGTCTCCCGACGGACGTCGCATCATCTACACCAGCTTTTTCAAATCGGGCGCTCCGGATATCTTCACCGTCGATCCGGTTTCAGGTCGGAAGGATACATTTGCCTCCTTCAAGGGCACCAACATGGGCGCGCGTTTCAGCCCTAGCGGTCAGCAGGTCACGATGATTTGCGGCGATGGCACCTCGGATGTGTGGGTGGCCAACGCCCAGCGGCCTTTGAATGCGCAGCGGAAGACGCGCTCCGATTCGGTGAAGTCTTCGCCTGCGTGGTCGCCCGATGGAAGCCGCATCGTATTTTCGATGGAACCGGGACCGCAGCTCTATGTGATGTCGGCCTCCGGTGGCGCGCCGCAACGGCTCACCACGGGCTACTCCTATTCGGCTGAGCCGGAGTGGAGCGTAGGTAACCCGAACAAGATCGCCTGCACCGTGCGCGACGGAGGCAGCTTTAAGATTGCGGTGTACGATCTGCAGACGAAGTCGGCGGTGGTCGTGTCAAAGGCCGGCTTCGATGCCCTCGAGCACGGGACCGTACTTCGAGCGTCCTGTGTATTCTCGATACCGAGCTGGGCGGGATCAAACCCATCACGACCACGAGCACGCAGACGATGCAGGCCAACGTGCTGCCGCCGGCACGCTGAGCGCAGCGGATTTTTCTAAAAACATGCGGCTGACTCCACGACTACGGACGGCACGCGGCATCCTGGCGGAGCTGGTGGCGCTGCCGAGCGTGCATCCGGAGGCAGATCCCGGCGGCACGGTGCAGGGCGAGGCCGTGGCCGCAGCGTGGGTGGCGGATTATCTGCGCGCGCTCGGTGCGGATGTCTCCATCCGCACCTTGGCGCCGGGGCGCCCGAGCGTGATCGGTGTCTTCGAGCCGGCGCATGCGGCGCGGGGCACGGTGGCCTTTGCGCCGCACCTCGACACGGTGGGTGTGCGCGGGATGACGGTGCCGGCCTTCAAGCTCACGGCTCGCAGCGGGCGGCTGCACGGTCGCGGTTCCTGCGATACCAAGGGCCCGACGGCAGCGCTGCTTGCGGCCTTCGCGGCGTGGACGCGCTCGCCCGAGCGACGGACGGGCGATGTGCGGTGGATCTTTGCGGCGACAGCCGGCGAGGAGCAGGGGAGTCTCGGCGCACGCGCGCTGGTGGCGGAAGGGTTTCGCGCCGATTTCGCGGTGGCGTTGGAGCCGACTGACCTGCGCGTGGTGCACGGGGCCAAGGGCATCCTACGCGTGTGGATCGAGGTGCCGGGCCGCGCGGCGCACGGGGCAAAACCGGAGCGCGGCGACAATGCCGTCTACCGCGCGCTGCCGCTGCTCGAGGCGCTGAAGAGCGACCTCGGCCCGCGGCTGGCGGGCGAGCGGCATCCCGTGTTGGGCGGCTGCAGCTTGAATCTCGGCATCGTGCAGGGCGGGGGGGAGCTTAATCTCGTGCCCGCGCTCTGCCGGATAGGGCTCGATATCCGGGTGCACCCGAATTTCCCCGGCAGCGAAGTGCTGCCGTTGCTGGAGGCGGCGATCAAGCGCCACGCCCCCAAGGCCAGGCTCTCGATCCACCGCGAAGGCCCGTCCTTCGTCACGGAGCGCGCTGAGCCGTGGGCGAAACGCCTGCGCGCCGCCGGGCGCGGCTGGGCGGCGGCCGATTGGTTCTGCGACGCCAATATCTTCGCCGGCGCCGGTATCCCGGCCGTGGCCTTCGGCCCCGGCAGCATCGCGCAGGCGCACACGAAGGATGAGTTCATCGTCGAGCGGGAGCTGGAGGCCGGTGTGGCGGCGTTTGGGGCGTTTCTGAAGCGGTAGGACGACAATCCTATTTGAACAGGAAGAGCGGGAAGGTCGGGAAGAGTTAGAAGTCTTGGATGATATCTTTCCGACCTTCCCGCTCTTCCTGTTCAATTCATTTTATTCATCCCTGTTGAGTCAATGGGTGGCCAACGCTTTACAACGGCTCGCTGCCCCCGTGGTTTGCGCTTCTCACGGGGAATTCGATGTGTCACGGTCCCCGAAATTCAATGCCCTCTCCCCAGCCGGTTCAGCGTAACCCCGATCGTACCCGTCGTCGTATTTTGCAGGCCGCCATCCGCTTGTTTGCGTCGCACGGCTTCCACGCGGTGTCGGTCGACCAGATCGTAGGCAAGGCGCGGGTGAACAAGCGGATGGTGTACCATTATTTCGGCAGCAAGGACGCGCTTTTTGAGGCCGCGCTGTCGGAAGTTTACCAGCGGATCGAGACGGTGGAGTTCCACGCCGTGGAGCGTGGCCGCAGCCCGCGCGAGAAACTGTCGCGCCTGCTCGAGAGCTACTTCGAATTTTTGGACAACGAGCCGGAGTTCACGCGGCTCCTGCAGTGGGAAAATCTCGAGAAGGGCCGGCACCTCACGAAGGAAAATCACCTGCTCACGAAGAACCCCTTCCTCGAGCGCTTCCGCGCGATCGTGCAGGACGGCGTGGCCAAGGGCGAGTTCCGCTCCGATCTCGATGTGCCGCACCTCATGATCCACTTCATCGGTCTCTGCTTCATCTATCACTCGAATCGCTTCTCGCTTTCGCAGAGCCTCGAGCTCGACCTCGGCGATGCGAAGACCAAGGAGCGCGGGCTCAATCAGGTGTTGAGCATGGTCTTCGACGGCATCGCGACCCCCGCGGCTGAGCTGCGGCAGCCGGCGAGCGCCTAAAGTAGGGCGGGGTTTAACCCGCCTTTTTGCATGTTCGAGCGCAACGGGAGTTCCGCTCGCCTTTTGTTTTGAGACACAGAGAACACTGAGGAGGCACAGAAAGCACAGAGCACTCGGACTCTTTACTCTGTGACCTCAGTGCCTCCTCAGTGCCCTCTGTGTCGCAATTCCGACTGACAGAGCTATAATCACCCAAAACTTACTTCAGCGTCGCAGCGCTCAACGAACCGGCGGCAGCGGCATCGACGTAGAGCGTCGCGCTCGGGTGCAGGCGCAGGATCGAGGCCGGGCATTCCGTCGAGATGCGGTCCTCGATCGTGGCCTTCACGGCGGCAGCTTTGCGCGGGCCGGGGACGTGGATGCTCAGGCGGCGCGCGCGGCGAAATACCGTGACCGTGAGCGAAAAGGCGTGTTTCGGCACCGCATCGAAATTCGGGAAGCAGCCGTCGTTCACCTGCTGGATGCGGCAGGCCTCGTCGAGCTCCACGATCTTCACGAGCTCCGGATCCTCGAAGTTGGCGACCGGCGGATCGTTGAAGGCGATGTGGCCATTCTCGCCGATGCCGAGACAGATGAGGTCGATCGGTTTCGCCGCCAGCAACTCGCTGTAGCGCGCGCTGACCGCAGCGGAGTCGGCCTCCTCTGCGGGAAGCGGATGAAAGTGCCCGACCTTCACGTGCTGCAGGAAGTGCTCGTGCAGGTAGTGACGGAAGCTCTGCGGGTGCGTGCCCGCGAGGCCCACGTAATCATCCATGTGAAATGCGGTGACGCGCGACCAGTCGACGTAGGTGTTCCCGGAGCGGGAGACTTCGAGGAGGCTGGAGAGGAATTGATCCTGCGAGGGCGCGCAGGCGAAGATCACGCGCGCCTCGCCGCGCTCGGCGATCACGTCGTGCAGGTACATCGCGGCGGCGCGGGCCGCGGCGGCGCCCATCTTGGGGCGGTCGGCGTGGATTTCGACGGCGAGCCGGCCGGCGGTCGTGTAGTGGGGAGCGGAAACGTTCATGCGAAAGAAGGAGAGGGGAGCGTGACGCCGAAGGCTTCGGCGGCCGCAGTGGACCACAAATGGGCGGACTCTTCGAGTGTAAGCCCCAAATAATCGGCGCAGCGCCGCACGCCATCGTCGGGCGTGAGGGTGGAGCCGGCGAAACCCTGGCCGCCGGGCTGGCGCGCGACACCATCGGTGCCGACCTCGATATCGAGCCGGCCGATGCGATAGCGCCCCGGGCCTGCGCCCGCGCCCGACATGGCATCGGTGGTGAAGAGCACGCGATCGCGCGGTTTGGCGCGGACGAAATTTTTCAGCGCAAAGGGCGGCAGGTGCACCCCATCGGGGATGAAGCACGCGATCAGCTCATCGCGCGCGAGGAGCCGCTGAATGATGTTATCGTGCCGGTGCATCTGCAGCGGCGCACCGTTGCCCACATGCGTGCAGAAGCGCGCGCCGGCGCGGATCGCCTCTTCGATTTGCGCTTCGGAAGCGTTGGTATGACCGAGCGAAACGTGCACGCCGGCGCGCACGATCGCCGCGATGCACTCGGGGCTGCCGGGCCACTCGGGCGCCAGCGTGATGAGCTTTATCCGACCGCGCGCGGCGGAGTGGAAGCGCTCGAATTCCGCGAGCGAGGGCGCGTGCATGGCATCTGCCGGATGCGCGCCGCGGTAGCCGAGCTCGGGATTGAGCCACGGCCCCTCGACGTGGTACCCGGCGATCATCTCGCGAATCGTGGGCGAGGCCGCGCAAAGCGCCTCGAAGGCCTCGAGCCGGCGGCAGAGCGAGTCGGCGTTCTCGCTGATGAGCGTGAGGAAAATCGCCGCCATGCCATGGCGGCGCATCACCGTCACGGCGTGCTCCATCTCGGAGCGCGAGACGCTGTCGGATTGAAAGTCGACACCTCCAAAACCGTTGACCTGAAAATCGAACCAGCGGGGCGGGGGGAGGCTTGCGTTGGACACAGGTGAGGAAAGAGGGCGCCCGCTTTACGCGAGCCAGCGCGCGAGGTTTTTCGCGACGAAGGCATCGTCCACCAACCACGGATACGCCTGCGCGACACGCGTGATCTCGGCGGCTTGGCCGGGCGAGAGCTGCTCGTGCGGATCGAGGCAGGCCGTCGTGCTGAGGATGCCTTGGCGGCGCAGTACCTCGTGGATGCCGGGGAGGCAGCCCGCGAAGTTATTGGCCGAGTCGAAGATCGCGGCGTTCATGTCGGTGAGCGCGGCGTTGCGATCGAGCCAGCTGGCGTCGATCTTCGCTTTCTTCCGGGCGCGCTTGATCTCATCGAACATGCCGACCGCCGCGTGCGTCCACACGCCCCACTGGCCGAGCAGTCCGCCGACGATGTGCCGCGTGCGGCCGCCGAAGGTGAAGGGCGTGAGCAGGTCGCCGATGATGTTGTCGTCGTTGCCGGTGTAGAGCGCCACATCGTCGCGGCCGGCCTCGAGCACGGCGCGGACGACATCGATCGTGCGATAGCGATTGAAGGGCGCCATCTTGATGCCGACGAGCTGGGGAATCTCGGCGAATTCGCGCCAGAAACGATACGAGAAGACGCGGCCGCCGACGGCATTCTGGAGGTAGAAGCCGACGAGCGGGATCTCCTTCGCCACGGCGCGGCAGTGCGCGAGAACTTTGGCCTCGGGATCCTTGGACCAGGCGCCGAGGCTGAGCAGGCCGGCGTGGTAGCCGAGCGAGGTGGCGATCTGCGCCTCGTTGCGGGCCTGCGGGGTCTTGCCACAGAGGCCGGCGATGAGGACGAAGTTGCGCGGGCGCGGCCCAAGCCACGCGGCAGAGGTCTCGGCGGCGAGTTTCAGGACGGGCGCATAGAGGCCGATCTTCGGCTCGCGGATCTGGAATTGCGTGGAGTGCACGCCGACGGCGATGCCACCGGCGCCCGCATCGATGTAGTAGCGGAGCACGGCGCGCTGGCGCGCCTCATCCCACCGGCGGCGGCGATCGAGGGCGAGCGGTAAGGCAGGGATGACCTGCCCTTCGAGCAGGTGGGAGCGAAGATCGAGCGGCATGGAAAAGAGAGGCGGAGGCGCCTGAACTTAGAAACGACCGTCGCGACGCTCGAAGCCCGTGGGCTTGCCCCAGGTCTCGCCATTGGAGCGCAGCCATTCCGCGGTCCACACGATCATCTGGTCGAGCGACGTCCGCGGAGCGCCGAAGAGACGGTGGGAGTGCGCGGCGTTGTTGAGCCACGCCGTTTCCGCTTCCTTGCCGGTGATCTCGACGGGGAGTCCGAGCACCTCGCCAAAGCGGTGCGCGAGGTCGCGCACGGAGAGCGTGCCGGGTCCGGTGACATTGATCGGCACCGCGGGCGCGCCGGCGATCTCCAGCGCCTGGATGCTGTGTGCGACCGCATCGGTCTGCCAGATAACGTTCACGTAGCCCGTCGTGACATCCACGGGCCGGCGCGCGAGCACCGTCTGGGCGATATCGCCGAGCAGGCCGTAGCGAAACTCGACCGAGTAATTGAGCCGGATGAGCGCGACGGGCGTGCCATGCGCGGCTGCGATGGCGGTAAACGCCTGCTCACGTGCGACGCACGAAGCCGCGTACTCACCAACCGGAGCGGCAGGCGTATCCTCACGCGCGCCACCGGAGGCGGGCGTGACAAATGGATACACGCAACCGGTGGAGTAGGCGATGATGCGCGACTTGGAATATTTTTCAGCGATGCGCTGCGGGATCTCCACATTCACCGCATGCAGCAGGCCGCTGGCGGCCGCCGTGCCGAATTTCACGCCGGCCAGAAAAAAGACCGTGGGAGCGTCCGGCAGCGCAGCGAGGGCCGCGGGATCGCCAAGGTCGCACGCGCAGGTCTCGATGCCAAACTGCTCGAACGCCGCGCGATCACGCAGCGTGCTGAAGCGCGAAACGGCCAGCACGCGATCCTTCCGACCGAGGCCATCCAGCGCGCTGCGCAGCATGGCGCTGAGATGGAGTCCGACCTTGCCGCCGGCTCCGAGCACGAGGAAGGGGCCTGGCGTGCGGGCGAGCACCTCGATGACGCCCGGCGTCGGGCGGCTGATGAAGGCATCCACCTCGCCAGGCAGGCACGGGAGGCCGGCGGAGGCGGAGGAAGAAAGTGAGGAGACGGGCATACGCTTGAAGGTAACCGGTTAGTTACATGTCGCCCGAGGGTTCGACAAGAGAAATTTTCTGCACAGGAACGTAGAGACAAGTAAACCGATCTGGTTATGTCCAGCGTGCGCGCTGGGTATCTTCACGATGGGGAAAAGACCCGGGGCCACGCCAGATGTGCTAATGGTAGGTGTGAACGGATTTCATTCCGTCAAAGGTTGGGCGGTAACGCCATCCCATACGTGTTGGATTATCCAAGACCGCGCCCTTCGCCGGGTTACTCCGCCAAAATTTGATTTGCGCGAGTCCAAGTCGCCGCAACGCTGGGCGCCCGTGCGGGAAGGGGCTGTCCGGCTTGCACCGCAAGATGCAAGTAACCGTGCGGTTATGGCTCTGGCGGTCGGCGGGGTGGGCCCGCGTTTCGCATTGTCTCCTACATGCAAACCATCGACTACGTCGTCATCGGCCTGTTTTTCTTGCTCGTTGCGGGAATCGGGCTGCTGGCGTTGCGGAAGATCAAGGGCTCCGGGGACTACTTTGTGGCAGGAGGGAAGATTCCGTGGTGGCTGGGCGGCATCTCGCACCATGTCTCGGGCCATAGCGGCGTGGTTTTTGTCGGATATGCGGCGATCTGCTATGAATATGGCTTCACCATGTATGTATGGTGGGCAGGTTCGCTCACGGTGGCCTGTTTTCTCGGGTCCTATTGGTGGGCACCTCGCTGGGCTCGGCTGCGGGCGGCACGGGGCATCGAGTCGCCCACGGAGTATCTCGCGCAGCGGTATAATGTCCCTACGCAGCAACTCATGGCGTGGAGCGGCGTGCTGCTAAAGCTCTTCGATGTGGGCGCGAAATGGGCCTCGATCGGCGTGCTGCTCCATGGCTTCACGGGACTGCCCATCTCGACGGGGATCTGGATTTCGGGTGGGGTGTCGCTTTTCTACATCACGCTCGGTGGGCTCTGGGCGGATCTCTACACGGATGTCCTGCAGTTTGCGGTGCAGGTGGTCGCGGGCCTCGCGCTGTGCTGGGCAATCATGTCCCATCTGGGCGGCCCGTCCGGCGTGCTGACCGTGTGGGAAAAATTGCCGGCCGGAAATCGCGACCTGCTCAACGGGCCGTATACACCGCTGTATCTCGCGGGTTACCTGATGGGCTCGATCCTCAGCTACAACGGCGGCACATGGAATCTCGCGGCGCGCTACATCGGCGCTTCGTCGCCGGAGCACGCGAAGAAGTCGGCGATGCTCTCCGGCTGGCTATACCTGATCTGGCCGCTGTTCATGTTTTTCCCGATGTGGCTCGCGCCGGTGCTGCTGCCGGGGCTCGCGGACACGAGCCAGTCGTATGTGCTGCTGACGAAGCAGTTTCTCCCGGCCGGCCTGATCGGGCTGGTGCTGGCTTCGATGTTTGCCGCGACCATGGCGATGACGACTTCGGATACCAACACCGTCTCCTCCGTGATCACGCGCGATGTGCTGCCGACCTTCTCGCCACGTTTTCGCCAGCTCGGTCAACGGCAGGCCCTCCTGTTGGCGCGGGTGACGACGCTCCTCTTTACGCTCGGCACGTTGATCGTGGGCATCGAGTCCGATCGTTTTGGCGGCGTCCTCGGTTTGATCATCTCGTGGTTTGCCGCGCTGATCGGGCCGGTGTCGGTGCCGATGCTGCTCGGGTTGCTCCCGGCTTTCCGCCACGCCGACTCCCGCGCAGCGATCGCCTCGATCATTGTTGGATTTTGCGCCTTTGCGGTCACGACGCCGCTGATGACCTCGATGGGATTGAAGCCGCCGCTTGATCTGCGGGTCTTCGCGCCGATCACCTCGTCGCTTATCGTATTCATGGGCATGGCCTGGCTGAATCGCCACCGACCGGTGCCGCCCGAGGTGGCTGCACTGGTCGATGCCATCTCGAACGATCCTCCGCCGGCGGGAGCGCCGGTGCGCGCCACTTGATGATAGCCGGAGCCGAAATAGCTCGAGACCTCGGTGGCCACATACCGCCGGGGTGGGATGCACTCGCCGCCGCTGCCGCGCCACGGCTGCAGCGGGAACTCACGCACACGATCGTGCCCTTCTGGCAGCGCACGCTCGATGCGGAGCGCGGGGGCGTCTTCAACTGCTGGAACAATGAAGGCACGCGGCTGGTGCGGCGCGACAAGTTCAGCTGGTCGCAGGGGCGGTTTGCCTGGCTTTGGGCTCGTCTCGGTGATGCGGCTGGGCGGGGACTGATCGAGGGGGAGGCGCGCGAGTTTGTGGCGCACGCGGACAAGACGCTGCGTTTCCTCGAGGCGCACACGTTTCTGCCGGATGGCCGCTGCGCCTTCCTGCTTTCGGAAGCGGGTGAGGTGCTCGAAGCGCTGCCGGGGCAGGGGCCGGCACCGAGCATCTATGCCGATTGCTTCGTAGCGATGGGGCTCGCCGAATACGCGCGCGTGACGGGCGATGCGCAGCGCATGGAGCGCGCGTGGCAGTTGGTCGATCTCATCGAGGCGCGGGTGGCGGCGGGGGATTTTCCGACGCACCCGAGTCCGATTCCCGCCGGGTACGAGGCGCACGGGATCACGATGATTCGGCTGAACGTGATGCTCGTGCTGCACGCGGCGAGCGAGCGCCTCGGCGAAGCGCGGGCGGAGCAGTCGTGGCGGCGCTGCGTGGCGCTGACGGAAAAGATTTTCGAGACCTTCGTGCAACCGGACGGGCGGCTGGTGGAACTACGGCGGCTCGACCGCGCGCCCGACGACAGCCTGCTCGCGCGCCACATCAATCCGGGGCACACGCTCGAATGCGTGTGGATGCTCTTTGCCGTTGCGGCGCGCGAACGTCGGGCCGACTGGATTGCGCGGGCCGGGGAAGTCGCCCGTGTTGCGTGCGAACGCGGGTGGGACGAGACGCACGGGGGGCTGCTGCACTTCACCGACGGCGAGGGCGGCGAACCGCGCGGCGCGGCGAGTGGCGCGATCTACGAGCGCTCCGTGCGCGAGGCGTGGGCGAACAAACTCTGGTGGGTGCACTCGGAGGCGATCTACGCGATGCTGCTGGCCTATCGCCTGACCGGCGACGAGCGGGCGAGGGCGTGGTTCGAGCGGGTGTGCGAGTATGCGTTGCGGGTGTTTCCCCAGCCGGATCGTGCCGTAGGGGAATGGATCCAAATCCGTGACCGCACGGGAGCCCCGGTGGAGAAGGTCGTCGCCCTGCCCGTGAAGGATCCGTATCACGTGGCGCGGAATCTGATTCAGGCGCTGGAGCTGTTTGCGGGGGGCAAAGGATCATAAAGTAGGGCGGGTCTTTGACCCGCTCTCTCGTATCTTCGACCGCGACGGAAGGTTCGCCCGCCCTGACAGCTGCATTGTTGTAGCGGCGGTCTATGACCGCCGATTGCGTAGGGAGGCGTTATCCCGTTCGTCGGCGGTCATAGACCGCCGCTACAGAGCAATCTCGTTTTTCTAATCTTAAACTTTCGCCAGCTCGCCCGAGCGCTTCTGGATATCCGCGATCGTCTGCGCGATGCGATCCATCTCGGCGCGGCTGCCCAGCAGCTTCGTCTGGCCGAACCACACGGCCTCTTCGACGAGCTGGTCGTTGACCGGGCAGATGTTGCGCTCGAGCCAGCGGGCCATGGTGTCCTTGCCGTAGATGCGCTGATAGTGCGGATTGGCGGCGAGGGCCTTGACGTGCGCGGAGAGATTGAGCGTCGCGTAGCCGCTGCTCGCGGCGATCTTGGCCTTGCCGAGGGCCTCGATGAACTTGGCGCGCGAGAGCCCCGAGAACTGGCGCTTGTCGTAGCGCATCATGTAGAGATGCCAGCCGCTGCGGCTCTTTTCGCCGAGGAGCTTGGCCGGAGCGATGCCGGGAATCTGTTTCAACTGCGAGGTGAGATGCGTGGCGTTGGCATTGCGCACATCCTGCTGCTGGTTGAAGCGGGCATACTGCGCGAGGAGCAGCGCAGCCTGAAACTCGGTGAGCCGGTAGTTGGAGGCACGGCCCCAGCTCGGCACGGGTTTCGGGGTGCCGGGCGTGTGGAAATTATATACCTGGTTGACGAAGGCCTCGTCGTTGGTGACGACGGCGCCACCTTCACCGGCGGTGAGGTTCTTGCTCGCTTGGAAACTGAAGCAGCCGCCGATGCCGACGGTGCCGACGGGCGCGCCCTGCCAATCGGCGCCTGGCGCCTGACACGCATCTTCCAAGAGGGTGATCTTGCGGTCGCGCGCGATTTTGCCGACGGCTTCGAGGTCGCAGGGCGAGCCACCGATGTGGACGGGGAGAAGGACCTTGGTCGCGGGCGTGATCGCGGCGGCCATCTTCGCGGGATCGATCTGGAATGACGCGGCATCGACGTCGGCGAAGACCGGGAGCGCAAAGCTCGAGGTGATGACATTGAACGACGCGACAAACGTGTACGGCGGGAGAATCACTTCGTCGCCCGGTCCGACGTTGAGCGCGCCGAGGGCGCTGATCAGGGCCGTGGTGCCGGAGGAGGTGGCGACGCAATACTTGGCGCGCATCCGCTCGGCAAAGACACCCTCCCATTCCTTCACGCGTCCGTTGGCGATCGCGGTGCGGCCCCATTTGCCGGAGCGCAGGACCTTGATCAGCGCCTGCTCGTCGCTCGCGTCGAAGAGCGGCCATTCGGTGCCGGCGGCGGCGGTAACACCTGCCGGCGCGGGCGCAGCGGCTTTGGCGGTGGCGGCCGCTTTCTCAGCTGCGGCGGCCTTGGAGGCAGGAAGACAGAGGGCGGCGCCGGCAGCGGCGGTGCCACCGAGAAACGTGCGACGGGAGAGGGCAGATTTCATACAGGGATGAGGGTGGGACAGAGGGAAACGGGGCGAGGTGAGACCGCGAAGCGCACGGGTTTGGTACGTAACTGGAAAGTTACTTGACCCCCTGTCGAGTCAAGGTCGTTTTGGTGGACGTTTACCTCGAATTCGCCTCGTGCGTAACGTCTTTCCGATGCAGCTTTCCTTCATGCTTCCCACCCGCTCCCTCGTGCGCCGCAGCCTGTGGCTCTGGCTTGGTTTCGCCGCCGCCGCTTCGGCGCAGATCGGAGACCGCTCCGACAAAAGCGGGGAGGTGCAGAAATCGCTCGTGCCTGCGGACAAGATTCCGCCGGCCCCCGCACTAACGCCGGAGCAGGCGATGAAGTCCTTTACGCTCGCGCCGGGCTTCAAGCTCGAGCTGGCGGCCGCGGAGCCGCAGGTGCAGGAGCCGGTGGCGATGACCTTTGGCCCCGATGGCCGCATGTGGGTGGTCGAGATGCGCGGCTACATGCCGGATCTCGACGGCACGGGCGAGGATCGGCCGGTGGGTCGCGTGGTGGTGCTGCGCGATGCCGATGGCGATGGCCGCTACGAGGAATCGAAGGTTTTTGTCGACGGGCTGGTGCTGCCGCGGGCGATTGCGCTCGTGGGCGACGGCGTGCTGATCGGTGCGCCGCCGGAGCTGGCCTTTTACCGCGACACGGACGGCGACGGCAAAGCGGACAAGAAGGACGTAGTCGCGACCGACTACGGCGTGAAGGTCGACCCGAAGCGCCCGCACTTGGCCAACCCCGAGCGCGCGCCGAACAGCCTCCTCTGGGCCTATGACAACTGGATCTATAGCGCGGCCTACACGCGGAAATTCCGCTTCGTGAACGGCGCGTTCGAGATGGGTAATACGACCTTTCGCGGTCAGTTCGGCCTGGCGCAGGACGAGTTTGGCCGGATGTATCACGGCTCCAATAGCGACAGTCTGCGCGTCGACCTCGTGCACTCCGACTATCTCCAGCGCAACCGCAACTACCCACGCCTCGTGGGCGCGAATGTGAATGCGGCCGAGAACCAGTTTGTCTGGCCGGCGCGCGTGAATCCCGGCATCAACCGCGGCTACCGGCCCGACATGTTGCGCGACGGACGGCTGAAGGAATTCACCGCGGCCTGCGGCTGGTGGGTGTATCGCGGCGATGCGGCGCCGGAGCTGACGAACAACGTGTTCGTGGCGGAGCCGGCGGGAAATTTTGTGCGTCGCTGGGTGCTGAGCGATAAGGACGGCGTGCTACGCGGGCGGAATCCCTACAAGGAGCAGGAATTCCTGGCCTCGACCGACGAGCGTTTCCGTCCGGTGGCCTTCTCGACCGGTCCCGATGGCGCGCTCTATATTGTAGATCTCTATCGCGGCGTGCTGCAGCACCGCATCTCTCTCACCAGCTACCTGCGCAAGCAAAGCGAGGAGCGCTCGCTCGACCAGGGTCAGCACCTCGGCCGCATCTATCGCATCGTGCCGGAAGGCAAGGCGGTGAAGCGCCCTGCCGCCGCGCCCAAGACGACGGCGGAGTGGGTCGCGCGGCTCTCGCACTCCAACGAATACTGGCGGGAGAACGCGCAACGCGTACTCGTGGAGCGGCGCGACATGGCGACCGCGCCTGCGATCCGCATGGTAGCGACGACGGAGACAAATCCCGCCGGCCAGGCCCACGCGCTCTGGGCGCTCGAGGGCATGGGCGCGCTCGACCGGGCGACCGTGCTCAAGGCGCTCGGGGCGAAGGATCCGGCGGTGCGGGCGCACGCGATCCGGTTGAGCGAAAAGTTTCTCGATGGCGATGTGGCCCAGCGCGTCCGCGCACTCACGCAGGATAAATCCGCCGAAGTGCAGCTCCAGGCGGTGCTCACGCTCGGCAACCTGAAGGACCCAGCGGTGGACGCGGCGCTGGCCGAAGTCGCGCGGACAAACCCGAAAAACGCCACGCTGCGCGACGCGCTGTTCAGCGGCGTGGCAGATCGCGAGCTGGCGCTGCTCGAGCGGCTGGTGGCGGACACGAAGTGGTCGGCGGACGACGCGGAGGCGAATGCGATTCTCGGTGGGCTGGCGCGCGGCGTATTCGGTGCGCGCGATCTCACGGGGGTGGAAAAGATCGTCACGATCGCGGGCAAGGCCGCGGCAACCGGCGACGGCAAGCGCGCCGTGGCGCTGCTCGAAGGCCTGACGCCGACGCTCGGTTCATCGCGCCGGCCGCTGCAGCTGGCAAAGCAGCCCGAGGGCTGGACCGCGCTGGAAAAAAATCCGACCGCCGCCGCGCGGCTCGTGAAGCTCAAGGATATCGTGGTGTGGCCAGGCAAGCCGGGCGTGGTGGCTGCGACCGCCGCGAAGCCGTTGTCGAAGGAGCAGCAGGCCCGCTTCGAGGCGGGGAAGACGCTTTTCACCACCGTGTGCGCCGCGTGTCACCAGGTAAATGGACGCGGCCTCGATGGCCTTGCGCCGCCGCTGCTCGATTCGGAGTGGGTGCTCGGCTCGCATGAGCGCCCGGTGCGCATCGTGCTCCACGGCGTTCGCGGGCCGATCACAGTGCTCGGCCGCGTGCATACGGGCGATATGCCGGCCTTCGGCGGCGCGCTCGACGATCAGCAAATCTCCTCGATCCTCACCTACCTCCGCCGCGAGTGGGGTCACACCGCGGACCCGGTCGAGCCGGAACAGGTGAAAGCAATCCGCGCCAAGACAATGGGCCATTCCGATGCGTGGAGCCCGGAGGAATTGAATCTTATCAAATAAATGAAACCCGCCGCTGTTTTCACCGCTGTTGTCCTGAGTTGCTCATCATTCGGCGCCATGGCGACAGCCGCGGCCGCTGAACGCCTCGATAGGGAAAAACTCCTCGTGTATCGCACGGAGAGCGGGCGCCCCGCCGAGGTGAAGACGACGGCAGACTGGGCAAAGCGTCGCGCGGAAACGTTGGCGGGCATGCGCGAGATCATGGGCCCCCTGCCGGGCGCGGAGAAGCGCGTGCCGCTGGACGTGAAGATCGAAAGCGAGACCGACTGCGGCACCTATGTGCGCCGGGAGATCACCTATCTGGCGGAGCCGGGTGCGCGCGTGCCGGCGTTTCTGCTGCTGC
>JAZKEV010000008.1:0-1048 GCA_040386765.1 Verrucomicrobiota bacterium | reverse complement strand
CGCGCTGATGCCGACCAACGCCAACGAGGGCCATAAGCCCGTTGTGGGGCTCGGCGCGCTGGGTGCGAAACCGGGACGCAACTACGGACAGGAGCTGGCGGAGCGGGGCTTCGTGGTGATCGTGCCGCCGTATCCACATCTTGGAGACTACAAGCCGGACCTGAAGGGCCTCGGCTACGCGAGCGGCACGATGAAGGCGATTTGGGACAATGTGCGCGCCCTCGATGTGCTCGATGCGACGCCCGGCGTGGCGAAGACCGGCTACGGCGCGGTCGGCCACTCGCTCGGTGGGCACAACGCGATCTATACCGCGGTCTTCGACGAGCGGATCAAGGCGATCGTCTCGAGCTGCAGTTTCGATTCGTATCTCGACTACTATCGCGAAAAGCAGGCGGCGGTATGGGTGCGCGGCCAGGGCTGGACCCAGGACCGCTACATGCCGCGCCTTGCGGCGTACGCGGGCCGGCTGCAAGAGATACCTTTCGATTTCCACGAGATGATCGGGGCGCTGGCGCCGCGGGCGTTCCTCGCGATCTCGCCGCGGGGGGATTCCAATTTCAAATGGGAGAGCGCCGCCCGCGTGGTGGCAGCCGCGAAGCCTGTGTATGCGTTGTACGGCGTGTCGGAACGCATCGCCATCGAGCATCCCGACTGCCAGCACGATTTCCCGACCGAGATGCGCGAGCGAGCGTATGGCTGGCTGGAGCGGTGGGTTGGCAAGCCGGAGGAGAAGCGCTGAGGGGGAGCGAACGGAGTGCGAGGCGATAGAGTACGGATTCGCCATCGACGAAAAAACTCGGGCACGACACGACGCTGATGGCGGTCTGGTTGTAGGAGCGGCTTTACGCCGCGACTCGAGGGCGGACGTGGTCTCAATCGCATGGTAGATCGCCCACGTACCGGAACGGCTACAGCCGAGACGGATCGAATTTAGCCCTTAACCTGACACACAGGCGTAGCCACGTCCGCGTTCCGGTCGCGGCATAAAGCCGCTCCTACAACAGTTCGAACGGCGCTCATAGGGTAGGGCGCACCGACCCGGTGCGCC
>JAZKEV010000007.1:3373-3622 GCA_040386765.1 Verrucomicrobiota bacterium | reverse complement strand
CTCGCGCTCGGCGGCCATCGACCGATCGAGGAGTTTCAGTTCGCCGACTTCGCCACGGAGGCCGTCACCCAGATCACGCTCAATGCCGCGACGATGCACTTCCGCTCGGGCTCCGCGTGTCCGCTCGTGCTGCGCTTCCCGTGCGGCGGCGGGCTCACCTTTGGCTCTTTCCACTCGCAGGAGCTCGAGTCGCTCTTCCTCTCGATGCCCGGCATCAAGGGCCTGTATCCGAGCACGCCGCAGGATGCC
>JAZKEV010000007.1:0-3359 GCA_040386765.1 Verrucomicrobiota bacterium | reverse complement strand
GTATCTCGCGGAAGCCGCGGCCGAGTACTTTGCCGGCGAATACGAAAAGAGCTTCGATCTCTTCGACCTCCGCGCCCTCGCGCCACTCCAACTCGATGCGATCCGCGCCTCGCTCCAGCGCACCGGGCGCCTGATCGTCCTGCACGAAGGCCGGCGCACCCACGGCTTCGGCGCCGAGCTCGTCGCGCGGCTCACGGAGGAGAACTTCTCCTCGCTCAAAGCCGCCCCGCTCCGCATCGCGGCGCTCGATCTCCCGGTGCCCTTCGCGCCGGAGCTCGAAAGCGTCTTTCGTCCCACGCAGGACAAGATCGTCGACGCCATCGCGGCCTGGATGGGCTGAAGGATTTGCGATTTCCGATTGGCGATGGCCGATTTTGCCAAACCTCAAAACACCTCCACCGTTCCCGTCGGAAATCGTAAGTCATAAGTCGTAAATCGTACATCGGCCCCTCCCATGACTCACCTCTCGGTCAATATCAACAAGGTCGCCCTCATCCGCAATTCCCGCGGTCGCGACTACCCGAGCGTGTCGTGGTTTGCCGAGCGTTGCCTCGAGTTGGGCGCGCACGGCATCACGCTGCACCCGCGACCCGATCAGCGGCATGCGCGCTACTCGGATGTGCACGAGCTGCGCAAGGTCGTTGACCGCTTTCCGGGTACGGAGCTCAACGTCGAAGGCAACCCCACCCCGGATTTTCTCGATGTCGTCATCGCGGCCAAGGCCCACCAGTGCACGCTCGTGCCCGACGCGCCCGGCCAGCTCACGTCCGATCACGGGTGGAACGTGCGCGCCGAGGCCGCGCGACTCGAGCCGATCCTCGCCCGCCTGCGCGCCGCCGGCGTCCGCTCGAGCATCTTCATCGACTACGATTCGCCGGACTTCGCGCTCGCGCGCCAGCTCGGCGCCGATCGGGTCGAGCTCTACACCGAGCCGTATGCCCAACATTTCGAGAATGTCGCCGAGCGCACGCGCATCCGCGATGCCTTTGGCAAGGCCACCGCCACAGCCCGGGCAGCCGGCCTCGGCGTGAATGCCGGCCATGATCTCAACCTCGAGAATCTCGCACACTTCCTCGAAATCCCGGGCATCCTCGAGGTCTCCATCGGCCACGCGTTGATCGTCGAGTGTCTCGCGTTTGGCGTGCAGTCGGTGCTCGACTCCTATCTGCGCATCGTGCGCGCTGCCGCTTGATGACCGCCGCGCTCACCAAGCCCATCATCCTGCCCGAGCAGTGGGCGGCCATCCGGCTTTTCGCCATGGATGTGGATGGCGTGCTGACCGACGGCACGGTGCAGATCTCCTCCGACGGCACCGAAGCAAAATCTTTTTCCATCCTCGACGGCATGGGCCTCAAGCTGCTCGAACGCGCCGGCGTCCTCACGGCCTGGATCAGCGGTCGCGCCTCAGGCGCTACCACGGTGCGCGCGACTGAACTGAAAATCCCTTACTTAGTGCAGGGCCGCATCGACAAGATCACCGCCCTTCAAGAACTCGCCGCTCAGCTTTCCCTCGATCCCGCGCAATGTGCCTACATGGGCGACGATACCATCGACGTGGCCGCCATCAGCTGGGCTGGGATCGGCATCGCCCCGCGCGAAGCGATGCCCACCGTGCTGGCCGCCGCGCACTACGTCACCGCCCGCCCCGCCGGCCGCGGTGCGGTGCGCGAGGTCTGCGACCAGATTCTCATGGCACGAAGCGTTAACCCCGCATGAGTGTCCGCCGCGTCTTCGCTCTCAGCCTGTTTCGGAAGAAACGGGAGTGGCTGTGGTGCGCCCTGCTGTTTTCACTGCCGCTGGCCGCCGGTGAGCCGCCCACCCCGGCCCCCGCTCCCGCCGTCAATTGGGTGCTCCCGCTCTTTTCCGACAAGGAGGGCTATCGCTCGATGACGCTGCGCGGCTCTGAGGTCCGCCCGGCAGGCAAGACGGTCGCCGTCACCGATCTCAGCATCACGATTTTCAGCGGAGATGCCGAGGCGAAGGTCGACAGCATCCTCCTCAGCCGCGAGGCGCGGTTTTTCCCGAAGGAGCAACGCGCGGCGGGCGATGCCGATGTGCGCTTCATCCGCGGCGATATCGAGGTCACCGGCAACGGCTGGACCTACGATCACGCCTCGAAAAAGGTTTCGCTGCAACGCAATGTCCGCGTCACGTTCAGCGCCCAACTCAACGATATTTTGAAATGATGCTCCGCCGCGCGTCCGTCTGCCTCCTCATCGCCACCTCGCTTATGTGCGGTGCGCGCGCGGCCGAGAAGGCTCCCGCCGCTGCGCCCACGCCGCCCGTCCCCACGGTGATCGAGAGCGGCTCGGCCGACATGATCAGCACGGCGACGGAGACGACCTTTACCTTTCGCACCCATGTCGTGGTCTCCGCGACCAACATGAAGATGACGTGCGATGAACTCGTGGTCGTCGCAAAGCGCAGCGGTGACGCCGCCGCCACGATCGGCAAGCAGGAGAATTTCAAGTCGCTCATCGCCACCGGGAATGTCCGCATCGTGCAGGGCGACCGCGAGGCCACCTGCGGCCGCGCCGCCGTGTATCCCGGCGACGACAAGGTCGAGCTGACCGAAAGTCCGGTGGTGCGCAGCATCAAGGAGGGCTGGTCGCAGACCGGCCCCAAGATGATCCTCTACCGGGGCGAGCGCCGCGCCGTCATCGAGGGCACCGCCACCGAGCGGCCGCGCCTCACACTGCCCGCGCTGAAGGATCTCGGCGATCTCGGTCAGGATGGGAAAAAGAAGAAGGAAGGCCCATCCGTCGCACCCAAGATCGGACTTCCGCTTACGCCGGCAACGGCCCCCGAAGACACCGTCACGCCGAAGGTCACCGTTCCCATTCCGCCCCAGAAATGAGCGCTCCCGCCGACGGCGTTTCTGAGATTGTCACGGACGGTCTGGTCAAGGCCTATGGCGCCCGCCACGTCGTTGACGGCGTGAGCCTGCAGTTTCGCACTGGTGAGATCGTCGGGTTGCTAGGTCGCAATGGCGCGGGCAAGACGACGACCTTCTACATGATCGTCGGGCTCGTGCCTGCTACATCGGGACGCGTGTTTCTCAATGGGTCGGATATCACCCGGCTGCGGATGCATGAGCGCGCGCGCCACGGCATCGGGTATCTGCCGCAGGAGGCGTCCGTTTTTCGCAAGCTCACCGTCGAGGAAAACATCCTTGCGATCCTCGAGGCGATCCATGTGCCCCGCCGTGAGCGCGCCTCACGCGTCAAGGAACACCTCGCCGAACTCGATCTCGGCCATGTCGCGAAGCAAAAGGCTTTCACGCTTTCGGGCGGCGAGCGCCGCCGGCTGGAGATCGCCCGCGCCCTCGTGACGCGGCCGAAGTTTCTCCTCATGGATGA
>JAZKEV010000006.1:122562-135174 GCA_040386765.1 Verrucomicrobiota bacterium | reverse complement strand
TATAACTACCGGCTCAAGATTGCGGATTTCGATCACCGGCGTGACAGCAGCAACAACCGTGCGGGCGGCGACCGCTATCCGGCCTACATCATCGACAACGACATCGCTTCGCACGACGCCAACGTGCGGCTGAGCTGGCGCCCGCGCCCGATGCTGAGCTTCGTGACGCGCTATGCGCACATGCGCACCACGCTCGTAACCTCGATGGATGGCCCGGGCGAAGTGACGAATGGAAAGTTGACGCGCCACATCGTCACGCAGACGGCGACGTGGAATCCCACGGCGCGCCTCTACCTGATGGGCGCCGTGAATCTCACCTACGACCAGCTCTGGGTGCCCGCGCACCGGCTGACCTTCCCCAGTGACAACAACTACCTCAGCGCCTCGCTCGGCGCCGGCTACGCGCTGGGCAAGACGACCGATCTCTTCCTCGACGTGAACCACTACCGCGCCGACAACGTGATCGAGAACTCCGCGGTGACGCTGCCCCTCAACGCGGGACACAGCCAGCAGAGCGGATTTCTCACGTGGGTGTGGAAGTACAGCGAGCAACTCGTCTACACCACGAAGTACGGTTACGCACGGAACCGCGACGGAATGTTTGGCGGGCAAAACGATTTCGACGCGCACCTGTTTTATGGGAAGGTGCAGTATCGGTTTTGAGGGGAGAAAAAGGAAAAGGAGCGGAGTTAGACGCAAAGAGCGCAGAAATCGCAAAGGAGGGAGAGGGGTCTGAACTGCAGGAGCGGCTTTACGCCGCGACCGGAACGAGCATGTGGACGCGAACGCGTGGTAGATCCGCTTGCGGGCGATGATAGGTATTCGGACGGCGCCAGCGAGCTGGCGGATCTACCTGACGGGCGGGCATCCGGAGCGCCGCGTTAGCGATAACGCACCTGCCTTCGTGAAAAAGCTCATTCTTTTTGCGTCGAGTCTCATGGGCAATAGGCTCGGTCGTCTGCTAGCGTCGTATCCCCTCAAACCCCTTTTGCGATGACACTTCGAATTTCCCGTGTGGTGGCGTGTGTGGCCGGTCTTGGCCTGGCGATGTTGGCGGAGGCGGAGGCGGCCGCGCCGGGCGCGCTGCCGACCTACAAGCGGACCCAGCTGAACGACCAGTTTTTCTGCGAGGGCGCGACCTTCGGTGACCTCAACAAGGATGGGCACCTCGACGCGATCTCGGGTCCGTATTGGTATGCGGGGCCGGACTTCAAGCAGCGGCACGATCTCTATCCGGCGGTACCGTGGGATCCGCTGAAGTACTCGGATAATTTCTTCGCGTACGTGCACGACTTCAACGGCGACGGATGGCTCGATGTCTTCGTGCTCGGGTTTCCGGGTGTGGATGCCTCGTGGTATGAGAACCCCGGCGACAAAAAGCAGCCGTGGCGGCGCCGCGTGGTGTTTCTGCCGGTGGACAACGAGTCGCCAACCTTCGGCGACCTGCTGGGCACGGGGCAACCGGTGCTGCTCTGCATGGCGAATGGGAAAATCGGTTACGCGACGTGGGACCCGAAGGACCCGGCGCGGCCATGGGTGTGGCACCCGATTTCGACCCCGGGACCTTGGCAGCGCTACACGCATGGACTGGGCTTCGGCGACGTGAACGGCGACGGGCGCGCGGATATCCTGGAGCGCGGCGGCTGGTGGGAGCAGCCGGAGTCCTTGAAGGGCGATCCGGTGTGGAAGAAACACGACTTTATCTTTGGGACGCAGCGCGGCGGCTCGCAGATGTACGCGCTGGATGTGAACGGCGACGGCAAGAACGACGTCGTGACCGCGCTCGATGCGCACGGCTACGGCCTCGCGTGGTTCGAGCAGGTGCGCGGTGAGAAGGGTGAGATCACGTTCAAGCAACACGAGATCACCTCGACCAAGGCGGAGGAGAAGATCGGGGGCGTGCAGTTTTCGCAGCCGCATGCGGTGGCGCTGGCGGATGTCGATGGCGACGGGTTGATGGATGTGGTGACGGGCAAGCGCTGGTGGGCGCACGGGCCGAAGAACGATCCCGATCCCTTGGGCACGCCCGTGGTGTATGCGTTTCTCCTGCGCCGCGACGCGGGCGGCAAGGCGACCTTCGAGCCGCATCGGCTCGACGATGTGTCGGGCATCGGCGTGCAGTTGGTGAGCGCGGATGCGAACAAGGATGGCGTGCCGGATTTTGTCGTCGGGAACAAGAAGGGGACGTTTGTCCTGATGTCGGAGAAAGGCGCAGCGAAGGCGGCGAAGAAGTAAGGCAAAGGCTTGCGGAGGCGCTGGGAGTAGCCGGAATGACGGGCTATGACGCGTGTCTCGCTGCAGTTCGGAAAGACGGGCCTGGACGTGGATATCCCCTCGCGGAACGTCACGGTGGTGGAGCCGCGGTTCGTGCCGGGGCTCCCGGACGAAGCCGCGAGTTTTCGCGTAGCGATGCGGGAGCCGTATGGCACGAAGCCCCTCCGCGAAATTGTGAAGGCGCACGAGCGCGTCGCCATCGCGATTCCCGATCATACGCGACCGCTGCCGCGCGAGCGGCTGCTGCCCTGG
The DNA here is from genome assembly GCA_040386765.1 of Verrucomicrobiota bacterium. Classification (GTDB taxonomy): domain Bacteria; phylum Verrucomicrobiota; class Verrucomicrobiia; order Opitutales; family Opitutaceae; genus ER46. Next base: position 132,648 of record JAZKEV010000006.1, on the reverse strand, counting down.
CTCTTCGAGGAGCTGGCGCACGTGCCGGCGAAGAATTTCACGGTCATCAATGGCACGGGCTCCCATCGCGCGAATACGCCGGCGGAGCTGCGACAGATGGTCGGCGAAGCGGTGTACGAAAACTATCGCGTGGTGAACCACGATTCGCGCGACTCCGCGACGCTCGCACCCGCGGGCAAGACCGTGGATGGGCGGCCGGTTTCCTTCAACCGCGACTACGTGGAGGCGGATCGGCGGATCGTGATGGGCTTTATCGAGCCGCACTTCATGGCGGGATTTTCAGGTGGGTATAAAGGCGTGTTTCCTGCGGTGGCGGACCTCGAGGCGATCAAGCACTACCACCGCGCGCAGGTGATCGGCGATGCACGCAGCACCTGGGGCGTGCTCGACCGCAACCCCACGCAGATCCAGGTGCGCGCGAATGGCGCACTGCTCCCGGTGGATTTTCTCGTGAACGTGACGCAGAACCGCCGCCGCGAGATCACGGGCTTTTTCTGCGGCGAACCGATCGCCGCGCACGATACGGGCTGCGCCTTTGCGAAGAAGACCGCGATGGTGGCGTGCCCGCAGGCGTTTCCGATCGTGCTGACGTCGAACAGCGGCTTCCCCCTCGACCAGAATCTCTATCAAACGGTGAAGGGGATGTCGGCCGCGGCGCAGGTGGTGACGCAAGGCGGGTTGATCCTCGCGGCGGCAGAGTGCGGAGACGGGTTTCCGGATCACGGGAGCTTCAAGAGCTTTCTCTTCGAGCACCGGTCCGCGCAGCACATGCTGGATGTGATCAACAATGCGCCGACGCCGATCGAGGATCAGTGGCAGGTGCAGTTGCTCGCGCTGATCATGGTGCGCGCGCGCGTTGGCGTGTACTCGCAGATTGCGCCCGAGGAGATCCGGCGCGCCCATCTCGAACCCGTGGCGGATATCGCCGCGCGGATCGAGGCGGAGCTGGCGCGCGTGGGCCGCGATGCGCCGATCGCGGTGATGCCGGAGGGGCCGATGACGATACCGTATCTGGCGTAAAAGGAATCGCGCTAACTTAGCGCCCGCAACCGGCAGCGCTTAACTCACCTTCGGGGTAGCGGGCGTGGGGGCGGCCGGGAAGAAGGGGGCGAGAAAATCGATGAAGGGCTTCATGAACTCCGGTTCGCTTCGCGTCTGTGTCCAGTGCAGGATCAGGATCACGAGGATCAGCAAGAGTACGAAGCCGACTAGGGCAGGGCTGATGCCGCGCAGAAACTTGTAGAAGCTCACCACCATCATCACTGCGAAAAAGGCGCACAGGATGGTCAGGAAGTGATGCTCACCAAAGAGCGTCTTGATCTGCTTCCATGCCGCCTCGAACGCCTTTTGCACTGGGGCCCAGTCGATATTCATCGCAACGAGGACAGACCATGGGGTCTGTTCCCGGTTCGGGTCAAAAGATTACGGACCTCGCTTACTTTGCCTCAGGCAGCGTACCTGCGAGGACCGTCACCATCTTATCCGGATTCAGATATTTTTTAATCGTCGCATTGACCTCGGGAAGCGTCAGCGCCTCGACCTTTCGGGGGAATTCGTCGACCCACTCCGGGCCGTAGCCGCGTTGTACGGCGTTCAGGATCGTACTGGCGAGACCGCCGGTGGTGGCGAGCGCGACCTTGTACGAGCCGGTGAGCGTGACCTTGAAGGTCGCGAGCTCCTCGGCGGTGAGACCCTGGTCGTGGAAGCGGCGCAGCTCGCGCAGGGTGGAGGCGGTGCCCTTTTCGAGCAGATCGGGGGCAAACGTGGCGGTGATGTACCACGAGCCATCGGCGTAGGTATCGGCGGCGAGCCGCGAGCCGATGCCGTAAGTGAGGCCCTCGCGATTGCGGATGATGTCGAGCAGGCGGGCGGAGAAGAAGCCGCTGCCCAGAACGGAGGTCGCCATATTGAGCGGCTGATAGTCGCGGTCGGCGTAGCGGAGGCTCGAGGGCTGTCCAATCATCATGGATACGCTGGTCTTGCCGGGCATGCTGACCTTTTCCGTGCGGCCGGCCGCGAGCGGCGCGGCGGGCTTGGCGGCGGGGAGTGGCTTGCCGCCCTGCCAGCCACCGAAAGTCTCGGTGAGCGCCTTGTCGACCGCGGCGTCGTCCACGTCACCGACGGCCACAAGGCACGCGACGGTCGGACCGTAGTTGACGGCGTGAAATGCCTTCAACTGGTCGAGCGTGGCGGACTCGACATCGGCGAGGTACTTTTCATTGGACGGCGGGCGGTTGGGGTGGCCCGCGGGGAAGATCGCCTGCTCGAAGGCGCGCTCGGCGCGGAAATCGGTGTCTTCCATCGCGCGCTTGTGGCGGCCGACGAACTGCTTCTTCAGTTTGTCGAATTCCGCGGGGTCGAAGCGCGGCGTGCGGAGCTGCTCGCCGAGGAGGCCGAGGACGAGGGGCAGATCCTTGCGCAGGCACTTCGCCTGGAAATTGAGCGTGTGCGTGCCGGTGCCGAAATTGATCGTGGCGCCCGCCTGCTCGAGCAGCGCGGCGAGGGCGAATTTGTCGTGTTTGACGGTGCCCTTATCGAGCATGCCGGCGGTGAGATCGGCGATGGCGGAGTTGTCGGCCGAGTTGAAAACATCGCCGGCGCCCAGCACACCGCGGATGGTCACGACCTCTTTGATGGAGGTCTTGAGCGTGAGGACATCGACCCCGGCGATCTTGCGGCGCTTCACATTGGGCGCGACGAGCGCGGTCGGCGCGGCAGCGCCGCCACCGGAGGCGACCTGCGGGCTCTGGCTTTGGAGACGGCCGAGGGGAGCTGCGTTGAGCTTTTCCGTAGGGACCGCGCGCGGAGCCGGGGGTGGCTGCCGAGGCGAGGAGCGTTGGTTGGTCGCGCAGTTCGGTTTGCGAGGGCTCCGACAGACCGACGCGCGGCGCGGGCGCGGCAGGCTCCTGCTGCGGGATAAACCAGCCGGTCGTGCTTTGATCCTCGAGGAAGTAGGCCTTGGCGACGCGCTGGAGGTCGGGAGCTGTGACCGTCTTCAGTTTCTCGAGGAGAGTCGTGTAGAGCGTCCAGTCACCGACGGCGATCGACTCGTTGATCTGGCCGGCGATCGCGAAGGAGCCGTCGCGACGATAGGCGATCGTGGCGAGGAGCTTGTTGATGCCGCGCTCGACCTCGGCGGGTGTGACGCCTTCGGCCTTTACTTTCTCGATCTCGGCGAGAAGGGCTTTCTCGGCCTGGTCGTGCGTGGTGCCGGGCGTGAGCATGGCATTCACGGTGAAGAGCGTGTTGTCGTGGAAGAAGCCCTTGGCGGCGTCGGAGCTGATCGCGAGATTCTTGTCGATCATCGCGCGGTAGAGCCGGCTGGTCTTGCCCTCGCTCAGCACGGCGGCGAGCACCTCGAGCGCAGGGTGATCCTCATGGCGCGCGTGGGGGACCTTGTAAGCGATCTGGACGACGCCGACCTCGCCGGGGCGCTTGACGATTACGCGGCGCGGGCCGCTTTGGGCCGGCTCCTCGGTATAGACCTGCGGGATGGCGTGCTTGGACTTCGGGATGGCGCCGAAATACTTGCCGATGAGGCCGAGGGCATTCTCGGGGACGAAATCGCCGATGACGGTGATCGTCGCATTATTCGGCCAGTAGAACGTGTCGTAGAACTCGCGGAGCTTCTCGATGGAGACCTTCTCGATATCGGAGCGCCAGCCGATGGTGGAGTGGTGATACGGGTGCGCCATGAAGGCGGCGGCGGTGATCTCCTTGTCGAGCGACTCGAGCGGATCGTTCTCGCCGCGCTCGAATTCGTTGCGGACCACGGTCATCTCCGGCTGCCGGTCGCTCTCGAGGAGGAGGAGGTTGCGCATGCGATCGGCCTCCAGCTCGACGGCGAGCTCGAGGTGATTGCTCGGGAGATTCTCGTAGTAGTTGGTGCGGTCGAGCCAGGTCGTGGCGTTGTTGATGCCGCCGACCTTGTCCATGAGCGTATCGAAGCCTTTGCCGTTGCCGGCGTGGAATTTCTTGGAGCCCTTGAACATCAAGTGCTCGAGCAGATGCGTCGCGCCGGTGGTGCCGGTGACCTCGTTGCGCGAGCCCACGCGATACGTGACCATGAACGTGAGGACGGGCGCGGAGCGGTCGGGCAGGAGCAGAACCTCGAGGTCATTGACCGGGAGCTTGTAGTGCGCGATGCCGCCGACGGTCTTGACGAGGGTGAAGGCCTTGGCATCGACCGGCGGCGCATTCTCAGCCGCGGAGGCGAGGGCGAGGGAGACGAGGCCGGCGAGGACGAACGAGAAAAGACGTGTCATGGGAAAAGGAACGTAAGCACATACTGTGACGCGCGAGAGGCGTTGCGCCAAGCTGTTTGCGGGCGAAGGCGGCAGGGGCGCGATAGGGGGCGGGCTGGCGCGATAAGAACACAAGACTTCCGAGGGGAGGCGCGGCGCCCTTACCGCGCGGGAAAAGGTGTGCGCCCGCATTAGCCCGCGCACTGAGGGCACCGCGCCTCCATCGCAGGAGCAGGCGGGTGGGCGCTTTGAGATTGATCCGCACTTCCTACGCTTTGCGCTCGAGGGTGGAGACCTTGGGCTCGCGGGTGGCGCCGGGATCGTTGGTCCGCGCGCGGGAGGCGAGGCGGCTGAAATGGACGCGCAGCTGGTCGAGCTCTTCGTCGGACAGGTCGTCGAGATCGAGGAGGGAATTGCGGGCGCCTTTCTTGGCGCGAATGAGCTCGTCGAGCTTGAGGTGGATGGCCTGCGAGTCGCGGTTCTGGGTGTTCTGGATCAGGAAAACCATCAGGAAGGTCGCGATCGTGGTCCCCGTGTTGATAATGAGCTGCCATGTGTTGCTGAAATCGAACAATGGGCCGGTGCTGGCCCAGACAACGATGAACAGGGCGGCGATGAGGAAGGTGGAAGGCCGGCCGGTGTGATGAGCGGCGGAACGCGCAAACCGGGTAAACCATGAAGGATGTGGGCCAAGATGGTCAGAGGGTTTTGTGCTACGCATCGTTCTACTGACCTTCCGGCCGAAGGTTCGTGCCGCACCCCGGGCAGGGCGTTGCCGGGATACGCCTGACATTCCGTTGACAATTTCTTACATGCTCATGACGCCTTTTCGCGGGCTTTGCTGTAGGCTCTTCTCCCCATGCGCATAGCGGTACTTATGGCAGGAGGTTGGTTGCTCGGGGCGTTGACCGCCCTCGCGCAACCGCCGGCTGTGTCGCTGGAAGCCGAGACCGACCGGAAATACTATCGCGAGCACGCGCGCAGCGAAGTCCACGTGGAAGCTCGGGTAACGGCCGCGTCGGGCGGTATCCCGGTGACGCCCGCGGTGCGCAACATCGCCCTCGTGCTCGATCGCTCCGGTTCCATGGCGGGTGAACCGATCGCGGAGATGCGGCGGGCGGTGGCCAAGGCCATCGGCGTGCTGGCGGACGAGGACTTCGTGGCCGTGGTGCTGTTTGGCTCGGAGGTGGAGACGCTGATCGAGTCGCAGCGGCGCGGCCAGATCCGCGATCTCGAGGCGCGGCTTGCGCAACTGGAGCCGGCTGGCGGCGCCTCGCTCTACGACGCGCTGAACCAGGCGGCCGCGCAATTGCGGCGGCACACGGGGCCGGCGACCATCGACCATCTGATCCTCCTCACGGATGGCCCGCCGACGAAAGGGCCGCGCGAGAGTGAGGACTTCACGAAACTGGCGGAAGTCTTCGGCCGCGAGGGCATCGTGGTCTCCGCGCTCGGACTCGGTGCGGAATTCAACGAAGACATGCTGAGCGCGATGGCGCGGGCGGCGCACGGAAATTTCCGCTACGTCGCGACGCCGGGGAAGATCGCCGCAGCCCTCGAGGCGGAACTGAAGCCGCGGCCGGCGGTGCTCGGGCGTGAGGTGGTGCTCACCGTGGAGTTCAAGCGCCTCTCGTCCGCGCTGCGGTCGTACGGCTGGCGCGCGCCGACGATGGGTGAGACGAGCATGACCTTTCGCTTTCCCCGCCTGTTGAGCGACCGGCCGCTGGCGGTGCTCGTATCGTCGGAGCTGGAGGGTTTCGACGCGCGGCATGATCTGCCGGACTTCGCCACGGTGCGGGTGCGTTGGAAAGCGGTGGAGAGTGAGGAGGAGCGGGAGCTGACACGCGTTATCCCGGTGAATTTCTCGAGCGACACCATCGACCTCCGCGAGTCGCTCAACGTGCGCTCGGCGCGAACGGGGGCGGTCGCGCTCATCCGCGACGGCCTGCAGAAAGCCATCGAGGCCCTCGATAAAAACGACGCACGTCGCGCGCTGCGCATGCTGCGGACGGCGCGGACGGAGGCGCGCGACTTGAACTACGACTTCGACGACGCGCAGATCAACGAGACCGTGCGCCTGTTGGACGGCTACCTGGCGGAGGTCCAGCGGCCGGGCGCGACAATCGAGCGCAAGGTGCTACGCTCCGGCTTGCTCAACCTCTTCGATCCGCCCTCCACGCTGGTGGAGGCAAAACGGTGAACACCGAATGAGGAACGACCCCGGCATGCGTAAGCGCTTTTTGCCAAAGCGGCAGATGCTATGGCTCTGGCTGAGCTTCGGCATCGCGGCGGTGGGTGCGACGTTCGCCATCTATCAACTCTATGCTACGGCCAGCCGGGAGCTGCGCACTCAAGGTGGCCTGGCGCTCCGCGAGCAGAGTATAAAAGCTCAGGAGCGCATTCATGGCGACATGGCGCGCCTCCAGAGCGAGACAATCAAGGCGCTGGCCTCGCTGCACATCGAAGGTCTCGGCTACGCACTCCAGCGCTGGGATGAAGCGGAGGCTGCCATCCTGGGCACGTTTCAGTGGACGGAAACGCAGGGGTTTTCACCGCCGGAGCTGCGCGGCACCCGTGACATGGTGTTGAAGGACGTGGCCGATGCTTGGGCAAGCCAGAGTTATGAGCCGGCGAGGTTGGGTCATGGCTACGGACAGGGAAGAAGCGGCAATTATCGGACGTTTACCGGGTCGCTGCGCGACAACCCGAATTTTCCCGCGGCGGAGATGGGCTACCAGCAGGAGAACCTCGATATCCTCGCATACGCGGGCCGTCCCGTCGAGCCGCGGGCAGGCTGGGTGCTCGACCCGCGCGTGACTGATGCACCCTGGATATTCTGGTATCGCGCCGGGCCGGGGGCACCGGTGCGGGGCTGTATCGTGGACCCGCGGCCGACGATTCGCCGGCTGCAATTCGAGTTTTCCAATCGCGGACAGGCGCTGGTGCAACTCGCGCCCTTGGGCAGCGTGCCAGGCGGGGAGATCATCCCGGGCTACACGTTGGTGACGAACGTGGGCGAGTTTTTCGAAAAGAGGCAGTCGTCGACGCGGCTGATGGCGCTCATGGCGGGGTGGATGCTCGGGATCTTCGCGCTGGGCGCGGGCGGGCTCGCGATGTATTCACGGCGCGAGATGCGCGATGCGGAGCGAAAGGCGACCTTTGTCACGCAGGTCTCGCACGAGCTGCGGACGCCGCTGACCTCGATCCGGATGTTTTCCGACATGCTGGGCGCGGAAGAGGTGCCGACCGAGAAGCGGGTGAAATTTGCCGGCACGATCAGCCGCGAAAGCGCGCGGCTCGGAGCGCTGATCGAGCGCCTACTTACCTTTAACGCCCTGGAGAAAGGGAAACATCAGGCCGAGGTGTCGCCCATCGAAGTGGGGCCCGTGGTGCGCGAGACCGTGGAGGAAATGGAGGCGACATTGCACGCGGCGGGAATGCGCATCGAGGCTGAGCTGCCGCCGGAGGCCGTGGTCGCGCTGACGGATCGGGGAACGCTGAAGCAGGCGCTGCTGAACCTGCTCGACAATGCCCTTAAGTACGCGCGCGCCGGCGGCGTGGTGCGGCTCGCCGTGGCCGCCGATGCCAAGGGCGTGCGTGTGCGTGTGGCCGACGCGGGGCCGGGCGTGCCGCGTGAGCTGGGGCAGAGGGTTTTCGAGCCGTTTGTGCAGGGCGGGCGTTCGCTGACGGACAAGTCTCCCGGCGTCGGGCTCGGCCTCAGCATCGCGCGCGGCCTGTTGCGGGCGGCGGGCGGCGATCTCGTTTTAGTGTCGTCTGAGAGCGGCGCCGTTTTTGAAATCAGGCTGCCGCGCGCGGCCCCAGCCTCATGAGCACTCATCAACGCAAGGTCCTCATCGTCGAAGACGATCCCGCGATCCGGGAGGCGTTGCTGGAGGCGATTCTGTCCGATGGCCACGCGGCCGTGGGTGCGGTGGATGGCGCGGAGGCCGTGCGGAAGTTTGGCGTCGAAGCGTTCGACCTCGTGCTGCTCGACATCATGCTGCCGGTGATGAACGGCTACGACGTGTGCCGCCGGATTCGTGAGAAAGACCGCCGCGTGCCGATCGTGATGCTAAGCGCCAAGGGCTCCGAAATCGACAAGGTGCTCGGGCTGGAGCTGGGCGCGGACGACTACGTGACGAAACCCTTCGGCCTGCGTGAACTGCTCGCGCGCGTGCACGCGGCCTTCCGGCGACATGACCTGCTCGCCGAGGCCCCGGGCGCGGCGCCGGTGACAGCGGATACGTTTTACTTCGGGGCGGCCTTGATCGACCGCCGGCGCTTCACCGCGACGCGCGGGGACGTGGCGACCGAGCTCACGGCGCGCGAGTTGCAGCTGCTCGAACTTTTCCACCGGAAGCGCGGCGAGGTGCTGTCGCGCGACTTCCTGCTGAATGCGGTGTGGGGTATCGATTATATGGGTACGACGCGGACCCTTGATCAGCACGTGGCGCAGGTGCGAAAGAAGATCGACGACACGGCGGCGAAGTTGATCAAGACGGTGCACGGGGTGGGGTATCAGTATATCGGGTGAGGGATATATCGGGGAGGCGGTGGAGTTGGCTGGTTGTAGGAGCGGCTTTACGCCGCGACAGAACACGAACGGGTCGTCGCCCGCGTGGTAGGCAGCTGGCGCTGGTAGGTTGTCGGACCAGCGCTCGCAAGCGGGCGGATCTATCACGCGGGCCGGACTTCTGATCGCGCCGCCACGCGGCGGGCTACATTCGATCCGTCGCGGCATGATGCGCTTCAACATCAGACGCATGACCTCGAGCTGACACCGACCTGACAAAGTCTTACTTGGCCCTGACGACATTGCGGGACGCGCGCGGTAGGCTGGGAGCGTTCACTGCGTTCTCAATCTCTACTCCTGCCTGACATGTTATCCTCACTTCGGTTCTGTCGCCGCGCGGCGTATCTCGCGCTCCTGCCCCTCGTCGTCTCCGCGCAACCTCCCACGGAGAAGCGCGAGGAGGAGAACGTGATTCTGCTCAGTCATTTCACCGTCAGCAGCCCGACGCTCGGGGCGACGCCGGGTGGTGCGAAGGACGTGAAATTTTTCCGCATGACCTCAGGCCGCGGGCAGGTTCCGCATCCCAATGTGCTGACGCCCGAGGGACTGTTCAGCGAGCACGACCTGCCGCTCGAGCTGGAGGAGGGCGGCGCGGGATTATTTCGCGTGCAGGCTCAGGCCGTGGCCGCGCGCTTCGAAGTGCTGCCGGAGGCGCGTTATCTCGCTCAGCTCGGGTTGAGCTCGGGTTTACGCGCCGACACTTGGAAACGAGCACCGCTCAACCTCGTGGCGGTCGTCGACAAGTCGGGCTCGATGAGCGGCGAGCCGCTGGCGCTGGTGCGCGCTAGCCTGAAGAGCGCGCTTCGGCAGCTGCGCAACGGCGACCAGTTCGGCATCGTGCTCTACGGCGATCGCTCGCATGTGCACCTGTACCCGACTCCAGTCACACGCGCGAACCGGCGCACGATCGAGCAAGCCATCGAGTCGATCGAGTCCACGGGCTCGACGAACCTGGAGGCGGGGCTGCAGCTCGGCTTCGAGGTGGCGCGGGCGACGAAGCAAGGATTCACGGGAAACAGCCGCGTGATGCTCTTCACCGATGAGCGGCCGAATGTCGGCGATACCTCAGCGGCGGGCTTCATGGCGCTGGCGCGAGCTGCCTCGCTCGACGGCGTCGGACTGACCACCATCGGAGTCGGCGTGCAGTTTGGCGCGGAGCTGGCGACAAAGGTCAGCAGCGTGCGCGGCGGAAATCTCTTTTTCTTCCCGACTGGCGCGGAGATGAAGGAGACCTTTGCGGAAGAATTCGACACGTTAGTGACGGAGCTG
>JAZKEV010000006.1:108600-122552 GCA_040386765.1 Verrucomicrobiota bacterium | reverse complement strand
CGGATCGAGCCGGCGGCGGGGCTGAGGCTCGAGGGCGTCTTCGGTGTGCCCGGCGAGATGCTCCGCTGGGAGGGGCGGGCGCTTGTCCTCGATGTGGCGACGATTTTTCTGAGCCGTCGCAAGGGCGCGATCTACTTCGCGCTCTCGGGCGAAGCGGCCAACGGCCATCTGCCGCCGGCGGCGCCACGCGTGAAAGAGGCGGTGGCGGCGGTGAGCTTCCAGTATCGCAATGCCGCCGACCTGGCACTGGTGCAGGGCAGCGCGGTGTGCCGGCTCGTCGCGCCCGGCGATGCGCAGGAGGGGCTGCGGCGCGGGGCGGTGCTGGTCGACGAGTATCTCACGCTGAAGCGCGCGGCCCAGCTCCACCACGTCGAAAACAATCAAGCGGAGGCGTTTCGACTGGTGAGCGGCCTGAGCGCGCGGCTCAAACTCGCGCGCGATCCTGCCTTCGATAACGAGCGCACGCTGGTGCGCGACCTCCACAACACGCTCGCGATGCTCTCCGGCAACACGGGCGAGATGCTGGCGGCCGACGGCAAGAAATCGTCTCCGCTCGCCGGGGTGTGGCGCGAGACGAAGTTTTCCGCGGGTGAGCGGACGGCGCGCTATGCGATCTTCTGGCCCAACGGCATCATCGAACTCCGCGGTTGGGGAGGAAGCCCGACGCGACGTGCATCGATCACGCTTACGGCGCCTCTGCCAACTGGACGGCGCGGCTCGCTGCCGGTCGCCAAGGATGTCCAGACGGGCTTCGACCGCACCCGTTTCGAGATCTCGGACCGCGACATCCTCACGCTGCACGCGGCGAAGCGCGATGGAGTGGATGAGGCGCTGACCTTTGTCCGCGGCAGCCACTCCGAAGTCGCAGACCCCAAGCCGGCGCTGACCGAGCCGGTTGAGCTCGATGAGTTGTCGGGCCTGCCACGGCGCGGCGGCACCGCAGCCGCCGGGACGGACGGGGTTATCCTGCACCTCTTCCCATAACAGACGATCTCCCGCGCATCTCAGGGCCACTCCACCTACTTCCTCATGAAGCCCTGAATTTCTCTCCGCCTTTTTGGCGGCCAGACCCTGATCCAGCTCAACTGGGCGAACGTGACTGGTCGCTCGTGGCAGGTATCGCGGTTTGCGCGGAACACGGACGGCACGTGGTGCTGAGTGAGTGCGGCGCGGGAGTTTTGATGGGTCGAGGAGCAGGGCAGTCGCTAACGGAGCGCTTGCTGCGATGAGTGAGGGCACCGCGCCTCCAACGCAGGATCGCTGGAGTGTTCGCCGGCGGGGACGCCCATTGATGCGGGGCGGGGCGCCAGTGAGTCGGTGGCCTACTTCGCAGGGGCTCTTGGGTCCCGTCGTTCACGCGGCGGGCTACATTCGATCCACTCTCCCACGGCCTGCCTTCGATGGGTTGCTTATTGGGCCGGTGACTCCAGCAAATGCTGGAGGGCGCCGAGGAGGCTTTGGGATTCGAAGGGTTTGGAGAGGAAGGAGGTGCGGCCCGTCCCGGATTGGGCGATGCCGCTGCGGCCGCTGTAGCCGCTCATGAGGAGCACGGGAATATCGGGGCGCACACGGCGCAGTTCCTCGAGGGCCTGCTCGCCGTCGAGGACGGGCATCACGACATCCAGGACGACGGCGCGGTAGCGCTGCGGGTCGGTGGCAAAACGCTCGACGGCTTCGCTGCCGTTGGAGGCCATTTCCACCTTGAAGCCGGCATGTTCGAGTACGTGCGCAGTGACGACACGGACGGTTTCCTCGTCGTCGACGACGAGGATCGTGCCGTGGCCGCGCCAGCCGGGCGCGAGAGGCAGGGCGCGTTGGGAGGTAGCCGCAGTTTCGTGGCGCGCGGGAAAGGCGACCCGGATGCGCGTGCCCTGCTCGACCTCGCTGTAAACGCGCAGCGTGCCGCCATGACTGCGGACGATGCCGAGGACGGCGGAGAGACCGAGTCCGTGGCCGGCGAATTTGGTGGTGAAGAACGGCTCGAAGATGCGCGCCCGTGTCTCGGCCGACATGCCACGGCCGTCGTCGACAATGTCGAGGTACACGTAGTCGCCGGGTGGTGGCGGCGGCGTGACGGCGCCGGCGGCGAGCCAGTCGGCCTCGGCGCGCATCGCGCCACTCAGGATGCGGATCGTGCCCGGGCGATCGCCGACGGCCTCGCCGGCATTGAGCACGAGATTCATGACCACCTGGCGGAGCTGCGTGGGGTCGCCGTGGACGGCGGGGAGATGCGGCGCGAGGGCAAAGCCCAGCGTGACTTTCTTGGGAATGGAGACCTGCAGGAGGTGCGCGGTGGAGTTGATCAGTGCGGTGAGATCGAGCGAGGTGAGCTCGAGCTGGCCCTTGCCCGCGTAGGCGAGCATCTGCTGGCAAAGCTCCGCGGCGCGGAGCGCGGCGCGCTCGATCTCCTTGAGATTATACTGCACCGGCGAGTGCTCGGGCAGGTCGAGCCGGCCGAGGCTGGCATTGCCGAGCATCGAAGTGAGAAGATTGTTGAAATCGTGCGCGATGCCGCCGGCGAGGACACCGAGGCTTTCGAGCTTCTGCGCGTGGAGCATCTTGCGCTCGCTGTCGAGCCGCTCGGCCTCGGCTTTCTTTTGCTCGGAGATATCGCGCGCGACGGTGAAGAGCGCGGTGATGCTGCCATCGCTGTCGCGGTGCGGCACGATGACTTGGGATACGGGCACCTCGCGGCCCTGGCTATCGAGCAGCGCCGTTTCGCCGGACCAGCGGCCCTGGGCGAGGGCGGTCGGGATGCCCTCGTGCAGGATTTTTTCCGCGGCCCACGAGGGATGAAGCGCGGCGATAGGCGTGCCGGGAAGCGCAGCTCCATCGCCGCGCAGCCGGCGGAAGGCGGTATTGCAATAGAGGATACGGCCATCGAGCGAGGCGTTGCCAATGAAGTCGGGGGTGGCCTCGACGATCTCGAGCAGCCGGTTGCGCTCCGCCTCGGCGCGCTTGCGGCTCGTGACCATCGCGCCCAGGCCGAGGCCCATGACGGTGGTCGAGAATTGAAACAGAAGAAACGAAATGAGAATCGGTTCGGGCGCGCCCGTGACCTTCAAGACATACATCGTGCCGATATTTATGCCGAGGATGGCGAGGCCGGCGCCGGGCAGCCCATGCCGCAGCACGATCCACGTGAGAGGCACGAAACTCAGATACGGGATGTGATTCTGGCGAAGGGGGGCGAGGAGGTAGAGCGCGCCAAGGCTGGCGACGAGAGCGAGTGCCTGAGCGGCGATTTCGAGCCACTCGCGCCGAGTGCGGACGTGCGGGGTGGAAAGCGGGTTCGTCGGCGTGCGATGCAGGGGCGTGAGAAAGATCAGCAGGACCGGGAGCAGGGAGAGGATGCCGGCGGTGTCGCCCAGCCACCAACGGAAGACGGAGCGTTGGAAGTCCCCGGACTCCGCCAAACCCACGATCTGCAGCAACCACGTTCCGCCCCACGCTGCCGGAAGCGCGGCAAAGACCAGCACGAGCGCGAAGCCGAAGGCGCTGGCCATCGTGCCGAGCTGAGGCGGGCGACCCAGCCACGCGCGCAGGCCTGCCGCGATCACCGCATAGGTGAGCGTGGAGTTGAGCGCCATGACGCACGTCGCCCAAACCTGCGGCATGGGGTAGACAAGGAAACCAGAGAGGGTGCTGGTGACGATTGCCAGCGGAAGCCAGCGAGGGCCAAATACTAACAGAAGCGCCAGCGTAAGCCCAGGCGGCGGGTACCAGAGCGAGACTCCCGGCATGATCGCAAACGCCAACGCCATCTTGTCGGTCGCAAAGAACGCCAGGATGTAGACGAAACTGATGACGACGGTGCGCGTTTGGGGTGATTTACTCATGCCATGCGGACGCCGGGAGGCTTTGGACGCAACGCAGTTGCGCAAGCGGCAATACTACGAGGGTATGTGGGTAATGTCGCGACGTGGGGCTCTTTGCACGGTCGAAACAGGGCTGCATCCACCCGCAAAGACGCCCCGGCGGACGCTATGGATGCATGAGGCTGGCGATCTTTTCCCGAAGATGCGTGATGCGCTGCTTCGCCTCGCTGTTACGAACGGCCATAGAGTATGCAGCGGCCTCGCCGACGATGAAGACCTTCTTTTTGGCGCGGGTGATCGCGGTATAGAGCAGGTTGCGCTGCAGCATCATGAAGTGGCCCTTCAAGAGCGGCACGATGACAACAGGGTACTCGCTGCCCTGCGATTTGTGGATGCTGATGGCATAGGCGAGGGCGAGATCGCCCAGCTCGCCGCGGTCGAAAGTCTGGTGTGCGCCGTCAAAATCCGCGTCGAGCGTGCCGGCCTCGGCGGAGAAACCGATGACCGTGCCGATATCGCCATTGAAGAGGTTTTTGTCGTAGTTGTTGCGGAGCTGGATGACCTTGTCGCCGGGGCGGAACTCACCGCTGGGTCCGCGCAGCCCGCGGGCATCGCCATTGAGCGTGCCTTGGAGCTGGGCGTTGAGATTGCCGACGCCCGCGACTCCCTTGTGCATCGGCGCGAGGATTTGCACGTCATTCACCGGATGCGGCCACTTCAGCATGCGCGGGATGAATTCGGTGCAAAGCTGCACGACCTTGCGCACGCAGTCCTCGGCATCGGTGGCGGCGATGAAGTTGAGATCGGCCCAGACCTGTGCGCCCGCGACTTCCTGGATGACGGGCGGGGGTGAGGCGTCGCCGGAATTGATCGCGTGCGCGGTGGTGACGATCTGGCTCTGGCCCTGCTGGCGGTAGATGACGGAGAGGCGAATCGTGGGGAGCAGCGAGCCGAGATCGGGAAACTGGGAGCTGACGGCGATAAGATCCTTGAGGACATTGCCGGCGCCGACGCTCGGGAGTTGGTCGGTGTCGCCGACGAGCAGCACGTGAGCGCGTGACGGCACGGCCTGCAGCAGTGCTGCGGCGAGACGCGAATCGAGCATCGACGCCTCATCGACGATGAGGAAATCGGTGGCGAGGGGGGCGTTCTCGTTGGCCGTGAAACCGCCGCCGGCCGGGTCGTATTTGAGGAGGCGATGAATCGTGGTGGCGAAGCCGCCCGTGGTCTCGGAGAGTCGCTGCGCCGCGCGCCCGGTGGGTGCCGCGAGATGCACGCGGGCCTTCTTGGCTTTGAGGATCTCGACGAGCGCGCGGAGGATCGTGGTCTTACCCGTGCCAGGCCCGCCGGTGAGGATCGCGAGTTTGTGCGAGAGGGCGTGGCGGAGGGCGGTGCGCTGGAGGTCGTGGAAGGCGAAGCCGGCTTTCTGCTCGGCCCACTGCACGGCGGCGTCGACTTTGATCGGCGGCAAGCCGCTAGCGACGCGGGTCAGGCGGGCCACCGTGCTGGCGATCTTTTGCTCCGCTCGGTCGTTGTGCGGGAGCTGGATGATTGCGGAGCCGGGGAGGGGATTGGCGACGCCGGCAGGCACCTGGCTGACGACCGCCTTGCTCTGGACGAGTGCGGCGATGCGGGCGGCGAGGAGCTGGGAATTGGTTTCGAGCAGCGCTGCGGTGTGGTCGATAAGATCGGCCTCACGGAAGGCGGTGTGGCCATCTTCCTGCAACGTCTCGAGGGCGTAGATGAGGCCGGCGTCGAGGCGAGGCGGGGCGTCGTTGGCGAAACCGAGGTTGATGGCGATGCGATCGGCGGTCTTGAAGCCGATGCCGTCGATCTCGCGCGCGACCTTGTAGGGCTGGTTGATGAGCACCTGCTTCGCCTCGTTGCCGTAGTGCTTCACGAGCTTGAGGCACTGGCTGGGCGTCACGCCGTAGGTCTGGAGGAAAATGTAGAGCTCGCGCTCGGTGCGCTTGGAGTCCCACGCCTGCTTGATGGCGGTGACACGCTTTTTGCCGATGCCCTCGACATCGCGGAGGCGGCCGGACTCCTCGCTCAGGACGCGGAAGGTGTCGGTGCCAAACGCATCGACGATCTTGTTGGCGTAGACCTTGCCGATGCCCGGGACGAGGCCGCTGCCGAGGTACTTGCGGATCCCATACACGCTGGAGGGGAGCTCGCTCTTGAACCCCGCGATCTTGAACTGCGAGCCGTGTTGCGCGTGCTTGGTCCATTCGCCTGAGAGATGCAGGGTCTCGCCACACTCCACGCCGGGCAGCGCGCCGACGATGGTCACGAGTTCGGGGCGGGCCTTGGAGTCCGGGCGCTCGGCGGGCGGGACGTCGGGCCGGAACTCCGCGATGGTGTAGTGATTCTCCTCGTTGAGAAAGATGATGCGCTCAAGGACACCGGTAAGGGTGGCGGCGGGCGGTCTGGAAACGGGAGCAGGCACGTGCGGTGGAGGTGAAACGGGTTTTGCGGGCGATGCAAACCGGTGTTGCCGCCCCGGCCAAGTTGCGCGATGCCAAGGAACGATGGATACCACCGCCGCCGGCTCCTTTCTGCCCGTCATCCAGCTCGCGATCACGCCGGTGATCCTGATCTCGGGGGTTGGCGCGCTGATGCTGACGCTGACGAACCGGATGGGGCGCGTGGTGGATCGGACCCGGACCCTGGCAAAAGACCTCCGTCAGGCCTCGGCGGTGGAGCGGGCGCATGTGGAGAGTCAGCTCTCGATCATGTGGCGGCGGGCGAAGTTGGTACGGGTGGCAGTGACGTTTGCGGGGATGAGCATGCTGCTTTCGTGCACGCTGGTGATGGCGATCTTCATCGACGTAACGGTGGCGCGCGATTTTGGGTTGCAGCTCGTGGTGGTGTTTCTCGCGAGCGTGATGAGCCTGATCGCGGCGCTGGCGGCGTTTCTGCGCGACGTCTTCATGTCGCTCTGGGCACTGCGGCTGGAAGTCGATCGGGCCCGCGCGAGCGCGGGGACCGAGGCGAAGGAGGAGTGAGCGTCGCGGGAGCGGGGAGGCGGGCCGGACGGATTTTTGAACCGGAAGAGCGAGCTCCCCGTCGCGATCAGATGGTCCCGATGGCTTCGTCCAGTACGGCGAGCAAGAAATCCGCGTCCGCCTTGGTGATGCACATCGGCGGGGCGAAGCGGATGGTCTGGCCCCAGAGGCCACCCTTGCCGAGGAGGAGACCGAGCTCGCGGGCGTTTTCGACCGCCTGCGCGCATTCTTCCTTGCCGGGCTGCTTGGTCGCACGGTCCTTCACGAACTCGATACCGAGCATGAGGCCCTTGCCGCGCACGTCGCCGATGACCTTGTGCTTCGCCTTCAGCTTCTCGAGGCCGGCGAGGATGTAAGTGCCGAGCTCGAGTGAGTTGGCCTGGAGGTTTTCATTTTCGATCACCTCGAGCACGGCCTTGCCGATGACGCTTACGATGGGGTTGCCGCCGAAGGTGTTGAAGTGGACCTTCTGCGCCATCACAGCCGCGATCTTCGGCGTGGTGACCACCGCCGCGAGCGGCGCACCGTTGCCGATGCCCTTGGCCATGGTGACGATATCGGGGATGACTCCCTGCGTCTCGAAGCCCCAGAAGTGCGTGCCCGTGCGGCCGAAGCCGGTCTGGACCTCGTCGGCGATGCAAATGCCGCCGGCAGCGCGCACGTACTCGTACGTATGCTTGAGGTAGCCTTGCGGAAACTCGACGAAACCGCCCACGCCCTGGATCGACTCAGCGATGAAGCCCGCGACCTTGCCGGGCGTGGCGTAGTCGATGAGGTTCTTCACGTCGTCGGCGTACTTGCGGCCCGCCTCGGGGTCGTCGTAGCCGAAGTGTCCACGATACGGATACGGTGCCTGCGCGTGGTGGACGCCGAAGGAGTGCGGCACATTGAACTTCCAGGTGCTGTGCCCGGTCACGCCCATGCCGCTGGCATTGCCGCCGTGGTAGGCGTTGCGCAGCGCGATCATGTCGTAGTTGCCGGTGTAGAGCCGCGCCATCATGAGCGCGAGGTCATTGGCCTCGGAGCCGGAGTTGACGAAGTAGCAGACCTTGAGATCGCCCGGCATCTTGGAGGCGAGCTTCTCGGCAAATTCGGCGATGCGCGGCTGCAGGTAGATCGTGGTCGAGTGCTGCAGCGTCTCCTGCTGCTTCTGCATGGCGGCGAGCACATGCGGGTGACAGTGGCCGACGCTCACCGTGACGATGCCGCCGAGGCCATCGAGGTAGCGCTTGCCGGTGTCGTCCCAGACATACTGCATCTTTCCCTCCACAATCATGATCGGCTTCTTGTAGTACAGGAAGAGGCCGGGATTAAGGTATTGCTTGCGCAGCGCAAGCACCTGCTCGGCCGATGGACCGTCGTAAGGCTGCGGCTGATACGAGGTCGGGGGCAGGGCAATGGATTTCATGGAGTGTCGGTTGTATAGCCAAGGTTCCGGCTCGGGCACAGCGCAAAATCGACGGGCGGGCGTACACTCCGACGGGGAGGGAAACTCCCGCCCACGGCGCGTGGTCTAACGGCTCGGCACCGGCGTTGGCGCGGGCGCAGCTCCCACGGCCTGCTCCAACTGCTTCGCGATCTGGCCGCGCTCGAGCTGAGCGCCGAGCCACGTATCGACGCGGGCGGTGAGGTCGGATTGAAGAGGCAGGAGGAGAGCCTTGCCGGTGCGGGTGAAGGGCTCGCGCATCGTGCCCTGCAGCTCTGGGTGGCGGCCGGTCTGAAGCCGAACCTCGATTCCATCGGTGATCATCACGTCGGCGCGGCCGGCGAGGATCTCGGCAAAGATGGTGCGGTTGTCGGGGTGGAGGACGATCGTGGCGCGCTTGATGTTCTCGCGGACGAAGCGCTCATTGGTCCCGCCGGGATTCACGATCACCCTCACGCCGGGTTGGTCGATCTGCTCGAGCGAGGCGAAGCGCGCAGCCTGCTCGCGTCGGGCAATTGGCGTCTTCCCGTCGAAGTAATAGGGCACCGAGAAATCGGCGACTTTGCGGCGCTCTGGTGTGATGCTGACACCTGACGCGCCGAGGTCGAAGCGGTGTGCGGCGAGATCGGCCATCAACGTCGGCCAGCTGGTGCGTACGAAGACGACGGAGACGCCCCACGCCTGCGCGAGCGACTCGGCGAGCGTGATGTCGCTGCCACGCAACGTGCCCGCTGCATCGTCCGAAAAGGGCGCATAGTCGCCGGTCGTGCCGACGCGCAGCACGCCCACCCGCTGGATTGTGGCCCAGCTCGGTCCTGCGGTGAGGCGCAAAGCGCCGAGTGCGCGTGCCAGCTCGCCAAGATGCGCGTCGGTGACGCCAGCGTGGCGGCGGAGGGATGCGAGGCGACCCTCCAACCCGGCGGCGGGCGTAGTCACCAGCGCCGGGCTCGCGAGGTAGACGGCCGGCAGCAACTGGCGACCGAGAGCATCGAGTTCGGGCCGTAGATATTTGACGAGATCGCGGGCGGCAGGCGGTTTCACGGTGCCCGCCTGCCAGCGCTCGAACAGCTGCTCCTGAATCGCTCGCGCCATCAGGATCTGCACGGAGAAAAACGCTCGCGCCGCCTCGCCATCGAGCTGCATGGCGCGCGCGTCCGCCACGGATTGTTCGATCACCTCCCGTTCGCGCGCTGGGTCGGCGATCGGCTTCTGTTGCTGAAACTTGATCGCGGCCACTTCGGGCATGACAGCCAGCCGGCGGTCCATCAGGTCAACGACACGGCCAACGAGCTCGGCCTCGCTCGCGAAGTGCGGCGCGGCAGCAAGCCGGACCGCGAAGAAAAGCAGCGCCGCCGCGAGCCAACGGGAACTGAAACTGGAGCGACCACCCATTCTGTCATTCTGAGCGCAGCGAAGAATCCACGCGAACGGACACGGTGCGGTCCTCGTACGCGTGGATTCTTCGCTGCGCTCAGAATGACAAACCATTTTGAAAATCCCCCTGAGGTCTCGTTACCCTTTCGGCGCGACTTTGCGCAGCACGAGGTAGAGCACGAAGGCGACGGCGAAACCGATGAACCACGCGTAATCGTAAAGGTGCAGTAGCACGGGCGGCAGCGCTTTGCCGTCGATCGCTTTGATATTGGCCAAAAAACCCGGCAGGCTCGGCAGCGCGCCCGCGAACAGGGAGAAGATCGCCACCCAGCTGAACCCGCCGGCGTACGTGTAGGCGCCCTGCTGCGTGTAGAGCGCAGGGACATCGAGCACGCGGCGCCGGTAAACGAAGTAGTCCGCGATCATGATGCCACCGATCGGGCCGAGGAGTGCGCTGTAGCCGATGAGCCAGGTGAAGATGTAACCGCTGGGGTCGGCGATGAGCTTCCACGGCATCATGAGAATGCCGAGGATGCCGGTGATGAAGCCGCCGACCCGGAAAGAGATTTTTTTCGGCGCGAGCTGCGCGAAATCGTTGGCGGGCGAGACGACGTTGGCCGCGATGTTGGTGGCGAGCGTGGCGAGGCAGAGCGCGAGCATCGCGACGACGAGCACCACGGGATTCTTGAACTGCGTAAGGACGTCTACCGGATCCCAGAGCGTCTTGCCGTAGATGATCGTGGTCGCTGAAGTGACGGCGACGCCGATGAAGGAGTAGAGTGCCATCGTGGCCGGGAGGCCGAGGGACTGGCCGAGAACCTGATCGCGCTGGGATTTCGCGTAACGGGAGAAGTCGGGGATGTTCAGCGAGAGCGTCGCCCAGAAGCCGATCATGCCGGTGAGCGCGGGGAAGAAGAAGCTCCAGAATTGTCCGGCCTTGGGCTGGCCGGGATCGAACTGCGATGGCTGCGAGAGGATGGGGCCGAAACCACCGGCGGCGTTGTAGGCCCACGCGAGCAGAATGAGCCCGAGGACGATGAGCAGCGGGGCCTTGATGTTCAGCAGGACGCGGATCGAATCGATGCCCTTGTAGACGACCCACATGTTGATCGCCCAGAAGAAGAGGAAGCACGCGAGCTGGGGAAACGAGATGCCGAGCGCGCCAATCGGCGCGGCGGTGGCGAGCGAGGGCGCGAAGACCGCAAGGATCTTGTAGATCGCGGCGCCGCCGATCCACGTCTGGATGCCGAACCACCCGCAGGCGACGAGCGCGCGGAGGAGTGCGGGGACATTGGCTCCGGTCGTGCCAAACGAAGCACGGCAGAAAACGGGAAACGGAATGCCGTAGCGGGTGCCGGCGTGGGCATTGAGGATCATCGGGATGACCACGATCACGTTACCGAGGAAGATCGTGAAGACGGCCTGCGACCAATTCATGCCGCTGCCGATGAGGCCGGAGGCGAGCATGTAGGTGGGGATGCACGCCGCCATCGAGATCCACAGCGCCGCAAAGGAAGCGAGCCCCCACTTGCGACCGCTCGGCGGCACGGGTGCGAGGTCCTCGTTGTACAGCGGCGAGTTGTGGACGCTCGCGAGCGCGGCAGTCGAATCTACGATCTCGGAGGAAGCAGTGGAAGACATGGAGTGTAAGGGTCCTGCGGATACGCGAGCCACGCGCCGTTGTACCGAAGGCTGGCGGTGGCCCGCGTAAAGTGGACGGGAAAATACCGGCGAAGGGAAGCGGTTTGGGGTAGGTCCGCGTCCTAGGCGATCGGGGGTCGGCGGCGGTGCCAGTCCGTCGCCATCTGGAAGGCATGCGCGATCACCAACGCGCGATCGTCGTGGTAGAGCCGGGCGTTGAAGCTGATGCCCGCGGTGTTGCGCCGCGGGGAGTCGGGCTGGCCGGAGAGCGGTTGGAAACCCGTCGGCACGCACACGGTGGGGTGGCCGGTGAGATTGGTGAGCGTGAGGTGTGAGCCCCCGGGCGGGCTTAGCCAGACATCGACGCCCGCATCGGTGAGCGTTTTCTCCATATCGCGGGCGAGGAGGGTACGGAGCCGGTTGGCCTGGATGTACTCGACCGCCGGGATATAGCGCGCCTCGCGGAGGCTGGCCCAGTTGGTCGGGCGCGGGGCGATCAGGGCGTCCAATTCGCCGGAGAGCGTGACATGATCGAAGGCCGCGGCGGCCTCCACTGTGAGGATGATCCGCATGGCGTTGAGCGGGGCGGCTGGCAGCTCGATGGGCACGAGTTCCGCGCCGAGGCTGCGCAGCGTTTCGAGGACCGCCTGATTGGTGGCGTGCCAATCGCTCAGCAGATCGAACTGCGTACGCAGAAAACCGATACGCTGGCCGCGCAGATCGCGCGCGACCTCCCAGTTGAACGGCGCACTGACGGCCGTGGGGTCCACCGAATCGGCGCCATGAATCGCATCGAAGATCGTCACGCAATCCGCGGCCGAGCGCGCGATGGGGCCGAGCTTGTCCATCGACCACGCAAGCGACATCGCGCCCGCACGACTCACGCGGCCATAGGTGGGACGGAGACCCGTGACGGCATTGCGCGTGCAGGGCGAGACGATGGAGCCGAGCGTTTCCGAACCGATGGCGAAGGGGACGAGGCCGGCGGAGACGGCGGCACACGGGCCCGCTGACGAACCGGAGGAGCCCGCCCCGAGATTCCACGGGCACTTCGTCTGGCCGCCGAACCAATTGTCGCCATTGGCGAGGGCGCCGAGGGCGAGCTTCGCGACGAGCACGGCGCCGGCCTCGTCGAGCCGGCGCACGACCTCGGCATCGGTGTCGATCACCTGATCCTTAAAAGGTGTGGCGCCCCACGTGGTGGGGTATCCGCGCACGGCCAGCAGATCCTTCGCCCCCCACGGGATCCCGTGGAGCAGGCCGCGCCATTTGCCGGCCTTGAGCTCGGCATCGGCGGCGTCGGCCTGCTTGAGCGCACGCTCGGCGGTGAGCGTGACGACGGCTTGGAGGATCGGGTCGTATTTCTTGAGCCGCGCAAGGGCCAGCTCGGTTAGCTGGCGCGACGTCACGATCCTCGCATGCAGCAGAGCGGAAAGTTCGGCGATGGAAAGAAAGGCGAGATCTTCGTCGGCCGGAACCTGACGAGTGGAGACGGCCCCAACAGGCAGCGAAACGCGCGTAACCAGCCCCGCCGGCGGCGAGACGCCCGCCACGCGTGGATCGAAGGTGAGCGCAGGGAAAACGTCGTTGGGGATCGGGCTAGCGCGGAGCGAGGGGAGCTGTGCAGCGCGGTCGGCGACCCCTTTGACGATCTTCTCGCGCTGCTGTGCAGTGAACTGAATGCCGGCCAGTTTCTCGCCGGCGGCAAGCGTATCGACGGTGATGGCTCCGCTGGGGTCCGCTACAGGTGGGCGCGAGGAAGCGGGAGCTGCCGTCGGCGCCGTGTTGGCCGCGATCAGCGGAGCTGGAAGCTGAGCGGCGATCGTGCCCGTCGCGACGGAGGCGATGAACTGACGGCGGTCGAGCGGAGCGGAAGACATCAAGGACCGCGGATTACGCGGAGGACGCGGATAAAGGCACCGGGCAGCGGTGCCGCGGGTGGGCCCCGCGCAGGAAGTCAGATCGAGAGGTTGGTCGACGTCGCTTCGCTCGGTCGTCGCAACGACGGGTCGTTAACGAAGTCATCCGCGCCATCCGTATCATTCGCGGTCAAAAATGCGTCGGCTTGCGCTGGAGGAACTGCCCGCGCCCCAGTGTACCCGTGAACTTGCCATCGCGGGCGGCCACCTGACCACGGACGGTGACGACGCTCGCGCGGCCCTCGAGCTTCCAGCCCTCAAAGGCGCTGTAATCCACGGCCATGTGCTGCGTCTTGGCGGAGATCGTGCCGCGGTAATTGGGATCGAAGACGACGAGGTCGGCGTCGGCGCCGGGTTGGATCGCGCCCTTCCGCGGGAAGAGTCCGAAGAGCTTCGCGACCTGGGTGCTGCCGACATCGACCATCGTGTGCAGATCAATTTTCCCGGCTTTCACGCCATACGTATACAGAAGATTGATACGCTCCTCGAGCGACGGAATGCCATTGGGGATCTTGGTGAAATCGTCCTTCCCCATCGGCTTCTGTGAAACGAAGTCGAAGGGCGCGTGATCGGTGGCGACGGTCTGCACGAGGCCGTCGCGCAGACCGTTCCAAAGCACCTGTTGATTGCGCACGTCGCGCAGCGGCGGCGACATGACGTACTTGGCGCCCTCGAAGTTGGGGCGCTCCGCATAGGACTTATCGAGGACGAGATACTGGATGAGCGTCTCGATGGCGACGCGCACGCCGCGCTGGCGGGCGGCGAG
>JAZKEV010000006.1:80010-108500 GCA_040386765.1 Verrucomicrobiota bacterium | reverse complement strand
GTCGTCGACGCCGAAGGCGCCCTTGTAGGCCAGGAAGATTTTGAAGGAGCTGATGCCGCGACGCACGATCTCGCGCAGCTGGGCCTCGGTCGTGTCGTCAAACTTGGTCACCCCCATGTGGAAGGTGAAATCGCACGCGGACTTGCCGACGGCCTGTGACATCCACAACTCGAAGCCGGCGAGCGCATCGTCTTTGCGCGAGGGGCAGCACATCTCGATGAGGGTGGTGGTCCCGCCGACGAGCGCGGCGCGGGAGCCCGACTCGTAGTTATCTTTCGAATACGTGCCCATGAAGGGCAGGTAGATGTGGACGTGCGGATCGATGAAGCCGGGAAAGATGTACTTCCCGGTGGCGTCGATCACCTCCGTGCCCGCAGGCGCGGAGAGATTGCGGTCGATGCGGGTGATCGTCTCGCCTTCGCAATAGATATCGGCGGTGTAGCGAGAGTCGGGGGTGATAATCTCGCCGTTTTTGATGAGGAGGGGCATGGCTGTGGGTTGTAGGGAGGACTGAAATTAGTTGCGCCTCGGCAATGCGGCGAGAATTGAGGCGGCGGGATTGCCGATGCCGATGAGGCGGCCCTTATCTGGCCCGCCGCCCAGGTTGATCGCCACCACCTCCCCGGACTCGGAAAGCACCGGCGCGCCACTGGTCCCTCTGAGCTCGAGGTTGTTTTTCTCGAAGACGTAGTCGACCTCCTTTGCAGATGCGAGTGAGACGGTCGCAGGATGGAGGGCGAGACGCTCTGTGCCGCGCAGGCGCGCGAGGAGCCAGACCTTGTCGCCGACTTTGGCGGGTTTGGCGGCAATCGTGAGGGTCTTCACTGCCTGAGGAAATTCAAAGAGTGCGAGATCCTTATCGGCGCCGTTGTCGTCGAAGGCTCTGGCACCGGCCACCTTGAGGTAACGCGGCGCAATCAGAACGGTGCGTGGGTCGGACATGGAGACGCCTACCGCGGCCACGATGTTCTTTTGTATGTCGTCCGCTGACATTTGTGAGTCCAATCCTGTGGCCGGCCCGAAGAGGTGATGGCAGGTCACCATCACCGGTTGCTCACTTCCAGGCACCTTCGCGGCAAAGGCCGTGCCGCCGTAGAAGCTCTCGCTGGAGAGCAGGAATGTCGGCTTGAAGACCGTGTGCGGTGGAATCTCGGGCTGCGCGCGTAAGGTGCCAAGACAGCCAACGGCGAAAGCAACGAAACACAGGAGGCGTTTCATCTGCTGGCGTCCTATTTCTTCCACACGTCGCCGACTTCGCCGCTGAACCAGCGGGTGGTGACGACTTTTTGCTGCGTGTAGAATTGCACGGCTTCACGGCCTTGGATGTGGAGGTCGCCGTAGAAGGAGTCGTCCCAACCGGTGAAGGGGAACATCGCCATCGTCGCGGGGACGCCGACGTTGATGCCGACCATGCCGGCCTTCACGCGGTGCTTGAACTCGCGAGCGGCGGCGCCGCTGTTGGTGAAGATCGCGGCGCCATTGCCAAAGGCGGAGGCGTTAGCCTGCGTGATGGCGGCGTCGAGGTCATCCATGCGCATGACGTTGAGTACGGGGCCGAAGACTTCCTCGCGGGCGAGGGTCATGTTGGCCTGCACGCCATCGACGATCGTGGCGCCGAGGTAGAAGCCGCGCGGCGCGCCGTCGACTTTGGCGGTGCGGCCATCGGCGATCACCTTGGCGCCCTCGCTCTCGCCGGCGGCGACGAGGCTGAGCACGCGGTCGCGATGCTGCGCGGTGATGACCGGGCCCATGTCGGGCTGGGCGGCCGGCGCAGGCTGGTCCGTACGGCCGATCTTGATGGCCTTGGCCGCATCGACGAGCGTTGGGAGCAGGCGCTCGGCCGCCTTGCCTACCGTGATCGCGGTGGAGCCGGCCATGCAGCGCTCGCCCGCGCAGCCGAAGGCGGCGGTGGAGAGGGCCTCGACGGTTTTGGGCACGTCGGCATCGGGCATGATGACGATGTGGTTTTTCGCGCCGCCGTTGGCCTGCACGCGTTTGCCGTGCTTCGTGCCGACTTCGTAGATGTATTTCGCAATCGGCGTGGAGCCTACGAAGGAAACGGCGCGCACCTTCGGATGCGTGAGCAGCGCGTCGACCGCCGGCCGGCCGCCGTGCACGATGTTGAAAACGCCCTTGGGGCAGCCCGCCTGCTCGAGGAGCTGGCCGAGTAGCACCGCCGTGAGCGGGACCTTCTCGCTCGGCTTGAGGACGAAGGTATTCCCGCAAGCGATCGCGAGCGGATACATCCACAGCGGCACCATCGCGGGGAAGTTGAAAGGCGTGATGCCTACGCACACGCCGAGTGGCTGGAGGATCGTCTCACAGTCGACGTTGCGCGCAATGTTCTCGAGCGTATCGCCGAAGAGCAGCGAGGGCACGCCGCAGGCGTACTCGATGTTTTCGAGGCCGCGGAAGATGCTGCCGCGCGCCTCGACGTGCGTCTTGCCGTGCTCGCGGGAAACAGTGCGGCAGAGCGTATCGAAGTTCTGCTCGACCAGCTGGCGGTACTTGAAGAAGACGCGCGCACGCTCGATCGCTGGCGTCTCGCGCCATGCGGGAAAGGCTGCATGCGCCGCCTCCACCGCGGCATTCACTTCCGGAGGTCCCCCTAGCGGGCACTCGGCGATCACGTCGCCGGTGCTGGGGTTGAAAACAGGCGAGGTCGAGAGATTGGCGGGGGTCTGCCAGTCGCCACCGATGTAGTTGGGACAGGGGATGAGGGTGGACATCGGGGGCTGGGGGCTTGCGTTAAGGCGGTTGGGAAATAATTTCACACCATGAGCGAACTGCACCGCATCACCTTCAACCCGAAGCAATGTGGCGGAAAACCTTGTATCCGTGGGATGAGGATCCGGGTGAAGGATGTGCTTGAGATGCTCGCGGGAGGAACGACCGAGGCGGAAATCCTGCGCGATTTTCCCGACTTGGAGGCTGGTGACATCAAGGCCTCACTCGAGTATGCTGTGCAATCGGTGGACCACCGTGTGTTAATGGTCGGCGCGAAATGAAGTTCTTGGTCGATGCGCAATTGCCTCCGGCGCTTGCGCGTTGGCTGAGCGAGGCGGGTCATGAAGCGTTTGCGGTGCGCGAGGTGGGGCTGCGCGAGGCTGAGGATCTGGCCATCTTCGACTATGCGTTGCGCAACGGACTGGTGATTCTGACGAAGGACGAAGATTTCGCAATGTTGGCGGAGGGCGGCGAACCGTCTCCGACTATCGTGTGGCTGCGAATCGGGAACTGTTCGAACGACGAGCTCCAAGCGTGGCTGATGCATCGGTTGGAGGGCATAGTCGAACTGGTTCAACACGGCGGCGTGATCCAAGTGATCTAACGTCTCAGCCTTTCGACAACGCATCCGATTGCTTCACAAACTCGTCGCCGGTCCATTCGCCGTCGCTCTTCACGACTTTGGCGGGTGCGGCGGCTGCTGCCTTTTGGGCGGCCTTGCGCTCGGCCTGGCGTTTCACGAGGTCGGCGTGGGTGGTGAAGTAAGGGAGGCTCTTGCCCTTGAAGTCCTCGAGCGTCTCGAACTTGTGCTTGGCCATGAAGGCGAGGAGCTGCTCCTGGAGCGGCTTCACCATCTCGTAGCCAAACTTCATGACGCCGGTGCACACCTGCACCGTGTCGGAGCCGAGCAGGATGAACTGCGCGGCATCCTCGCCCGTCTCCACGCCGCCGAGGCCGGAGAGCGTGCGGCCGGGAAATTCGGCGCGGATCATCGTCGCGAGCTCCATCACCATGCGGAGCGCGATGGGCTTCACGGCACGGCAGGAATAACCGCCGGGCGTGGTGTAGCCCTCGACGGTGGGCTCGGGGCGGAGGGTGTCGAGATTGATGCCCATCACGCTGCGGATGGTATTGATCGCGCTGAGGCCGGTGGCGCCACCCTTGAGCGCGGCGCGGCCTGGCTCCTCGATGTGCGTGATATTGGGCGTCATTTTCGCCCAGACGGGTTTTTTCGTCGCGGCCTTCACCCAGCCGCAGACTTCCTCGAGGATCTGCGGGTCCTGGCCCATGGCGGAACCCATCTTGCGCTCGGGAAGGCCGTGTGGGCAGGAGAAGTTGAGCTCAAAGCCATCGACGCCGACGGCCTCGCAACGCTGGATGATCTCGGTCCACGCGTCTTTATTATACTCCTCCATGACCGAAGCGATGAGCGCGCCGGGGGGCTGCGCATCCTTGCAGCGTTTGAACTCGTCCTCCCACAGGCGGAACGGGCGGTCGCTGATGAGCTCGATATTCTCCCAGCCGATCACCTCGCCGCTCGCGGCGTGGAGCTTGGCGTAGCGTGGGGAGACGTTGACGACCTTCGAGGAGTCGAGGCTGACGGTTTTCGCGATGACGGCGCCCCACCCTTCGCGGAAGGCACGCTGGATCACACTCAGGTTCGTACCCGGGGGCCCCGAGGCGATTACGAACGGGTTGGGGAGCTTCAGGCCGTCGACGGTGGTGGCGAGTGTTGGCATGGTAATAAACTGTAAAATAGCAGATGCCGTGCGCGTTTAGGAAGTGTGCGTAACGATGGCGCCGATGATCGCAAAAAGCTCTACGCAGAAATACCGGAAGGAATTTCCAACTACGGATTGATTGTCTGACGTGAGACTCCCTACTTTCCAAGTCACAAAGCTGCCCTTGCCACGGAATAACGCCCGCGGTACTCCACCAGCCCCTTCCTCAACACCGCTCTCTCGTGGTTAAACAACCGGCCTTACTTGCATGAGCACTGCCTCGCTCGATCCGAAGCGCACCGTGTCGGAACTGAAGGAACTCCGTCAACTTACAGGCGACGACAATGGCGCGCAGCGGGTGGCCTTCACCGATACCTGGCTGAAGGCCCGGGCGTGGTTGAAGGAAAAACTGAAGGACCTGCCGGTCGAGGTGACGCAGGATGCCGCGGGAAATCTCTGGGCTACGATGCGGGGCGAATCGGAGGCGGCGCTGATCATCGGCGGGCACATCGACTCGGTGCCCAACGGCGGCTGGCTCGACGGGTGCCTGAATGTGATGGCCGGCGTCGAGATCCTGCGTCGGATCGCTGCGCAGTATAATGGCCGCCCGCCCGTGACCGTGCGCCTCGTGGATTGGGCGGACGAGGAAGGCGCGCGCTTCGGCAAAAGCCTCTTCGGCTCCTCTGCCTGCTCCGGCTCGCTCGACATGGAGGAGGCGCGCAAGCTGAAGGACCGCGATGGCATCGCGCTGCCCGATGCGCTGAAGCGAGTGGGTATCGAGTTCGCTCGCGTGAAGGATGCGGGCGTGGAGTTGAAGAACGCCGCCGCGTATCTCGAGCTGCACATCGAGCAGGGGCCTGTGCTGCTCGATCTCGATCTGCCGCTGGGCGCGGTGCTGGGCACCTTTGGCGTAGAGCGGCATGCGATGATATTTCGCGGCCAGGCGGCGCACTCGGGCAGCACGCCGATGAACCGGCGGCGCGACGCGTTTCTGGCGGCGGCGAAGATGAGCGAGGAAATTTACCGGATCGCCGAGCGCAGCGGCAACGGCGTGTGCACGATCGGTTCCTGCACCACGAAACCCGGAATAGTTACAAGCGTCGTCGAGGAGTGTCGGATCACCCTCGACCAGCGGCACCTCGATGCCGCGACACTCGCGGGGATGCTGCGCGAGGCCCGTGAGGCCAGCGAACGCTTCGCCCGCGATGGTGGCGTGACGGTGAGTTGGGAGAGGCTCTGGCATATCGAGCCGCGACCCTTTCATCCGGAGTTGATCGACCTCTGCGATGCAGCGATCTGTGAGACCGTCAAGACTTCGCACCGCCTGCCGTCGGGCCCGCTGCACGACGCCGCGGAAGTGGCGGGCGCGGGCGTGCCGACCGTGATGATGTTTGTCCAGAGTCTGCACGGCATCAGCCACAACAAGATCGAAGACACGAAAGAGGAGCACCTCGAAGCATGCGTGGCGGCCTTCGACCGGCTGGCGGAAAAGACCATGACGTGGATGACGCGAGAAGGCGCGGCGCAGCCCTGATGCTCCAGCCGCTTTTCGCCCTTCTCAGTTTTTCGCATGCGACGTTTACGCAGGAGGTGATACTGGTCATCGGCGTGGTGATCACGCTGCTCGGAACGAAATTCTGCTGGAGCGCGCCCCGCTACCGGATGTCGATGGAGGAGCACGCCAAGGATGGAAAAATCACCGAGGAGGAAGCCCGCCGAAAAATAGACCGCCAGAACTGGTTCGGCCCCCTGGTAATCCTCATCGGCCTGGCGCTGATCGGCTATGCGTTGTTGAAGTAGTCGTCAGGGCAACACCCTTTCGATGGCGGTGCAGGCGGTGGGGAGGCTTTGTTCGGCCCGAATCTCGGCGCTGAGGTGCCCGGCTTGCGTGATGGTGCTGGGATTGCGCAGGAGTGCAGCGAGTTCGCGGGCGACGCGTGGGCCGGTGTAGCGCGCACGGGAGAGCTCGCGGCCGACGCCGAGGCGGCAGACGCGGGCGGCGTTGTCGAATTGATCGTGGGCGAAGGGGACGACGAGCATGGGGCGGCCGGCGCGAAGCGCCTGGGCCGTGGTGCCGACGCCGCCCTGGTGCACGAGCGCGGCGGCGTGAGGGAAGATCTGGGCGAAGGGAAGATAGTCCCAGGCGAGGATCGAGGGCGGGAGGTTGGGCGGCGGCGGATTTTTGCCGAGGAGGAGGAGCGCGCGACGACCGAGGGTTTGCGCGGCGCGGGCGCTCTCCGCATAGAAATCACCGGGGACGTACACGGCGGCGGAGCCGAGGGTGAAGACGATCGGGGGCTCGCCGGCGGCGAGAAACTCCGCGACGGCGGGCGGGAGCGCGGCGTAGTCGCGGGCTTCGTCGTGAAAGAGGAAGCCGGGCTGGACTGTCTTGGACGGCCAGTCGGGTTGGGGCGGGCCCAGCACGCGGGAAAACAGCGCGAGATTGAGCAGCGGGGAATATTTGCCTTCGAACAGCGGATGTCCGCCGGGTGGAAGGCCGAGCTCGGCGCGGAACTCGCGGATCGGACGCCACCACGGGTGGGAGATAAGTTTTCCCAGGACGCGGACGGGGCGGTGCAGCCATCCGCCACGCTGGAGCCAGCGCACCGCGTCGGGGGCCGGCAGCACGGGCGGATCGTGCAGCGAGAAGAGCGAGACGGGTGCGAGCTGGTAGGATATCCAGCGGAGGCCGTGGGTCGCGGCGAAGATCGAGGCGGGGAAAACGAGCTCGCTCGCGATGAGCACATCGGCGTCGCTCACGAGCGGGAGGAGGTCGGCGTGCATCTGCCGCACGGCGGGAAAGAGGTGATCGCGCATCAGTCGCTCGGAGCCGCGCGGCCCATCCATGATATCGGCGATGATGTGTTCGCCTTGCGCGAGCAGGTCGGGCCGGAGTGAGTGGAAACCGAGGCCAAGGGCGGACACTTTTTCACGATACATCCCGCTGGTCGCGACGATGACGCGATGCCCGCGCTCGCGCAGGCCGAGCGCCAGCGCGAGCGCGGGGTGCAGATCGCCGAGCGAGCCGTAGGTGGCGAGGACGATGCGGGCCATGGCGGTGAGGGTGAGGGCGGGAGGTGGGGTTTGCCCAGCCGGATGAATACGGCGTGGATGAAGGGGGGATGCGCACGCCGTGAACGTGACGACGGACGACCGCCGCTACCCTCCATCGACCGCGGATTGCCTGGATGACGCGGATGGTCTTATCCGCTTCATCCGTGCTATCCGCGGTTAAAATTTTTCCGAATTGCCTCCGGCACGAGTGCTATTCGCTCCGCTTTACCGGACGCCCGGGGCGCGCGGGAGTGAGTTGGGCGTCGCGGATCACGGGCACGCCGTTGACGACGATGTCGCTGAAGCCGACGGCGTAGGCATGGGGGGCGTCGAAGGTGGAGGGATCGGAAACATTCTCGGGATCGAAGATAACGACGTCGGCGACGAAGCCGGGCCTGAGCTCGCCGCGGTCCTTGAGGTGGAAAGTCTGCGCGGGCAGCGCGCTCATCTTGCGCACGGCTTCCTCGAGCGGGAGGACCTTCAACTCGCGGACGTAGCGAGCGAGCACGCGGGCATTATTGCCGTAGCCGCGCGGGTGCGGCACGCCGGAGCCGAATTTCCGCACGCCCGAGTCGGAGGCGATCATGGTATGGGGCAGCGCGAGAAACTTCTGGAGATCGTTCTCGTTCATGCCATGGAAAACACCTTGGGCTCCGCCGCGGGCCTCGA
This sequence comes from Verrucomicrobiota bacterium, assembly GCA_040386765.1. Taxonomy (GTDB): domain Bacteria; phylum Verrucomicrobiota; class Verrucomicrobiia; order Opitutales; family Opitutaceae; genus ER46. Next base: position 100,329 of record JAZKEV010000006.1, on the reverse strand, counting down.
GGTCCAGGATGGTGTCGATCTGCGCGTCGAGGGCGATGGAGTCGCGGAGCAGGGCGGTGGCCTGCGGGATGGTTTTGCCGTTGAGCCGCGGATCGGCTTTGAAGCTGGCGATGACGGCGTAGGTGTAGTCGGCGCGCTTGGCCTTCGCGAGGGACTCCTTCATCTCGGCGACCATGAGGGCCTTTTGCGCGGGGTCAGCGAGGCGCGCGCGATACTTCTCTGCGCCGCCTTCGCGAAACTCGGCGGCGATGAGGGAGCCGATGCTGGTGCTGGAGGCGGTGTACGCGTATTGATCGTGCGTGATCGAGAGACCGGCGGCCCGGAGGCCGTCGAGGAAGGCGGCGATCTCGTCGGCGCGGCCCCACGCCGCCGGGCCGGAGAGCTTGAGATGTGAGACCTCGGCGGGGATGCGGGCGTCGCGGGCGATTGTCACGAGCTCGTCGAGGGCCTCGCGGATGCGCGTGTTTTCATAGCGCATGTGGCTCGCGTAGATGCCGCCGTAGGTGGAGGCGACCTTGGCGAGTGCCACGATCTCGTCGGTCTTGGCGAAGGTGCCCGGCAGGTAGATGAGGCCGGTGCTGAGACCGACGGCGCCATCGCGCATCGCCTGATCGACGAGGGCGCGCATCTTGTCCAATTCCTCGGGCGTGGGCGGGCGGGCAAAACTGCCGCCCATCACCTGGCCGCGGACGGTGTTATGGCCGATGAGGGTGGCAACGTTGAGTGAGATACCGGTCTTCACGAGCTGAGCGAAGAAGGGGCCGACCTCGAGCTTGGAGCTGCCGCAATTGCCGGTGACGATCGTCGTCACGCCCATGCGGATGAAGTTTTCGCCGGTGGGAAGCTCGTCGACGTCCTCGGCATGCGTGTGCACGTCGATGAAGCCGGGGGCGACGATCTTGCCGGTGGCGTCGATTTCGGTGCGACCCTTGGCGTCGATCTTTCCAATGGCGACGATGCGATCGCCGCGGATCGCGACATCGGCGGCGACACCGGGGCTGCCCGAGCCGTCGACCACGCGGCCGTGGCGGATGACGAGGTCGTACTCCTGGGCCGGTAACACCGATGCGAAGAGCGAAAGGGAAATCGCGAGGACGGAGAGCTTCATACGATTGAGGCGACAACAGCAGAGTTGGCGGCGGATTACACGGACGAAGCAGTTGCGTTGCCAGATCGGCTGCGACACTCTGGAGGAAAATCGTGTCCGATTCTTACGAGAACGACGAACGCAACTGGCCCCGTGGCCTGCATCGGGTACGCGGCATGATGAGCGTGCCGCATGTGCTGGTCGATGAGAGCGGTGTGGTCCTGCTAGACGCGGGCTTCCCGGGGGATCCCTCCCGGATTCGACGGGTGATGGAGCAAGTGGGAGCGGGACCAGATGACGTGCGGGCGATCCTGCTGACGCATGGGCATATTGACCATGCGGGCGGATTGGCTGAGCTGAAAGCGTGGACGGGCGCGCCGATCTATGCGCACCGGCTGGAGCAGGCGCACATCGACGGTGTGTATCCATATAATGGATTTTCAAAAATCTGCGGCGTGCTCGAAGCGGCGGGACGCGGGGTGACCGGCTACAAGCCGGTGCAGATCGATGTGCCGCTCGAGGATGGCATGGAGTTGCCCTTCTGGGGCGGGTTACGGGTCGTGCATCTGCCGGGGCACACGCTGGGGCATTGCGGCTTCTATTCGGCGAAGCACCGCCTGCTCTTCAGTGGCGACTTATGGGTGCGGTTCATGATGCGGACGCAGGCCTCGCCGCGGATTTTTTCGGACGATGTTGCGCTGGTGCCGGAAAGCATGCGAAAGGCGCGGGCCTTTGGCGCGCGCTGGGTGGTGCCGGGGCACTATGACCTGCCGAATGCGACGCGGCTGAGGCAGCGATTCGAGGAACTGTGCGCGGCGATGGAGCGGAGGCGGCGACCGGTGATTGTGTGAGGGACAAGTAGGCGTGGTTACTAAGTAAGTTGGCCGCAAGAAGGCACAAGAGGCGTCGAAAGGGGCCTGATTTTTTGCGCTTTTTGTGCCTCTTTGCGGCCAATCTCATCGGTAGGTACGCGCCATAGATGTACGCTCTTAGCGCTACTCATTCGTGCTGTCTGTGGTCACCTTTAGTTTAAGCCACTCTGGCTGGCGAGGCTCCTGCGGTCCCGCCGCTCACGCGGCGCGGGCTACATTCGATCCAACGATCCTGTCGGCGCAGAGCCGTTCCTGCAATGGGCAGAGGGCTACCGCGTGCGGACGTGTTGCGCGATGGTGCGCGCGAGGTCGTCGCGGGAGACGGGCTTGTGGAGGACGGCGCGGGCGGTGGATTTTTCGAGCATGCGCTGGCGCTCGGTCTCGATGAAGCCGGTGACCACGATGGCAGAGACATCGGGGCGAAGCTGTGTCATCCGGTCGATCATCTCGGCGCCGTTCATGCCGGGCATCGCGAGATCGGATACGATGAGATCGTAGTAGTGGGGCGCGGTGGTAAAGTCGGCGAGCGCCTCCTCGGGGCGCATGTGGCGCTTCACGTGGTAGCCGAGCATCTCGACAATCTTCTCGATGGCGAAACCGCTGACCGGGTCGTCGTCGACCACCATCACCCGCTGCCCCTGACCGCGGGGAACCTCCATGGGAGGCCTCGACGGGGTCGAGGCCTCGACCGCGACGGCCGGGAAGTAGAGTTCGAAGGTCGAGCCCGCGCCGACGGCGCTGCGCACGATGATGGCGCCGTGGTGGGACTTTACGATGCCGTGGACGACGGCGAGGCCGAGGCCAGTGCCTGCGCCCGTGGCCTTGGTGGTGAAGAACGGCTCGAAGATCTGGTCGAGCGTAGTGGCATCCATGCCGCAGCCGTTGTCGGAGACGCTGAGTCGCGCACACGAGCCGATGCGGAGATCGGGATGCGAGCGCGCCTGATCGGCGGTGACGATCCACGACTCGAGCGTGACAACGATGCGGCCGGCGCGCGCGGAGAGGGCGTGCCAGGCGTTGGTGCAGAGATTGATGACCACCTGGTGGATCTGCGAGGAATCGGCGAGGATCGGAGGCGTTTGCGACGAGACGCGCGCCTCGAGCGTGACCATCGGCGGCAGCGTGGTGCGGAGGAGGCGCAGCGCCTCGGAGACGACGGCATGGAGCCGCTGCGACACAAAGGCGCCCTCGGTCTTCCGGCTGAAGGTGAGAATCTGCCGCACGAGATCGCGCGCGCGTTCGGACGACGTCGCGATGCGGTCGAGCCACGCGCGCGCAGGGTGATCGGGCGGCAGCGTCTCGCCCGCCAGCTCCACAAAGCCGAAGGTGCCGGTGAGGATATTATTGAAATCGTGGGCGATGCCGCCGGCGAGGGTCCCGAGCGACTCCATCTTGCGGCTCTGGCGCTGCTGCGCTTCGAGACGCTTCCGCTCCTCCTCGGCGCGTTTGAGATGCGTCACGTCGGTGATGGTGCCGACGTAGCCGGCCAGGTTGCCGTCGGCCCCGCGCTGGGCACGGGACTGGCCGACGAGCCAGCTGATCGAGCCATCGGGCCGCACGAAACGAAACTCGGCCGCGGAGGACTCGCCAAGACGGACCGCCTCCGACCAGCTGTTGGCGACGCTCTGCCGATCGTCGGGATGCAGGGCGCTCTGCCAGCCTTCGCCCATGGCCTGTTCCGGAGTAAGGCCGGCGAGCTCGCACCAGCGGCCATTGACGAAGACGGTGCGCCCGGTGGGATCGGAGCTGAAAATACCCACGGGCGATACTTCGGCAAGCACGCGGAAGCGCTCCTCGCTCTGGCGCAACGCATCTTCCGCGCGACGCTGATCGGTGATGTCTCGGAAGCTCCAGACGCGGCCCGCGGGGCGGTTGCTGAGAATCTGCGGGCGCGAGAAGCGCTCGATGATGCGCCCGTCCTTGCACTGCAGGAGGTCGAAGACCTCGTCCTCGGATCGTGAATACAGATCGCGCACGCTCGCGAGGAAGCGCTCGGGCGTCTCAAGCTGGTCGAGGACGGTGTAAAGCAGATGGGCCTCGCTGAGATCGTCCACCGTATAATCGGGCGGGAGGCCCCACATCTCGGCGAAGTTGTGGTTATACGTCTCGATGCGGCCCTCGGCATTCACAACGAGGATGCCGTCGGCGGTGGATTCGAGCGTGGCCCGCATCAGAGCGAGCGTGCGGTCGCGGGCCGCCTCGGAGCGCTTGCGTGCGGTGATATCCTCCAGCGAGCTGAGACTGTATGTGTGCCCGCCGATGGTGATGAGGCTGGCGCTGTGCAGGACGGTGAAGGTCTCGCCGTTCTTGCGCCGCATCTCGGCCTCAAAGCCGGTGACCGCACCCTCGGTCACGATGCGCGCGAGGTACTCGGCGCGCTGCGCGGAATCGACCCAGAAGCCGAGTTGGAGGGTGGTTTTGTTGAGTGTCTCCGCGCGCGAGTAGCCGAAGGTCGCGAGGACGGCCTGGTTGACCTCCACCATCCGGCCATCCGGCAGCGAGACGAGACCCAGCATGATCGGGCTCTGGTCGAAGACGGCGCGAAAACGCTTTTCGCTTTCGCGAAACGCCGCGGTGCGCGCCTCGGTCTCGCGGACGGCCTCCTCATGGATCGCGGCATTGTGCAGCACGAGCGCGGCCATCTGCGCGAGCAAGAGTCCTTCGCGGATATCCTCGGGTGTAAACGGCTGGTCGGGCACCTCGCGCGCGAGCCCGAGCACGCCGACGCAATGCTGGTCGCGCACGATGGGAATCGCGGCGGCGGCCTGAATGCCGCGCGCGCGGTACACCGCGCGACTTTCGGGATGATCGGCGTAGTGGTCGATCACGACCGGCTGCCGGGTATCCATGACGCGCCAGGAGATCGCGGGCTCGCCGCGGCGCACGCGGTCATTGCCGAGGTAGTCGCGGCCCTTGGAATAGGCGCGGACGACGAGGTCGCCGCCCTCGAGAAGCGAAATCTCGGCGTGCGGCGAACGCAGGAGCGTGGCCGCGCGATCCGCAAGCGCATGCAGCAGCGCGGGGACGTTGCGGCGGCCCAGCAGCTCCAAGGTGGTCTCGTTGAGCGCGGCGAGAAAGTCGGCCTGCCGGCGCGCGGCATCCTCCACCCGCCGGCGCTCGGTGACATCGATGATGGCGCCATCCCACACCATGCTGCCATCGTTGAGCGCACGCGGCCGCGAGCGGATGCTCACCCAGCGTTCGGAGCCGTCGCGCGCGCGGACGCGTACCTCGTGCTGAAAAGGTGTGAGCTCGCGGTGCAAGCGCTCGCCGGCCGCCGCGATCTGCGGTTCGTCCTCCGGGTGGATGCGCTCGGTAAGCCAGCGAATATCCACGGGGAGCGCGTCAGGCATCTCGCCGAAGATGCGCGCCGCGCTGCGGCCCAGATGGGTCAGCTGCCGGCGGCCATCGGCAAAGATGGTGTACTGATAAAGCGCGCCCTCGGGAAAGTTTTCCCCGATGGATTCCAGCTCGCGTGCACGCGCACGCAGGGTCGATTCGGCGTCGTTGGCGACCGACGCGGCTGAAGGCTGAACGGGCATCTCGGACCTCCGAAGCTAACGCGAATAACCTGCGTGGAAAGACAAACCGCTATACCGATTTAGCCATTTCAAGCGCGGTAGTCGGGAAGTTTGGTGGAGGTCAGGGTCCGGTGGGTACCTATATCTACCTGTAAGCTAGGCGCTTCTTAAATCCATGGCCCTTCGATCTACGAGCTCGAGCATACGTGCAAACGCGGAAGGAGCACGCCCTGAATGCTCGGCTAACGATGGATTGGGAGACAGAGAGAGGCGGACCTCAGTGGTCCGCTCCCCCTTCTTTTACGGCAGCTTGCAGCAGTACTCGAAGAAGCCGACGCGCTCGAGGCCGTCGCGGAGGCTGGCCTCATCGCGCTCGGTGAGGGCGCGGAGCGGCAGACGGACGGGGCCGCAGTCGAGGCCGATGAGCTTCATCACGGCCTTGCCGGCGGCGAGGCCGCCGTGGCGATCGAGGACGGTGATGAAATCAATCGCGCGATTCTGATCGCGGCGCGCGGACTCGAAATCGCCACGGTTGAAGGCATCGATCACGCGATTGTAGAGCGGAGCCGCGAAATTGTAGGTGCTACCCACCGCGCCCTTGGCACCGAGGCCGAGACCCGCGAGGAGGATCTCGTCGCGACCGAAGAGGATGTTGTACTTCCCGTTGCCGTGCGCGGTGGCGCGCTGGAAATCCATCAGGTTCTCGTAGGTGAACTTTACGCCGGCGAGCGTGGGGATCTGGCTCTCGGCGGCGGCGACGAAGTCGGCCGAGGAGAGCGCGACACTCGTCATCGACGGGATCGTGTAGTAGTAGAAGGGAAGCTTCGGCGCGGCGGCGGCGACCTGCGCGCACCAGGCGACGAGCTCGGGCTGGGCGGCGGGCTTGAAGAATGACGGCGCCACGGTGGCGATCGCATCGGCGCCGATCTCCTGCGCGTGGGCCGCGTAGGCGCGGGCATCGGCGAGGCAGAGGTGCCCGACGTGGACAATGACGGAGAGGCCCTTGGGCCGCGCGGCCAGCCAGGCCTCGGCGACCTTGCGCCGTTCGTCACCCGAGAGGGATGGCCCCTCGCCGGTGGTGCCGCAGATAAAAGCGCCGGCCACCTTGTTGTGGGCGAGCAGGCGGGCTTGTTGCGGGATGAGGTCGAGTGCGACCGTGCCATCGGACCGGAAGGGAGTATGCGGAGCGGCGATGAGGCCGGAGAGATGTTTCATGGGAAAAACAGCGCGAAGCTGACAGACGCGAGGCTGCGAGGGAAGCGCGGGAGTGTGGTCCTCTGGTGATACCTTTGGCCACGGGTAGGAAGCGAGGTGGTTCTGAGAAAGGGCCATGCGATTTCCGTTGAGCGGGTGGGCACGGGGAGGGCACGGTGGATGGCGAATAACCTCCGCTGTGATTCGATTTGGCGCGGCGGAGCGAACCCCCCCAACTGCCTATCGCCTTCACGCTTATGCTTACCTCCCGATTTCGCCTGACCTGCCTGGCCCTGCTGACCGCGCTGACTTCGCTCGTCCACGCCGCTGCACCGCTCAACGAGCGGCAGGATCTATTCGAGGCCGGCAAGGGCGGCTACGCGCTTTATCACATCCCGTCACTTCTCGTGACGACGAAAGGCACGATCCTGGCTTGGTGTGAGGCGCGGAACCCCGGCAGCGACTGGAGCGCGATCGACTTCGTGATGCGGCGCTCCGCGGACGACGGCAAGACGTGGAGCGAGCCGAAGACCTTCCTGAAGGTGGACAATCCGAAGCCGAAGAACCCGATGTCGTTGAAATTAAAGTCAACGAACCCCGACCACGTGACCTATAACAACTGCGTGCTGATCTCCGCGCGGGACGGGACGGTGCACGCCGTCTTCTGCCTGGAATACATGCGGGCCTTCTACGCGCGCAGCACCGACGATGGGGTGACGTGGAGCAAGCCCGTGGAGATCACCAAGACCTTCGAGGAGTTCAGTGCGAAATATCCCTGGAAGGTCCTCGCCGCCGGCCCGAATCACGGCGTGCAGATGAAGAGTGGCCGGCTGGTGGTGCCGGTGTGGATCTCGACGGGTACGGGAGGCAATGCCCACCGCCCGTCCGTGACCTCGACGGTGTATAGCGACGATGCGGGCAAGACTTGGAAAGCCGGCGAGATCGCGGTGCCGGATACCCCGGAGTGGATCAATCCCAACGAGGCCATCGGACTCGAACTCGTCGACGGCCGCTACATGCTCAACGTCCGCAACGAATCGAAGACGCACCGCCGCCTCGTGACCTACAGCAAGGATGGCGCGACCGGCTGGAGCACGCCGCAATTTGACGATGCGCTGCTCGAACCGATTTGCATGGGCAGCCTGATCCGCCTCTCGGCGCAACCGCAGTCGGACAAGAACCGGATTTTGTTTTCCAATCCGCACAATCTCGACCGCGAGGATGGCAAGGGCTCGCCGGGCGCGAGTCGCGATCGGAAGAACATGACGGTGAAGCTCAGCTACGACGAGGGAAAGACGTGGGCGGTGAGCAAGGTCGTCGAGCCGGGCCACGGTGCCTATAGCGACCTCGCGGTGACCAAGGCGGGGACGATCCTCCTCTTCTTTGGCAACGGCGGCACCCCGAAGTTTGCGGGCAGCAAGCTGAGCGTGGTGCGGTTTAACCTCGAGTGGCTGACGGATGGGAAGGATGCGCTGAAGAAGTGATGGGGTTCCAGGGCAGGGCGGCTTATCCCTAAGCCGCCGCGCCCTCGGTGTACGTACGCCCTGAGCGGCGCGCTGACGACAACGCGCCCCAACCCCGCCCACGAAGTGTGATTTAGTATCTATTTTCGATTCGATGAAACCTCTGAGCGCTTCCGAGATTCGCGGGAACTGGGCGACGTTGTTGCTGCCGATCCAGGCGGACGACTCCATCGACTACGCGCTGCTGGGCGAGGAACTCGAGCGCTTCATCGCGGTAAAGGTAGACGGCGTGTATTCCAACGGCAGTGCCGGGGAGTTTTATACGCAGAATGAAGAAGAGTTCGACCGCGTGAACGCGCTGCTCGCGGAGCGCTGCGAGCGCGCGAAGATGCCTTTCCAAATCGGACTCAGCCACACGAGTGCGCAGATTGCGCGCGAGCGGCTGCGGCGGGCCAAGGCGCTTGCGCCCTCGGCATTTCAGGTGACGCTGCCGGACTGGTTTCCGCCGAGCCTGCCCGAAGTGCTGACATTCCTCGAAACGATGGCGGCGGAAGCAGGGTCGATTCCTCTGATCGTCTACAATCCGCCGCATGCCAAGCGGAAGCTCACGCCTGATGAATGGCGCACCGTTGCGGACCGGGTGCCGGGTGTGGTGGGAATGAAAGTGCCGGGCGGCGACGATGCCTGGTATGCGGCGATGCAGCCGGTGATGGCGCGGCTGTCGGTCTTTATCCCCGGCCATCTGCTCGCGGACGGACTGCGGCGTGGCGGGCGTGGCGCCTACTCGAATGTGGCCTGCCTGAGTCCGGGTGGCGCACAGCGATGGTACGACCTGTGTATTCAGAGCCCGGATGCGGGCCGGGCGCTTGGGCAGCGGATCGCAACCTGGTGGGGCGCAAATATCGCGCCGCTGATCACGCGCGACGGTTTGGCCAATTTCGCCGCCGACAAAGCGGCGGCGGTCGCAGGAGGGTGGCTGCCGGGATTCACTACGCGCCTGCGCTGGCCATATCGATCGGCGGAGATGGATGTAGCGCGGCGGATCGGGGAAGCGGCGCGTCGGGAATTGCCGGAGTTGTTTTGAGTCGACTCGGGTGGTCTCAGTGTAGCCGGCTGCGTGAACAAATGAGCGAGGAGGACGACCGGTTCAATTCCGCGGCGACGAGAATGCAGCGGATGCGTCGAGCATCATTCTGCTGGCCGTGAATCGGGCGGGGTTTCTTTCAACCCACGTTTGCTGCTTCGCTCATCCGATTCTCGCAACCACTTATCCAGCGCCGCCAGCCCCTCCAGCGCGAAAAAGCTCCCGACAAACGACATTACTGTGACCGAAATGAGTCCCACGATATTGCCGACCACCCAAACCTTCAGATACTCGGCAACGAAGGGGTGCATGGGGCGACTTTCTCCCGGTTCGCTGACTAATGGCAACGCGGAACGATGCCTAACACCTAACACGGGGATGATCAGCGCGCCGAGACCGCTCATCCATCTACCGCGATCGCTGCCAGCGTCCCCGCGATGATGTCGGCTGCTATTCGAACCTGCGCTCACACGCAGGCCTAGAAGAAAGCCACAGATCGCACCGATGGGTACAGATGTTTTATCTGTGAGTACCCGTGTTATCTGTAGCTTCGTGGTTTGCTTGAGCCCTGAGCCGCGCGTTAATGATAGCGCCCCTACCCATTACGGATCAGGCGCACCGTTGCGGATCCACTCGAGGTTGAACTTGTGGAACTCGATCGAGCGGTGACTGGTGCTGCTGCTGCCCGGATTCTCGTTGATCTCGACGAGCGCGCCGACGTGGAAATCGGCCGTCTTGGTCATCGAGCTGTAACCGCCCTTGCCCTGATCGATGCACTGCTGCTCGGTGAGGGCAGGCCATAGCGCCCGACTGATGGGCCAGGTGGAGCCGTCGTTGTAGCTGATGCGGACGCGCATCTTGGAGCGCGTGACGGTGCTCGCGGGGTTCAGGAAGATGATGCGGTCCGGCGCATCGAAGTTGTAACGGAGGATCGAGGCTTCGCACTTCGGGTCGAGCAGGTCGGGATCCGAGTCGAAGGAATCGGTCCAACTCGCAATGTTGCTCGCATACGAGATGCGCCGACGCTTCGAGAGGTCCCATTGGCTGGAGACCGGGCGATCGTTGCGGTAGAGGTCGCCACCGAGGCACTCAACGATGGTGCTCTCGCCGGTGCCGCCGGGGACCGTGGAGTAGGTCCAGGTGGCACCGTAATTATCGCTATAGATATTGCGGCCGGTCGCCGGAATGATGAGCCGGCCGGGATTGGCCTGCGTGGTTTGGATGCCGACGCCCGGACCCGCGGCATCCCACGCCATCGACGCGGGCTTGAGCGTGGCGGTGCGATCGACCGGCGTGGACCAAGAGGCGCCGTGATCGTCGCTGTACGCGCTGTAGGTCTTGCGGTCGCCGGGTCCGATGGTGGACATGTCGGAGTGGGCGTCGCTGTGCCAGTTGAAGAAGACCCACACGCGGCCGTAGTTGGCGGAGCCGGATTTGGTATTCACCACCGCGGTGGGATTGGTCCACGAGCCAGGGCCGATGCCCTCGACCTCAATCTCTCCGCCCCACGACGAGCCGTTGTTGGTGGAGCGTTTGCACACGAGGTTGATGTCGCCCCAATCGGTGTTGTTGAACTTTCGCTTCTCCGCAAAGGCGATGAGCGTGCCGTTGGTCGTGCGGACGATCGAGGGGATGCGGTACGAGTGCGCATCTCCGGCGGAGCCGCCGTCGAAGACTTTCACATACGAGTAGCTTTGGGCGGCTTGGAGTTGGGCGAGGCAGCCGAGGAGAACGGCAGCCCCGAGGCAGCGCAGTCGCAACGAGTGCGCGCCGGGCAGGAGGGTGGGTCGAACGAACATGGTTGTCCGGTTCTAGTCGCAGGCATTTCCCGGCGAAGGGTTATCCGCACCTCCATTCGCCGGGAACAGGAAGGCGGGGCAAGCGTACGGCGCAGCGCCGTCGCGGGGTAGTCGTTTCAGGGTTTGTTCAGTTCCGCGGATAACCGGGAATCGGGTAACGCAGAACAAATGCGATTCTCGGAAAAACGAAACGAAAATGCAGTGGTGCCTTGCAGGAACCAATCGCTAAAACGTGACAGCAAACGATGTAGCGCGCGGCGAATTCATGCGCATTTACCGCGCGCTGACTTGGGAAAAGCGAAGCAGCGAACAAACGGACGGGCCGACCATCCCTACCTCAGGCAGATGCCCGTTTGGGCGCGAGCAGGCTGACGATGTATCCAATAACCACACACACGACGATGCCCACGAGCGCGTAGAGGTAGACGTGGGTCTTAGTGTAGGAGCGCACGAGGGCGAGGACGAGTGCGCTCGCGATGATGCCGGCCCAGGCGCCGCGGGAGTTTGCGCGTTTGAAGAAGATGCCGAGGAGGAAGACGCCGGCGAGGCCGCCGGTGGTGAGACCGAGGATGCCTTGGAAGGTGTCGAAGGCGGAACCGATGCCGATGCTCGCGAGCACGGCGGCGAAGCCCACGGCCACCACGCCGAGGATGGCGGTGAGCCATTGGGCGGTGCGGAGCCAGTGGTGGTCGTCGCGCGCCGGGCCGAGGCGCTGGAGGAAATCCGTGACGAGCGCCGTGCTCGTGCTGCTGAGGCTGGTGGAGATCGCGGATTGCGCCGCGGCAAAGATGCCGGCGACCACGAGGCCGGCGACGCCGGCGGGAAGCTCGCGCGAGATGAAGAAGGGCAGGATGGCGTCGTTGCGCGGGAGGCCGGTGAGGTTCTGCGGGTGGAATTTGTAGTAGACGTAGATCGCGGTGCCGACGGCGAGGAAGGCCATGGTATTCACGACGGCGAGACCGGCATTGACCCAGAGCGCGCGGCGGCAGGCGGCGAGATCGGTCGTGGTCATGTACCGCTGGATCATACTCTGGTCGGACACGTACGGAACAGTGAGCGAGAAGATACTTCCTATGACGACGACCCAGAGTGCGTTGGTGGTGTAATCGCCATCCCAGCGGATCATGTTGAGTTTGTCCGCGGCGCGCGCCGTATCGATCATCGTGCCGAGTCCGCCATCGATGCGCGTGACGATGAGCACAAACGCGAGGATCGCGGCGCCGATGAGGAAAATGGTCTGCGCAAAGTCGGTCCACACGACGCCCGACATCCCGCCGAAGACGGAGTAGACCGCGCTCAACACGCCGATGAGCAGGATGCAGAGGTAGATATCAAGATCGGTGACGGCTGAGAGCGCGAGGGCCGGCATGTAGATGACGACGGCCATGCGGCTCACCTGGAAGAGCACGAAGGCGGTCGAGCCGTAGAGTCTCACGCTGAGGCTGAAGCGCCGCTCGAGGTACTCGTAGGCCGAGGCGGTTTTCAGGCTGCGGAAGAGCGGCAGGAAAACGAGGACGACGACAGGGATGACGATGAGGATCGGAAGATTGACGAAGGCGACGGACCAATCCTCCGCGTACCCTTTCGCCGGGATCGACATGTACGAGATCGAGCTGACGTTGGAGAGGCTGATGCCGACGACCCACCACGGGATGCTGCCGCCGGCTTTGAAGTACTCGTCGGTGTTCTTGTTCTTCCGGGTGAACCAGAGCCCGAGGACAAGGGTGGCGAGGAGGTAGCCGCTGAGCGTGAGGTAATTGAACAGGCCGAAAGAAACGTGAGTGGAGTCCATGCGGGGGTGGGGCGGGGAAACTTTTGAACAGGAAGGTCGGGAAGGAGATGGCGAGACCGAGGCGCTCGTTGGCGAAGGAGGAACGCTAATCCGCGCTCATCTTTCTGAGCGCTACTGCGGGGTGGAGGCGAGAAGGCTTCGCCTGATCGGCGAAGCTCGATCGCTTCTTGGAATTGATCGCCCGGATGCCGGATCAACGCCGACAGCAACTCCGCCTCTTTCCGATCTTTCCGGCCTTCCTGTTCACATTTTCAGGAAGACCTGCGCTTAAAGCTCGTTCGGTCCCGCCGCTTACGCGGCGGGCTACAACCGGAAATTATTTCAGATCGGAGGGTGCGAAGCGCGCGAAGACGATCTTCTCGTAGGGGCCTTTTTCGCCGCGCTCGTAGAGGCAGCCGGCGGTGTTGGCGTCGATGCTCACGAGGCAGGAGTAGGCGGAGGGGCCGGGCGTGAGGACCAGCTTGGTGGGCCACGTCTTTGCATCGTCGGTGCTGCCACGCACGGTGAGATTCACGCGCGCCTTCGGATCGGCGGGATTGGAGAAGAGGATGAGGCCCGGCTTGCCGGCTTGCGGGAACGACTGGCGGACGATGCTCGCCTGGCAGACGGGCTCGATGAGCTCGGGCTGATCGGCCGGCGCCGTCCACGTGATGCCGCCGTCGCGGCTGATCGAGTGCGTGCGCTGCGCGCGGCCGAAGTACGAACGCATGTTGATGAGCACGCCGCCCGCGGGCTCGGCGAGCTCGACCAGCTGGCTCTCGTTGGTATTGGCGCCGGTGGTGCCGCCGAGCTTCCACGTCTTGCCGGCGTCGTCGGAATAGATGGCGTGCGCGCGGTGCGAATACTTGCCGCCCCGGAGATTGCCGTTGGGGTCGTCGAAGCTGTGGTTGGCCGGGATCACAAGCCGGCCGGCGTGGGGCCCTTTCTGCAGCTGGATGCCCATGCCGGGGCCGGTCGCGTACCAACCCCACGACGGATCCTTGGTGGTGGCGGTGATCTCGGTGGCCTTGCTCCACGTGAGGCCATCGTCGTCGGAGCGGAGCACCCATACGGTGCGGGTGCTCTTGCTCCGCTTGTTGATGATATCGGTCTCCTTGTCGGTCTCGAGATTGTGGGTGGAGAGCATCCAGATGGTGCCGGTCTTGAGATCGACGACCGGGCAGGGATTGCCGGCGGTGTTCGTGGCGTCGTCCCACACGAGGATCTGTTTGCCCCACGTCTTGCCGCCATCCTTGGAGCGCTTCACGAGGAGATCGATGTCCCCGGCATCGCCCCGGCCCGCGCGACGGCCTTCGGCAAAGGCGAGCAGGGTGTTGTCGCGGCTGCGGACGATGGCGGGGATGCGATAGGTGTGGTAGCCATCGGTATCGGCGACCCAGACATCGGTCTCGGTCGGGGTGGCGAAGGCAGTCAGCGCGGTGGCGGAAAGAAGGAGGAGGCTAAGAGTGCGGCGGAGTGACATGATACGTGGGAGGAAAAGAGAAAGGAGCGAGGCGACCAAGGCGCTCGCTCCTCGTGGTGACGATTCTGGCTAGGCGGATATTCTAGAGCGTGGCGGAGAATCCCGAGTGGCGCGTTACGGATAACGTGCCCAGTCTCAGAACGTGCCGCGAACGCCGATATTGGTATAGAAACCGAGCTCCTGCCAGCGCTGACCCTTGGCGTAGTCAGGCGTGGTGGGGGAGTAGCGCTGGAGGTTCTGTGTGAACCCGCCGATATCCGTGGCGGAGGCGTAGAGCTGGTAGCGGCGCGTGAGGGCATAGTTGATCGTGAGACCGTAGCGCGTGCGCTTGCCCTGATAGTTGTAGGTCTCGGCCGGGATGCCGTTGGCGGTGCTCACCGCGACCAGGCCGCGGCGCATGTCGCCGAGATAACTTACCGTCCCCTTTACCGAGAGGCGGCCGCGGGCAAAGTTGATGCCGCCGGAGAAGGTCTCGGGATTGAACCCAGTGAAGTCGGCGTTGTTGGCACCGTCGACCTCGAGCTTGGTGAACTGCACGAAGGCTTGGAAGCCGCGCGCCCATTGCGGGAGGAAGCTCAGCGTCTGACGGTAGTAAAACTCGAAGCCCTGGACCTGCGCGTCGCCGACATTGCTGCGGCTGGAGACTTCGTAGCTTCGGAAATCGGGGCCGGCTTGAATGCCGTATTCCGCGAGAAGCTCGGGTGTGACGGCGAGGAAGGTCTGACCGAAGAAGTTCTTGATGTCCTTCTTAAAGACGCCGAAGGACCCGAAGCCATCCTTGATTTGGTACGACTCGATCGAGAGGTCGTAATTGTTGGCGGTCCACGGGCGGAGCCCGGAGTTGTTGACGCTGATGCTCGGCGGGCTCGCATCCGGATTGATCGTGGTGCCCGGGATAATGAAGCTGATATTGGGCCGGCCGATGGTGCGGGCGTAGGCGGCGCGGAGCACCAGATTTTCCGTGAGATTGTAGGAGGCGTTCAGGCTCGGATAGAAGTCATCGTAGTTGCGCTTGGCGTGCGCGCCGCGGTCGACGAAGCGCAGTTTGCGGAGGGTGAGCGCGTCGCCCGGAAGATTGACGGGCTGGATGCCGTCTATCCCGGGGTTGCTATCAAAGACGGTGCCATCGGGATTCTTCTGATATTGGCGGGTGATGTCGTTCAGCGGTCCCCAGCCCTCGTTATCCGTGCGCTCGTAGCGGACGCCGGCGACGAGCCAGAGCCGGTTGTTTAGCAGCCGCGAATCGACGCGGAAGTAGCCGGCGGAGACGGTCTCCTTGAACTTGCGGGAGTCGGCGACCTCGCTCTGGTACGAGGTGGCGGGATCCTCCACGAACCAAGTGGGCTGGGCCTGGTAGAGGGCGAAGAGCTTCCGGTTGTTGATCCAGCGCACATGCTGGCCGTAGAACGTGTCGGCATCGGCATCGAGGCCTTCGTCGAAGACGTCGAACAGGCCGGCGCGACGGCCTACGACCGTGGTGGCGCCATTGGGGCGGAAGTTCCAGACCCGGATAAAGCGGCGCTGGTCGCGCACCATGCTGTCGACGGCGGCGCCAACCTTGAATGTGAGGGGAATCTTGCCTTGAAAATCGCGACCGAAGTCGAGGCGACCGCCGAAGTTCTGGGTGTTGTAATCGGCGCGCTGCGAGTTGACGGAGTCGATGGCGTAGTTCGCGCCGTCGAGGAAATTGACCTCCTGCCCCGCGCGGTTGCGGACGGAGTAGCGGGTGGGGGTGATGCCGCCGGAGGACGGGATGTCGTCGCCGCGGATGGTCACCTCGATGATGCGGGCGAGAGGAGCGTTGAACATGCCCTCCTGCAGGTCGTCGCGATCGGAGGCGGAAGTGGAGTAGTAGGCCGAGCCATCGATGTTCCAGACGCTGCCGCGGTGGCGATGCTTGATCGTGTAGTGCTTGGTCTGGGTGACGATATCGATGTTCTCACCGTCGCCATTCATACGGATGAGGCCGACGCCGGTGTTCGCGCCCTGGACGAAGTCCGGGCCTCCGGTGGCCCCTGCGCCATACTCGAAGCGGAGGACGCTGCGGGTGATGTAGAGCTCGTAGGCGCGGTATTGCGCGCTTGCCGATAGCGTATCGGTGGGGCTGATACGCCAGTCGAAGCCGAACTGCCCCTGGTTCGTGGTGAAGATCTGCGCGAGGCTGTTCCACTGGCTGACGCGTTGGAAGAGATTCACGAGGTTCCACTCCGCGGTTTCGTCGGACTCCTCGGTGCCGCCATCCTGGGGCTTGGAGCGGAACGTGCGGGCTGCGCCGACGGTGAAGGCGAAGTTTTTGTTTACCGGGTGCTGGTAGCTAAGGTTGAAGGAGGGCTGGATGTAGTCGGGGCTGGTTTCCTTCGCCTGATTGCGATGGCCGCCGTCATAGGTGATTCCGTTGCGACTGTGGAACATCGTGTAGGCATCCACCGTGAGCTTGGGCTTGCGGGCCTCGAAGCCGGACTTGCTGATGAGGTTGATCGAGCCGCCGAGGCCGGAGGCGGGCATGTCGGGTGTGGGCACCTTCGTGACCTCCACGCGGGAGATGTTGTTCATCGGCATCTCGCGGAGATCGACGGAGCGGGTGTTGCCGCCGAAGGAGCTGGCCATCATCGCGCCATCGACGGTGAGGCCGGTGTTGTTGCCGGGAAAGCCGCGGATCGAGGCCGTGGTGGGCTCGGAGCCGGAGGTCTCGATGGAGACGCCGGGGAGGAAGAGGAGGAACTCGCCGATGTTTTCCGCGCCGCGGTCGCCGAACTCGTCGATGGAGACGACGTTCTTGATGTTGGGGGCGTTGCGCTGCTCGTTCATGGCGATGGCTTGGGCGCTCATCTCGCGGTCGGCGGCGACCGTGAATGCCGACAGCTGTACGGTTTCGCCGGCTGCGGTATTGGGTCGGACGCCGCGGTCGAGCGTGAGCTCGAACTCGCGCGAGACGCTCGTGCCCGCGGAGACGTTCACGCTCGCGCTCTGCGTTTCCATGCCGAGGTACGTTACGCGGACCGTGGCCGGGCCGGCCGGAGCATTGAGGCGATAGTTGCCGCCTTCGTCGGTAAGGACGGACTGCGTGGATCCGTCGACGGTGACGCGGGCGTTGACCAGCGCGTTGCCACTGGCGGCATTGAAGACACGGCCTTCGATAATGCCGCCGCCGGCAGGAGCCTGCGCAAACAACGGCGTGGCGAGGAGAGCGACGAACGCGAGGAGCAAGGCGGCGAACGGCGCGAAACGAGACGGGGACGCGGCAGCGCCACGCGGGAGGGTTTGCAGGTTCATGGGGATGCTTGAACCGCGGGGGTTTGACCGCGGCTGGGAAGGTGAACCTCGGACCGAGGGAAGGGTGGCAGCAAGGGGGAACCAGTGGTCCTAAAATGGGGCCTCCTGCGGCGCTCGGGGGCGGACGGAGGAAGCTGGGAGCTTAGAGCTGAGAGTCTAGAGCTGGAGGATCGGAGTGGGCGCGGCGCAACGGCGCGCGGGTGTGAAAGGGTGTGGGCAGGGAAATGCGCCGGGTGGGGATGAAGGCTAGGTCGTTTGTAGTTCCGCGTTTAGGCTGCCTTGAGGCGGAAGGTTTGGGTCTTGGGATTCCGGCTGAAGACGGAACTACGAACGTCGCTCTCAGGCAGCAATGTGAAGGAGCGGCCGAGGTGAGAAGGAAAGCGGGTGCCTGTAGCGTAAAAGCGCGGGCTGAAACTTCGCGCCCCGTTACTTGGCCCACACGATGCGGGCGAGGAGGACGCGGTTGTAGTTGCGCGTGCCCTTGGTAGGAATCTCGGAGGTGATGACCCACGTCTCGGTTGGATTTACGTCCAGGACGCCGAAGCCCGCGCCGATGTCGGCATCGCTCTCGGGGACGAGGACGCGCTCGGTGGCGCGGAGGATGTGGAGCTTTTCCGGGTCGACCTGGGCGATGAAGAGGGGGGCGCGATGGCGCATGACGTGGTCGTTGTTGGCGCCGCGGCGGGTATAGACGAGGTAGAGTTGGTCGCCGTGCGAGACCCAGTGCTGCTGGGTGTTGTAGCTGCCGAGAACCTTGCCGTCGTCGAAGGTCCACTCGGTGAAGGGGGCGTAGTCGATGCCGTTGTCGCTGCGCGCGACGAAGGCGGAGTGGTCGGCGCGCATCGTGAGGAAGTAGCGGCCCTTGAAGCCGGTGACGGAGGGTTCATAGAGGCCGCGCTCGCGCGGGATCATGAACTCGGAACCGTGCTCGACGTAGGTGAGCTTCTGGCCGTCGAAGTGGCAGCGGGCGACAATCGTGGTGTAGTAGCGGACCTTGGTGTCCTTGCGGTAGCGGATGGGGAGCAGGATCTCGCCGTTGGGGAGGTCGAAGCGCTGGTGGCAACCGGAGTTGGGCTCGAGGATGGTCTTTCCCTCGTGGTCGGTTTTGGGGAGCTCTAGAAGGCGAAGCTCGGACCATTTGTCGGTCTTCGACGCGTAGACCGCGTAGGAGACGCGTTCGAGACCGCGATCCTCGGTGGTGCCGCCGAGGAAGCCAAAGGTCTTGCCGGTGGCGAGTACGACTTGGGTGGGCTCGTGCCATTGCGGGCAGACGTCGCCGATCACGAAGTCATGGCCCTCGGGCATGCGCGCGCGGCGCAGGGTGTCGATGCGGCGGGGCTTGGTCCAGGTGCGGCCATGGTCGGTCGTCTGCAGATCGAACATGTCCTTGTAACCGTGAGTGAGCGTGGGATCCGTCTCCTGTGCGGTGAGAATGACGCGGGCGGGAGTGCCGGGGATGAGCGCGGCGCGGGATTGCGTGAAGAACTGCTTGTCGAAGCCGGTGACGATGGTCTCGAGCTCGACGCGATAGGGCGGCCGCGGAGCGGGGGCGGGCGCAGCGGAGGCGAGCGAGAGGACAAAACAGGACAGCAGGGAAAAGGTGAGAGGAAGGCGGAAGGGGGTCATCGGGGAATCCTTGGGTCTGGGAGTGCGAGGAAATAAAAAGAGAAAAGAGCAAGAGGGGAAGCGGGAGGAGGAGGTGTGTATTTGATACCACCACCGCGGGATTGTGCGGCGACCACGCGCGAACGAGGCTGATGATCTTTCTTCCCCATGACTTCAAAACAACTTCGCGCCGCCCTGCGTGGCGGGCGGGCCTATGGCACCCTTATCGTCTCGGACTCTCCGCGCTGGCCGGGGCAGATCGCGCAGATCGGGCTGGATTTCGTGTTCATCGACACGGAGCACGTCGCCCTCGACCGGCAGCCGCTAGCCTGGATGTGCCAGACGTACGCCGCGCTCGGGCTGCCGCCGATCGTGCGGATCCCGTCGCCCGATCCGTACGCGGCGACGATGGCGCTCGATGCGGGTGCGGCGGGCATCGTGGCTCCCTATATAGAGACGGTGGAACAGGTGCAGGCACTGCGCGGCGCCGTGAAGCTGCGGCCGCTGAAGGGCGCGCGACTCGATGCGGTGCTCGGAGGCCGGGCCAAGCTGGAGCCGGAGCTCTCAGCGTATCAGCAGACGCACTACGGTGAGAACATCCTCATGATCAATATCGAGAGCCGCCCTGCGGTAGAGAACCTCGATGCGCTCCTCGCGGTGGAAGGCGTGGATGCGGTGCTGGTCGGCCCGCACGATCTCTCGAGCTCGCTGGGAATCCCCGAGCGCTACGATGCGCCGGAATTCGACGCCGCGATCCGCACGATCGCGCACAAGGCTCGCGCCCGCGGCATCGGTGCCGGCATCCACTCGTGGATGGGCATCCCCCGGCAGGTGGCGTGGGCGGAGATGGGACTGAACTACTTCATCCATTCAGCGGATATCATCGCGATGAAGCAGACGTTGACCGCGGAAGTGAAAGAGCTGCGCGCCGCGCTGGGCGATGTGGTGGGTGGAGCGGGGAACAAGGCCGTGAATATTTGAAAGAGCGGAGCAGGGCAGGCTGCACGCGGCGGGTAGTTTCGAGGTTGCCGGCGTCTGTTGTAGGAGCGGCTTTATGCCGCGGCCGGAATGATGCCGTGCTTCCGCCCGCGTGGTAGGCAGCCCGCTCGCGGGCGCTTTGATCGTCTTCGGACGTAATGCTGGTATGACCGTGACCGTCTGCACCGA
>JAZKEV010000006.1:77402-80000 GCA_040386765.1 Verrucomicrobiota bacterium | reverse complement strand
CCGCAAGCGGGCTGCCCACCACGCAAACGTAACTCCGTCCTCAGTCGGGTCGCGGCGTAAAGCCTCTCCTACAGTAGAGACAGCCGGCTTTCGGGGCGGGTCAGGCGGATGGCATTGGCGTGCTGTTTCTTGCGAAAAGGCGCTTTGGGTCAAACGGGTTGGAATCGGCTCTAATATCCCACGGTTGCTCCATCTCTTTCTTCGCGAATGCCTATGCGCAGACTTGCCGATGGGATGGAGTGCATCGAATAGTGATGGCGCCCGTCTTGCAGGCTATCCCTCACGCACCCCAATCGCCCGGATCCTCCGCCATGACCCGAAAACACTCCCTTGCGCCGGTTTCCGCCCCGTTTGTCACGACGCGTCAGGCGCTTTCGCGGCGGCGGTTTTTGCGGGGGACGGGGATCGCATTGTCGCTGCCTTTTTTGGAGTCGATGCTCTCGCCGTTTGCCCGGGCGGCGGTTGCTTCCTCGCCGCTCGCGCCCGGTGCGAAGCCGCGGCGGATGTTTGGCATCTGCAACAACCTCGGCTTGCTGGGTGACCAATTTTTCCCGACGGGCACGGGCCGCGACTACAAGGCCTCGCCGTACCTCCAGCATCTGCAGGCGCATCGCAACGATTTCAGCGTATTCAGCGGCGTGTCGCATCCGAATGTGGACGGCGGACATCCGGCGGACGTGTGCTTCCTCACGGCGGCTCCGCATCCGGGCAGCAGCTCCTTCCGCAACACGATCTCGCTCGACCAGCACATCGCGGAGCGGATCGGCATCCTCACGCGGTTTCCCTCGCTCACGCTTTCGGTCAATACCCGTACCCGCACGCTCTCGTGGACGGGTTCCGGTGTTGGCATCCCACCCGAGGACAAGGCGTCGGAGGTGTTCAAACAGCTTTTCCTCCAGGGCAGCGCGGCGCAGATCGATGCGCAGATCCGGAAACTGGATACGGGCCGCAGTATCCTCGACACGATCGCCGGACAGGCCAAGGAACTGCAGCGCAGCGTGACAGCGCGCGACCGCGACCGTCTCGACCAATACTTTACGAGCGTGCGCGATCTCGAGAGCCGGTTGCAGGCCTCGAGCGGTTGGGAGCGGAAGCCCAAGCCGGTCGTGAAGGCACCGATGCCGGTCGATCCAGGCTCGCCGGCGGAGTACATGGAGAAGGTCAAGGTGATGTACGATCTGGCGCGGCTCGCCTTCGAGACCGACTCGACGCGCGCGGTCACGCTGATGCTCGACAGCGTATCGACGCCCGTGCTCGAGATCCCCGATGCGAAGATCACCGAGGGCTATCACAACCTCTCGCATCACGGAAAATCCGAGAACAAACGCTCGCAGCTCAAGACGATCGACGAGATGCACATGAAGCTGCTCGCGGGCTTGATCTCCGACCTGAAGGCAGTGAAGGAGGGCGAGGAGTCGCTGCTCGACCGGACGTCCGTGCTCTACGGTTCGAACTTCGGCGACGCGAACCAGCACACCTGTTTCAACATGCCGACGATCCTCGCGGGCGGTGGCTTCAAGCACGGGCAGCACCTGGCGTTTTCGACGACACAGAACTACCCGCTGCCCAATCTCTTCGTGTCGATGCTCCAGCGGATGGGCATCGAGGAGGACCGGTTCGCGTCCTCGACGGGAACGATGAAGGGGCTGGAGCTGGCATGAGGAGCGGATTGAAGGTAGGGCGGACCGTCCTCGGTGAGCCGCGGGTTGCGAGGTGGATTGCGTCTAAAGCGCGACGGCTCGGTGGGGACGCCTCGCCCTACCTCGCTGCGCTCCTCTTTGCCGCGTCCGTCCACGCCGCGCCACTGTCGCCGGGGATCACCGCCTTTACCGACAAGTATTGCGCGAGCTGCCACAACGACGTGGACAAGGAGGCCGGCCTTGATTTCGAGGCGTTGAAATTTGTCCCGGGCGACATCGAGAACCTCCGGAAGTGGGTGCGCGTGCACGACCGGCTGGAGGCGCACGAGATGCCGCCGAAAGAGAAAAAGCAGCCGACGGCGACGGAGCTGGAGACCTTTTTGCGGGAGCTCGGCGGCGCGGTGACGACCTATGAGCAAGGCGTGACGGCGCGCGAGGGCCGCGCGACCCAGCGACGGCTCAACGGCTACGAATACGAGAATACCCTGCGCGATCTCTTCAACGCCCCGTGGTTGCAGGTGCGTGGCCAGTTCCCCGAGGACGGCGAGGCGCACCGTTTCAACAAGATTGGCGATGCGCTCGATGTCTCGCACGTGCACATGGCCCGCTACATGATGGCGGCGGATTACGCGATACGGCAGGTGTTGAGCGTGAAGTACACGCAGCCGCCGACCAAGGTCGTGCGCCACTACGCGCGCGACCAACGCACGCTCACGAGCAAGTTTAACGGCAACTCCTTCAACTCCTCGCTCGACCGGATGACGTTTCCAGTAACGGGCCTCAACACTCCCGAAGCTGAGGTACGCTGGTTGCGTGCGCCGCTCTCCGTTGGCGCCGCGGATCCGAAGCGGCGCGACGAGGAAGCGATCGGCTGGGTCTCGAGCAACTACGTGACGGGCTTCACGTACCGCTGGGATGGCTTTCGCGCGCCGGTGGCGGGACGCTACCGCATTAAGTT
>JAZKEV010000006.1:72201-77392 GCA_040386765.1 Verrucomicrobiota bacterium | reverse complement strand
GGCGGCGTGGGGCGGAGCTTCAAAGGCGAGAATGACAAGGTGGGCACCGCGCGCCCGCCGAATCCGAATCTCGGCGACTTCGACCACCCGCAACCGGGTCGGCGCAACGAGCCGGTGACGGTTTACACGCGCAATGGGATCATGAACCGCCGCGTGGGCGAGTTCGACCTCACGCCGGAGCCAGCGGTCTACGATGTTGGCGAAGTGTGGCTGCTGGCAAACGAGACGCTGGTGCCCGATGCTTCGCGGCTCTACCGCTCGCGCCCGAGTAATTTCCGCAATCCGCACATGACGCCCGAGGGCGCGCCCGCCGTGGCCTTTCGCTGGATGGAAGTCGAGGGGCCGCTCTACGACGAGAAGACGCAAGCGGGCTATGAGTTGCTCTTCGGTGACCTGCCACTGCGGCGGGTTGAAAATGGTAAGTCCGGCGGCATCGCCATCTCGATGATCATGGACGGCGAGCATCGCGGCGAGGGCCGTAATGCCGGCCAGCGCGTGGTGCCGATGTCAGACGTATCGCTGGAGGTCGTATCCAAGAAGCCGCGACAGGACGCCGAGCGTCTGCTGCGCCGCTTTGTGGCCCGGGCCTACCGTCATCCGATGGCGGAGACGGAGGTGCCGCGGTTCCTCGCGCTCTTCGACGATCGCACAAAGGCGGGGCTGAGCTTCACCGAGGCGATGATCGCGACCTACACAGCGGTGCTGGCCTCGCCGGGTTTTGTCTTTCTCGATGAGGAGCCGGGACCGCTCAACGATTACGCGCTGGCGACGCGGCTCGCGCTGTTTCTCTGGAACTCGGAGCCCGATGCGGCGTTGCGGGCGCGCGCGACGCGCGGCGAGTTGCGCGATAAGGCGGTGTTGCGCGCGGAGACCGAGCGGATGCTCGCGGACCCGAAGTCGCACCGCTTCATCGAGGCGTTTCTCGATTACTGGGTCGATGCACGGAAGATGGAGGACACCACGCCCTCGACCACGCTCTACAACGACTACTACCTCGACGACGCGCTGGTGGAGGCATCGCTGCTGGAGACGCAGCTCTTCTTCGAAGAGCTCGTGCAGAAGGATCTGCCCGTGCGGAATGTGGTGAGCTCCGATTTCACGTTTCTCAATGAGCGGCTCGCGCTCCACTACGGTCTGACCGAGGTGAAGGGCAGCACGATGCGGCGTGTGGCGCTGCCAGCGGATAGCGTGCGTGGCGGTCTGCTCACGCAGGCCAGCGTACTCAAGATCACCGCCAATGGCACGACGACCTCGCCGGTCCTGCGCGGCAAGTGGATCGTCGAGCGCATCCTCGGCATCGAGATTCCGCCGCCGCCGCCGGTGCCCGCGGTCGAGCCGGATATTCGCGGCGCAGTGACGATTCGCCAGCAGCTCGACAAACATCGCCCCGATCCGAGCTGCGCCTCGTGTCACCGCAAGATGGACCCGCCCGGCTTCGCGCTGGAGAGTTTCGATGTGATGGGCGCTTGGCGCGGCCAGTACCGCGGCGTAGATCCCGACAAGCCGGCGGTGAAGGGCCTCGGCAAGAACGGCCACCCCTTCGAATTTCACTATGGGCTTCCGGTCGATGCGGCGGGGGAGTTGCCGGACGGGCGGCCGTTTGCGGATATCCGCGAGTTCAAGCGCCTGCTCCTAGACAGCGACGAGCAGGTCGCGCGCAATCTCGCGAAACAGCTGGCGATCTACGCGACCGGCGCGCCGGTGCGCTTCAGCGACCGCCCGCAGATCGAGGAGATCGTGCAGCACGCGAAGGCCAAGCAATACGGCGTGCGCACGCTCGTGCATGAGATTGTGCAGAGCGGGTTGTTTTTGAACAAGTAGAGCAGGGCGCGGCGGTCCCCGATATCCATCGCCGTCAGGGAGGAGTGACGTGCGGGGTTACCGCGCCGCCATCTTCGGATATCGTTGCGAAATAATAGCCGTCTTCTACGGGTACGGGTGAGATCGCCCCGATCTCACCCTGCCTTTCTACCCTGCTATGCGACTGCTCCTTTGTCTCTTTCTGACCTGCGCCGCGGTGGCGTTGGGCGCGACGCCCGCGAAGCCCAATGTCGTCGTCTTCATCACCGACGACGAGAGCTGGATGGAGCGCAGCATCTACGGGTGGGCAAATGTCGCCACGCCGAACTTCGACCGCGTGGCCCGCGAGGGCGTGCTCTTTACGCGCGGGTTTACCTCGGCGCCGTCGTGCGCGCCCTCGCGTGCGGCATTGCTCACCGGGCGGAATTTCTGGGAGCTGGAGCAGGGCGCCTTCATCCAGGCGTGGCTGCCGGCGAAATTCCGCACGCTGCCGGACTTGATGGAAGCGGGCGGCTATCGCGCTGGCTACTCTGGCAAGGGTTGGGGGCCGGGCGTCGTCTCCGCCGAGACGGGACGCACCCGCAACCCCGCAGGCGATGTCTATAACGGGATCAAGCGCGCTGAGCGGAAGCCCGGCATCAACGCGATCGATTACCCGGCGAACCTCGCGAAGTTCATGGACGAGCGGCCGGCCAGGACACCGTTCTGGTTCTGGGTGGGTAGCACCGAACCCCACTCGCCCCACGATAAAGACAACTACAAGAAGCTGGCGGCGGAGCACGGTGTGACGGAGGACCAGATGAAAGTGCCGGAGTTTCTGCCCAACACGCCCGGCGTGCGCCGGCAGCGCGCGAATTTCTTTTACGAGGTTTGCCAGGCCGATCGCGATCTTGGACGCGTGTTGACGATCCTTGAGGAGCGCGGGGAGCTGGCCAATACGTTGCTGATCGTGACGGCCGACAACGGCACCGAGGTCCTGCGGTCGAAGACCAACCTCTACGACTGGGGCCTGCGCGTGCCGCTCGCTATCATGTGGCCGGCGCAGGCGAAACCCGGCCGCACGGTGGACGACTTCGTGAATTTCGCGGACCTCGCCCCCACGATGCTCGAGGCCGCCGGGCTGCCCGTGCCGAAGGAGATGAGCGGACGCAGCCTGATCGACGTGCTGCGTTCTGATAAGTCGGGCCGGGTCGATCTCCAGCGGAGCTGGACGGCCGCCGGTATCGAGTGGCACGGCGAGGCAGCGCCCCCGAGCCTCGCTGGCCGGATGATCCGCGACGAACGCTACCTCTACATCGTGAACTACAGCGATGCTCCGCGGCGCCCTTCAGACCCGAAAAAGCAACTACCCGACTCGGACTACGCCAGGACGATCCGGACGGATGACGAGATCGGCCTCGTGGTGAAGCATCCGAATCACCCACAGGTGAAGCGCTTCGTGGAACTCTACGTGAGCCCGCGTCCGCGCGAGGAGCTTTACGATTCCGAGACCGATCCCTGGCAGCTGAAAAACCTCGCCGACTCACCCGCGCACGCTTCGGTCAAGGCAAAGCTCAAGGGCCAGCTCGAGGCTTACCAACGCCAGACCGCCGATCCGCGGATCACGGGCAAGATGGAGATCTTCGACCAAACGCGCGCCTACGTGCTGAACCGCAAATTCGGCGAGGGCGGCTACGCGGAGAAATAACCTGTGACCCAGTCCGACGTGCATACAATCCATACATCTGTGAACAGGAAGATCGGAAAGGACGGGAAGGGAAACGCCTTCTTCCCGACCTTCCCGTTCTTCTTGTTCAATTCGTTTGGTGGAGCGAGGCGTGCTGGCATCGCCTTTCTGCTCGGTGTGGCGTTATGCGGTGCGCTAGGTGCGGCGGAAGAAACGCGCGTGCTGTTTGGCGAAGCGAATGGCTTTCGCGCTAAGGACCTTGAGCGGCGGGGTGTGGCGGTTGCCGTGGAGGGCGGTCGCCTGAAGCTCACCGCGCCCGTGCGACAGGCGGAGGGCGAACGGCGCGCGATGAGTTTTCCGCTGCACGAAACCGAGCGCGATCTCGCCCGATTTCAGCACGTCGAAGTCGAGATCGCCAACCTCGGGAAAGCGCCGGTGAGCTTTAGCCTATGGGCGTTGAGCGGTCTCGGCTGGGGTGGGGTCTCGACCTTTTCCACCACGCAGACTGCTGCCGGGCGTGAGGTGCTGGCGGCGGGAGCGCGCGCGGTTTATCGGATCGATCTGCACGCGAAATATTCCGGGCGCGACGTTTACACCAAGGCCATCGATCCCGCGGCGGTGCAGCGGCTGGAACTGGTGTTGGAAAACGAGAAGATGGCGGTCGCGCTCGAGTTGGGTGTGATCCGCGCGATCGGAAGCGGACCGGCGACGCCGCACGATACCTCAAAGCGAGTGCGCGTGCCGTGGCCGACGCACGAAACGCCAGCGGCGGGGCGGCGGGTTTATCAGAAGTTGCCCGGTTGGGAGAAAACCGACGTCACGCACGTGCTCACGCTGCCGCGCGAGTGGCGGCCGGGAGGCCGCTGGCCGGTCATCGTCGAGTACACGGGCAATGTTTTCTACCACAAGTTCTGCTACTCGACGGGCCGCACCGAGCAGGGAAATCTCGCCTACGGCCTCGCGCGCGGTGAGGGCTTCATCACGCTGAACCTGCCCTTCATCAGCGAGGATGGCCGGCGCGAGCAGGTCGATGGTTGGGGCGATATCGACAAGGCGATCGCCTACTGCCACGCGGCGCTCGACTTCGTGGAGCAGCAGTACGGCGCCGACCGGCGAGCAGTGTTCTTCACCGGCTTCTCGCGTGGCTCGTATGCGGCAAACTATCTCGCCCTGCGCGACGACAAGAAGGCGAGCGAGGTAAAGGTCGAACGCGCCATACAAGTGCCGGACGCGAAATGGCCCTCGGAGAAAACGCCCGGTTGGCGCGGCGTCGCCGTGGGTTGGAACGAGCGCGCCGGCCGGATGAACGGCCGGCCGTGGTTTCACCAGCCGGACGAGCTGGGCGCCGAGGTACACGTTGACAGCGAGTTCCTCGAAGACCGCCCGGCGACCGTGGCGACACGAGCGTGGCTGCGAGAGCGGGCGGCCCAGGCGCTGAAATGAAGTAGGGAGCGTTTTAACCCGCCCTGGCCGGGAAAAGCTGGAATGGCACTGCTGCGAATCACGCGAATGAACGCGTAGAGTGAGCAGAGTGATTCGCGCCTATTCGCGTGATTTGCGGAGGGCTTCCATGTGAGTCGCGCCTGCGAGGTCCGTTGAAGCTCGAACGTGGTGAATGATTTCACCGAAGTGGGTATTGCCACGTGGACGATGTAGACGTTGGATGAGGTGCTGCCCTGCAGTGCCGGAGTGACTCCCGGCCTGCGACCCACACCTCCTCCAGGA
>JAZKEV010000006.1:69037-72191 GCA_040386765.1 Verrucomicrobiota bacterium | reverse complement strand
ACCCCATGACTACGATCGCTCGCACCCGCCTGCGCGGCCGCTTCGGCGCCGCTTTGCTTGTTTGCCTCCCGCTGCCCGCCTTCGCGCAAACCGCGCCCAAGCCCCCCGCAACCGCAGCGGGCACGCCGGCCAACGAAACCGACGAGCAGCGCAAGAAACGGATCGCGGCTGAGTCGGCTCCTAAACCAAAGGAGGACGCGATCACGCTCACTCCCTTCGAAGTGAAGGGTGACCTCGAGGACACCTACGAGGCGACCAACACCAACTCCGTCACCGGCACCAACACCGCGCTGAGCAAGACTCCGCTGGATGCCAAGGTCTTCAACCGGCAGATGATGGACGAGCTCGGCGTGGTCGACATGACCGAGATGCTCTCGAAGCTCGCCGGCCTCGGGCCGGCAGTGATCAACGCCGACGACGATGTGCGCGGCACGCTCGAGGGTGATCGGCAGGACCCGAAGAGCATGACGATGCGCGGACTGCAGATTAATAATCCGCGGCGCGATGGCTTCCTCCGGTCGGATACCACGCTGCTCGACTCCTTCGACATCGAGCGTGTCGAAGCCATCGGTGGCTCCAACTCACTGCTCTTCGGCTCCGGCGACGCGGGCGGCGTCATCACCAGCGCCTCCAAGCGGGCTTATCTCAACAAGCGGCCCACGATCTCCGCAACGGCAATGGGCGACTCCGAGGGCTCGCGGCGCTACACCGTCGACGCGCAGGCGGGCGATGCAAAGTTCGCCGTGCGCATGAACGGCGTGAAGAGCGATATCCGCAACTTCCGGCCCGGGCTGCGGCAGCAGTCGGAGGGCATACAGCTTACGGCCACGTTCCAGCCGATCCGCCGGCTGCAGATCCGGGGCGAGTTTCGCAAGTTTGAGCGCGATACGATTTTTGCGCAGGCAGTGACGGTGCGGACGCCCATCACGCTGATGCTGCCTGCCGTCGATCGCTATGGCTATCCGATCGCAGCCGGTACCACGCGGCGCTTTGACAATCAGAACTCGCGGTACCTCGTCGGCTTCCCCGAGACGGCAGAGTTTCTGAATGGCGTCTTCGATGTGACCAAAACCGATTCGGCCATCGGCCCGTTTCACCGCGACGCGTATTTCAACGAGATCAAGTCGATCGTTGCTGAGGCGACGATCGCCGAGGGCCTCGCGTTGCAGGTGCGCTATGGTCAGGACGACCGCGTGAACGATGCGTTGCGCGCGAGCAGCACGTCGGTCTTTTCGCCCGGTGCGACGGGCAATCTGTATGTCGATCCCGCGACCGGCCGCGCCGGCACCGCCTGGGCGATGAATACCTCGATGAACGCGACGCCGTACTGGACGGGCGCCCGTGGCTATCGGGCGGCGCTCGCCTACCAGACCGACCTCAAGCGCTGGGGCCGGCACCAGTTAAGCCTCTTCCGGCAGGACATGCAGTCGTGGACCAACCAGCAGCCCTGGCGCTTCTACGAGGTCGATGCGACAGGCGACATCATCCAGAACCGGGCTCAAATCGCCAATGCCGAGTCGGGCCGGAATGTGATGCCGGCCACGTGGATCCCTGCCTTTCCCACCTCCATCCTCGGCGGCAAGGACTGGCGCGTGCAGACCGTGCAGCACCCCAATGGGCGCATCTACAAGTTTGCCCCGCAGATCTACTCGGAGGCGGTGGCGAAGACCGACCGCAACCCGATGGGCCTCTCCGGTCCGCTTGCGGCGGGCGACAACCCCGCGGGCACGGTGCTCGCGGGTCAGAGCACGGTCACGGGCTACTTTCATGACGATATCCGCGAGTCGAGCTACGGCGTGAGCGCCTTCAGCGAGTGGTGGAAGGGCCGCGTCGATACCATGGTGGGCTATCGCCTCGAAGAGGCGTCGACCTTCCGTAACAACACGGGCGTGCAGCGCGGGCCGATCACCTACGACAGCCTGACGACGGGCGCAGTGATCGATACGCCGATTCGCGGCCTGCGTGTCTCGCTGAACTATTCGACCAATGCGAAGATCAACTTCGATACCACGCGCGATATTTTCAACGAGACGCTCCCGGCGGGCAAGGGCGAGAGCAGGGACATCGGCTTCAAGTTCGACCTCTTTGACCGGAAGGTCTCGGGTAATTTCAATTACTACCAGTCCGAGGCGCAGAACTTCGTCGGGACTCTTGGCGAGACTCGCGACGACGTCGATCCGGACGGCATCAACGGCCGCAACGGCGGCAACGCCTTCACGTACAGCAAGAAGTCGGATGGCTTTAATCTCACGCTGTCCTCCCGGCCGCTGAAGGGTTGGGAGATCCGACTCAACATCGCGACCGCCGACGGCCAGGAGCGGCAGAACGTGATCCTGCCGCAGTTCTACAACGACCAGTTCAACACGATGATGGTCGGTGGGCAGGAAGTCGTGGCGATCAAGGAGGGCAGCACGAGCACCCCGCTGCTGGTGCCGAGCGATCGGGGCGACCCCGCTTCGGCGCCGGTCCCGCTCTCCCTGGCGATGCTGCGGGATGTAAACGGGCCGTATTACTATGCGCCCGACCGCCAATCGGGCCAGATCGGCGGCATCGCGCGCCTGTACATGGTGCAGACGCCCGGGGTGGGCACTAATGTGACAGGCCTGCCGATCGCCCAGCATCAGCTTGGGTTTACCTCGCCCCTAGGTGGCACCGTCATCGTGCGCGAGGCCGGTGAGCGGACGACGCGCTATGCGGAGCGCAGCTACAGCCTGATCAACCGCTATCAGTTTCCTTCCGACAGCAAGCTGCGCGGTCTCATCGTGGGCCTCAGCACGAGCGTTCAGGAAGGGTTTCGCGGCTACATGTATAACGACAGCCTCGATGGCAATAAGCGGAAGGTCTTCTACTTCCCGGACAAGGTGCTGAACGATTTCTTCGCGCTCTATCGTTACCAAGTCACGCGCAAGCTACGTACCACGATCCAGGTCAATGTCACCAATCTCCTTGATGAAAACCAAGTGCTGTACCTGCGCCACAAGGACACCGGGGCTTTTCGCTACGCGCAATGGATGAACGCCCCGCGTAAGCTCGCGATCTCTTCCAGCTGGAGCTACTGATGCACCTCCCCACGGACACGTTTACGCCCTCTCCTGTAGCGGCGGTCTATGACCGCCGTCCTGCGTGGAAGGGCATTCGCTCGGCGGTCATAGAC
>JAZKEV010000006.1:44662-69027 GCA_040386765.1 Verrucomicrobiota bacterium | reverse complement strand
CCGCCGCTACAAGGTGGGGATGTTTCTTGCCCTCGCGGCGCTGGCGCACGCGGCGGAGCCGTTCAATGTGAGCGGCATCTACCCGCATCTCGCGATGTTTAACAACGAGCGCGAGTGCGGCACCGGGGCGGTGGTGCCGTGGGCGGACCGGCTATGGGTCGTCACGTATGCGCCGCACAGTCCCAAGGGCTCGAGCGACAAGCTCTACGAAATCACCTCCGACCTGCAGCAGATCGTGCGGCCGGAGAGCATTGGCGGCACGCCGGCCAACCGGATGATCCACCGCGAGTCGCAGCAGCTCTTCATCGGGCCCTACGCGATCGATGCGCAGCGCAAGGTGCGCACGATTCCGTACGAGCAGATGTTTGGGCGGCCGACCGGCAACGCGCGGCATCTGCTCGATCCGGCGAACAAGATCTACTACGCCTCGATGGAGGAGGGGTTTTACGAGGTGGATGTGAAGACCCTCGCCGTGACGGAGCTGTTTCGCGACGAGGCGGTGAAGGGCGACTTCCGCCGCGCGGCGCTGCCGGGTTATCACGGCAAAGGGCTCTACACCGCGCAGGGCCAGCTGATCTACGCGAACAACGGCGAGACCTCCGCGCAGGCGAAGAAGGACCCCGAGACGCCCAGCGGCGCGCTCGCGATGTGGGACGGCAAGGGCGACACATGGACGCTGGTGCGGCGCAACCAGTTCACCGAGGTCACGGGGCCCGGTGGAATCTACGGCAACGAGTCGGACAAGGATCCGGCGTGGACGATCGGCTGGGATCATCGCTCGCTCATCCTGATGACGCTGAGCGGCGGCGCATGG
Source organism: Verrucomicrobiota bacterium (assembly GCA_040386765.1). GTDB lineage: Bacteria > Verrucomicrobiota > Verrucomicrobiia > Opitutales > Opitutaceae > ER46. The sequence goes on along the minus strand of JAZKEV010000006.1, from coordinate 68,213 downwards.
CAGAGCTACCGGCTGCCCAAGGCGAGCCACTCCTATGACGGCGCCCACGGCTGGAATACTGAGTGGCCGCGCATCCGCGACATCGGCGAGAAGGATCTGCTGATGACGATGCACGGGACGTTCTGGCGGTTTCCGAAGAACTTCGGCCCGGCGAATTCCACGGGCGTCGCGCCGCGCTCCAACTACCTCAAGGTGGTCGGCGACTTCACCCGCTGGGGCGATCGCGTGGTGCTGGGGTGCGACGACACGGCGGCGAGCGAATTTCTCAACAAGCGCCGCGCCAAAGGCGACCTCGCGGCACCCGGCCAGTCGCAGTCCAACCTGTGGTTTATCGCGCCGGAGCAGCTCGATAAATTCGGGCCCGCCATCGGGCGCGGCGCGGTGTGGCTGGGCGAGGCGGTGAAGAAGGACACGGCCTCGGATCCGTTTCTCTTCTCCGGCTACGAGCAGCGGATGCTGCACCTGACACACGATGCGGGCGAGGCCATGAGCTTTACGCTCGAGGTCGATCGTGCGGGCGATGGCCGGTGGACGAAGCTCCGCGATGTGTCCGTGCCCGCGAGCGGCTATGCGTTTACGATGTTTACGGCGGGCGAGAAGGGCGCGTGGGTGCGCGTGCGCGCCGGGCGCGATGTGGCGAAAACCACCGCGACGTTTGCCTATCGCAATCGCGACATGCGCGCGCCGGCGAAGCCCGTGGCGCCCGCGAACGCGGCGCCGGGCAGCGGCGGGCTCCTGCACGCCCGCGGCGGGAATAAGCGGACTCTCGCGCTGGCGACCGCTGGAGGCTATTACGAGATGGGCGCCGACATGGTGCTGAAGCGCACCGACGAAGCGGGCGCGGCGGAGTGGATGGCGAAGCAGGTGGCGATCCCGCGCGACTCAGTGGCGCTCGATGCGGCCTCGGGCATCTACACCGACGAGGCGGGGAAGCGGTGGCGGTTGCCGAAGGGCCGCGCGGATTTCGCGGCGACGGGGCCGTATGGCCCGGAGCGGGCGGCACGAGAAGTCTGCACGGAGCGCGATCTGTTGAATGTAGGCGGCACGTTCTTTGAGCTCCCCGCGGAAAACGCGGGCGGGATCACGAAGGTACGACCCGTCGCGACGCACAATCGGCGGATTCACGACTATGCGACGTGGCGTGGCCTGCTCCTGATGTCGGGTGATGACCTGGCGGAGGGGAAAGACAGCCGGCATCGCGTGAAGTCGGAGGATGGCCGTGCCTCCCTCTGGGTGGGTGCGGTAGATGACTTGTGGTCCTTTGGCCGGGCGGTCGGCGTCGGCGGGCCGTGGAAAGATGCGGACGTGAAAGCCGGCGAGCCCTCGGAGCCTTACCTGATGACCGGCTACTCCAAGAAGCGCGTCGAGCTGTCGCACGCGGATGCCGCGGCTCTGACGCTGCGCATGGAAGTGGATCTCACGGGCACCGGCACGTGGGTGGAGTACAAGAGCTTCGACGTGGCGCCGGGCAAGACCGTGACGCATGCGTTTCCCGAGGAATTTCAAGCCTACTGGGTGCGCGTGACGTCTCCGCGCGCGACGCGGGCGACCGCTTGGTTTACTTACGAATAAATCTCCTTTTCTGTGGCCCTGTTCGGAAGAACAGGGAGTCTTTCAAACACTTCAAATCTCCCGTCTCAGCCGAGGCGGGCTAACTCCAATTTTATGAAACGTATCACCCAACTACTCCTCGGCGCGCTGCTCTGCGCGGCGCCGGTGTTTGCGGCCGACCGTCTGCTGGTCGAGGCCGAGAGCTTTCAGCAACGTGGCGGCTGGTCGCTCGACACGCAGTTCATCGAAATCATGGGCTCGCCCTATCTGCTCGCGCACGGGCTGGGCAAGCCGGTGGCCGATGCGACGACGAGCGTGACCTTCCCCGCCGCGGGCGAGTACCGCGTGTGGGTGCGCACGAAAGACTGGGTCGCCATCTGGAAGGCGCCGGGCACGCCAGGCCGGTTTCAATTGCTCGTCGACGGGCAGCCGCTCGCGGCGGAGTTCGGCACGAAGAGCGCCGAGTGGTTCTGGCACGACGGCGGCACGGTGAAGGTCGCACAGAAGAATGCGAAGCTCGCCCTCCGCGACCTCACGGGCTTCGACGGCCGGTGCGACGCGATCTATTTCACGAGCGACCTCAAGGAGACCCCGCCCAACGACACCGCGCCGCTCTCCTCGTGGCGGAAGCAGACGCTCGGGCTGCCCGCAGCGACGCAGGATATGGGCGAGTTTGACCTTGTGGTCGTCGGCGGTGGCTACGGCGGCATGGGCAGCGCGATCTCCGCGGCCCGGCAGGGCCTCAAGGTCGCCCTCATCCAGAATCGTCCGGTGCTCGGCGGCAACGGCAGCTCCGAAGTGCGCGTGTGGGCGATGGGCCTGATCCGTCGCGGCAAGTACCCGCACATCGGCGAGATGGTGGAGGAGTTTGCCGACAAGGCGAAGAACTCCCCCGGACCGGCGGAAGAGTTTGGCGACGCGCAGAAGGAAGCGCTGATCCGCAGCGAGAAGAACATCTCCCTCTTCCTGAACGAGCACGTCTACGCGGCCGAGACCAAGGACGGGAAGATCGTCTCCGTGACCTCGCTCACCACGACGAACAGCAAGGAGCGGAAATACCGCGGCAAGCTCTTCGTCGACTGCACCGGCCACGGCTACCTCGCGCACCTCGCGGGCGCGAAATACGAGATCGAGCCGAAGGACCTGCTCGGCATGAGCAACATGTGGGTATGGAGCAAGGCGGACTCAGATCAGAATTTCCCGCAGACCCCGTGGGCGCTCGATCTCACGATGGACGACTTTCCGTATCCGAAGATGGGCAAGGGTAACATGCAGGACCAAGGCAAGGGTGAGTGGTTCTGGGAGAGCGGCTTCAACAAGGATCCGATCAACGACCTCGAGCTGATCCGCGACTGGAACCTGCGCGCAGTCTACGGCGCCTTTAACGCCATGAAAAATCGCGACGGCAAGGACGAGCACCTGAAGGCGAAGCTCGATTGGGTGGCCTATGTCGGCGGCACGCGCGAATCGCGCCGCATCGTCGGCGACGTGATGCTCCAGCACGAGGATATCATTACGAAAAAGGAGTTTCCCGATGGTTGCGTGCCGAGCACGTGGAGCATCGATCTCCACTTCGCGAAGCAGGAATTTGCGAAGAAGTTTCCCGATAATCCCTTCATCTCGATCGCGCAGCACGACCGCCGCATCGACCGCGATCTCGGCTACCCGATTCCGTATCGCTGCCTCTACTCGGTGAACGTGCCGAATCTCTTCATGGCGGGGCGCAATATCAGTGTCAGCGACCAGGCGCTCGGCACCGTGCGCGTGATGAAGACCATCGGCATGATGGGCGAAGTCGTCGGCAAGGCGGCGGCGATCGCGATCGCGAACAACTGCACCCCGCGCGACGTATACACCTTCCACTGGGCCAAGATGGACTCGCTCCTGAAACTGCCCGGCCGCGCGCGCAAGGCGGCGGACAATACCTTCGATCTCAGTGGCGCGGTTCCGCTCCCGGTGGACGACTCCGGTGGTCGCGGCGTCGCCGTGGCCCGGCCAGTCGCGATCACGGGACTCAAGGGCATCGTGATCGACAACACCCAGGCGAAGCTCACCGGCAAGTGGGTGGCGGGCGCCAACCTCGATCACGTCGGCGCCGATTACACTTATGCGCGTGGCGCGGGCAACAAGGCGGTGTTCGAATTCACCGTGCCGAAGGACGGCGTGTACGAGGTGCGTTTCGCGACAGCGCCGCATGAGAACCGCGCGAGCAATACCGCGGTCGTCGTCCGCACGGCTGAGGGCAACAAGAGTGTCACGGTCAACCAGAAGGTCGTCGCGCCAATCGATGGCCGTTGGATCTCGCTGGGCAAGTGGCGCTTCGCCGCAGGCAAGGCTTCTGCGGTCGAAGTGGATGCCGAGAAAGCGAATGGCAATGTGCACCTGGATGCGGTGCAGGTTTTGGCGGTGGAGTGAAGATCGGCTTATCATGATCCAATCCACGGAGCGCCCGTGGCGTAGCGCGGAGCTTCAGCCCGCGCTGCGAAGATCCTCGGTATTCCGAGCGCGGGCTAAAGCTCCGCGCTACGGCTGGGGACCGTTTTGGTCGTGAAACAAGCTGTCCTTCAACTCTACCGGCTCGCCGTCGTCGTGGCGGTGGTGTGGCTGATCCGCGACCTCGCGGTGCGGCAGAAGACGCACGGCGATTCCCCGATCCAGATCGAAGAGGTGAAGGGGCTGCTACCGGCGGCGGCTGGACTTCGGCCCGACAGCTCGGAGCGCGATGGCTTGTTTGTCGTCGACAAGGCAGGCCGGGAGATTGGCTACGTGGTGCGCACGCAGCCGCAGTGCAAGGACATCATCGGCTACTGCGGCGTGACCGACGCGCTCGTGGTGCTCGATCCGCACTGGAAAATCCTCGGACTGAAAGTCCACGCCTCAGACGACACCAAGGAGCACGTGCACGACGTGGTGATCGACCGGAGGTTTTTGAAGAAGTGGAATGGGATGGAATGGGACGTCGCCGCGGCGCTCGACTTGAAGAAGGCGGGCATCGAGGGCGTGTCGGGTGCGACGATGACGAGCATGGCCATCGCGCAGAGCGTGAAGGCGCGGCTGCAGATGAGTCGCGGGGAGCTCGCGGAGCGGCCTCCTCTGCGGCTGGGCTGGCGCGACTGGGGCATGCTCGTCGTGCTCGCGAGCGCGGTGGCTATGGCGTTTGGCAAGGCGGAGTGGCGGCACCGGTGGAAGCGGCCCTATCAGGTGGCGCTCATCGTGTATGTGGGCTTCGTGAGCGGCGACCTGCTGGCGCAGGCGCTCTTCGCAGGCTGGGCGCGTGCGGGAATCCCGTGGAGCACCGCGCCGGGACTCGCGCTCCTCGCGGCGGCGGCGCTGCTTGTGCCGTGGGCGACGCGGAAGCCGCTGTATTGCCACCAGATTTGCCCGCACGGGGCGGCACAGGAGTTGATCGGTAAAATCCGCCCGAAGCGCTGGCAGGTGACGCTGCCCGCAGGCGTGGCGCGCGGCCTCGAGTTTTTGCCCGGCGCGCTGCTGGCGCTCGTGCTGGTGATGGCGATGCTCGCGATCCCGTTTGGCATCGCGGGCCTGGAGCCCTTCGATGCCTACCTGGTGCGCAGCGCCGGCTGGGCGACGCTAACGGTGGCGGTGGTGGGGTTGGTGGCTTCGTTTTTCGTGCCGCAGGCGTATTGCCGTTTCGGCTGCCCGACGGGAGCGCTGTTGAATTTTGTGCGCGGGCGGGGAGTGACGGATGGGTTTTCGCGGCGCGATGCGCTGGCGCTGGGCCTGGTGGCGCTCGCCGTGGTGCTCAACTGGCAGTACGTGCCGATCATCGTGTGGATGAAGGGAGTGGGCGTGTCGTGAAGCGCGGATGGCTGAATGTACGGTCGGCTTTGTGCCGCAACCGGGGTGCAGGCGCGCTGAGTGGCGGAACAAAGTCCTCACAACGAGGCTCGGTCCTCGTAGGAATAGTGATGGCGTGTTGTAATTTTGGATACGCTGCAGAGTCGCGAATGGTCAAGGGTCGCGCAATGGGGACAGAGTGGTGGATTCGCTACGAGGCGGAAGCGGAGCCCGGGAAGGTGGAGAAGCAGGTGGCCCAAAGGCTGGAGGAATTGGAGAAGGTTTTTTCGACGTACCGGAGCGATTCGGAACTGACGCGATTTAACCGCACCGAAAGCACTGACTGGATCACGGTGTCGCCTGAGATGGTATGGGTGGCGTACCACTCGCGGAGGGTCAGCGAGCTGACGGAGGGGACGTTCGATCCCACGGTGGCGCCGCTGGTGACGCTGTGGGGATTTGGGCCGCAGGGAGTGGCGAATCGAATGCCCGATGAAGTGCAGATCAAGGCAGCGCAGGAGCTGGTAGACTATCGTCGACTCGATGTGCGATTGGAATCGCCAGCGCTGCGTAAAACGGTCGCTGCGCTGAAGGCGGATTTTTCCTCGATGGCGAAAGGCTATGCGGCCGACCAGATAAGCGAGCTATTGGTGTCAATGGGCGTTGCGAGCCACTTGCTTGCCATCGGCGGCGATATCAAGTCGCGGGGGCGGGAGACATCCATGGGGCTGAGCACGCCGACCGCGGAACCCAGCGGCAGCACCGCCGCGGTCGTCCGGTTGAAGGGCGAGCAGGCCGTGTCGACGGCGGGCAACTATCGCACGGTAGTGATGTACGGCAGGAAGCGGTACGGGCACATCGTCGATCCGCGTACGGGGCGGCCCGTGGACTCGGCGGTTCTTTCCGTGAGCGTGGTTCACACCTCGTGCGCGTACTCGAGCGCGCTGGCGACGGGGCTGTACGTGCTGGGGCTGGAGAAGGGCATGCGCCTCGCGCGAAGCGAGGGGCTGGCCGTGATGTTTATCATGCGCGAGGGAGAGCGCATGGTGGTGCGGGCGACGCCGGAGTTTGAGAAATCGCGGTAGAGCGGGGCTACTTTTTCCGCTCGTGATCGATCCAGGGCGGGTCAAAGACCCCCGCCCTACTTGTTGTCCTGCCGCTTGAACATCGTGCCGCCGACGAAGATGCGGTCGGGGTTTACCGGGGTCTTGTCGTCGTCGTAGGGAAAGGCGATGCGGCGGTAGACGTGGCCCTTGCTGTCGACGAGGACGAGGGTGTAACCGGAGGCGTGCCAGCGGCCGGTGGAGTCGTCGCCGTTGGCGCCGGCGGTCACCTGGCCGGCATCGGTGGTATTGCTGATGAAGGAGACGCCGCTCCAGCGGTAGGTGCCGTCGGGGCGAAGCTCAAGGGTCTTGGAAACGGCGGCGCGGTTGCCGCTGACGGAGAGCGACTCGCCGCCCTCGTAGACCCCGGCCTCGGGTACCTTGGGATCGAAGGGCTTCACCACCGTGAAAATGCCCGCGTCCCAGGAAAAACCGGAATCGCTGCGCGAGAGGTGACTGGAGCTCTTCTTGCCATCGGCCCAGCGGATTTCGAGTTTGTCGCCATTGAGCGAGCCCTGGCCCTTGGGTCCTGTGTGTGCGGCGAGGTCGCGGAGCGAGAAGCCGTTTTCGAGGCCCTGAAAGACGGAGCCGTCCGGCGCGAAATACCACACGACCTTTTCGAGCGTTCCGGTGAAGGACCAGAAGCGTGTCATGAAAAACAGGCCGACGGGGACGCCCTCCTTGAAACTGGCAGGGGCCGGCGGATCGCCGGGCGTGAGCAGCGCAACGTTCTCCATGCCGCGCGGCGAGGGCGGCGGCTCGCTGGCCGGCGAGGGCACGGTGACGCTGGCATTGGCCACCACATTGAGCGCGACCAAGCGTAGGATCTTCGCAAACTCGGGGTCGGCGCGGATGCCGGCGAGATCAGGATCCTGCTGCAGTGCGTCGACCGCGGCGAAGCCCAGCGTGGCACAGTGCCGGAGGGCGGCGAGCGCCTGCGTCTTTCGGGAAGGACCGGCCCGGGTCTCGATGCAGGCGAGATTGTAGTGGTGGACCGGATTGGTCGGGTCCCACACAATCGCCTGGTCGCAGATATTGCGGGCTTGCGTGAAATTTCCCGCCTCGAGCGCCTGAATCATCACCGGGTAGATCGCATCGATCGCGGCCCGGTAGGGTTGTTGTTCTTGCGCGCGCGAAGAGGACGCGAGCACGGCGCCAAAGCTGACCAGCAAACAGACAACAAACGGACGAATCATGCCCCGAGTAGGGCGGGATTTTGTCCGGCCTTCGAGCGTGGATTATCACGCTCGAACGAACCTGAAGGGCACGAACGCGTAAGCGTGATCGCGCCTCGAGGCAGCGCGGTTTAGCGCGAGGCTTTTTCCTGGATCTTCTCGCCGGCGCGCTCGGTGTCCTGGCCGAGGCCCTTCATGGTATTGCAACCGGAGAAGAGAGAGGCGGCCAGAGCGGACAGCGCGAGGACGAGGAGGGTGGGCTTGTTAAGGGACTTCATAGTTTTTGAATGGGTTCGAAGACATCGACCGCAATTACCGCTGTGGGTTGGAGGGCTTCGGATGGGGTACAACCCTAAGTGTAGGAGGGATAAAGAAGGGATGCGAACGAAGGCAGGCGGGGCGGGTCTGCTGCGGGATGGCAACCACCGCCCACACGGGTCATTTCGGGGATCAGGTCCGCGAATTCTGGCGGGGCCTGAAACACGGGCGGCCCGGACACCGCTTTCAGGACCATTACGAGCGCTCGCGTCGGGAAGAAAAAAAGTCCGGCCATGCCTGGCTGCGGATCGCGATCTTCATCGGCGGTGCGGTGTGCCTCGTGATCGGCGGAGTCCTCACGGTCATCCCCGGGCCGGCCATCCCTTTCTTCTTTCTCGCGGGCGGATTGTTCGCCACGGAGTCCCGCATTATCGCGCGGGGGATGGACTGGGCTGAGGTTAGGTCTCGTAAAATGGCAGCTTGGGCCAAAAAGCACTGGAAGCGGTTGCCGAAGGCGGCCCGGGTGGTGCTGACGGTGATCGGGGCGGCGTGTTCCGCCGGGCTGACCTACCTCACCTATCGAATGATGGCTGGTTGACGGGCGGTTTCAGCCCATGGACCTCCTTTCATCGCGGCCCTTCTGGCCGATTCGCGACGGGCTGCCGGCGACCTTTCCGCCCTTGGAGAAGCACGCGACCTGCGATGTCGCGATCATCGGCGGCGGCATCAGCGGTGCGATGACCGCGCATCTCCTCACCACCGCGGGGCTCGACGTGGTCGTGCTCGACCGGCGCGACGTGGCGCACGGCAGCACCGCGGGAAATACCGGCCTGCTCCTCTACGAAACGGATCAGCCCATGGTGCGGCTGGCCGAGAGGCTGGGGCGGGAATGCGCGGAGCGGGCCTTTCTGCGCTGCCGCGCAGCGGTGCGCGCGATCGAAAAGCTCACGCGAAAATCGCACATCGAGTGCGGCTTCGAGTGGAAGGAAAATCTCTACCTCGCGGCGGAGAAGTCGCACGTCGGCTGGTTGCGCGAAGAATGCGCGCTGCGGCAGGAGACCGGGCTAGACGTGGAATGGTGGCCACGCGGGCGCATCGCGGCAGAGAGCTCGCTGCCGCACGCGGCGGGGATTTTTTCGCGCGGTTCTGCGCGGATCGATGCGTACCGGCTCACCTATGGCCTGCTGCTCGCGGCGCAGAAGGGCGGCGCGCGCGTGCATGATCGGACGGCGGTGACCAAGTGGAAATTTGGGCCGCGCGGCGTTACGCTTGAAACCTCGCGCGGCGCGCGGGTGCGGGCGCGGCATCTGGTGGTGGCGGCGGGCTACGAAGCGGAGCGCTTTCTGCCGGAACCGGTAGGCGAGTTGCATAGCACGTTTGCGCTGGCGACCGAGCCGATCGCGGATTTTCCCGGCTGGCCGGCGAAGCAGTGCCTGCTCTGGGATACCGGCGATCCCTATCTCTACCTGCGCACCACGACGGATGGTCGCGTGATCATGGGCGGCTACGACGAACCCTTTCGCGATCCGCAGTCCCGGGACCGGATGCTCGCCGCGAAGACCGCAGCCCTGAAGCGGCGCTTTCGCCAGTTGTTTCCCAAGATAAAATTCGAGGTGGCAACGGAGTGGGCCGGGACCTTTGGCATCTCTTCGGATGGTTTGCCCTTCATCGGCCGGCATCGCGGTGTGCCGCACACCTGGTTTGCGCTGGGGTTCGGCGGAAATGGCACGACCTTCAGCCTGATCGCGGCGGAGATCCTGCGGGCCGGCATCCTCGGCGACCGTGATCCGGATGCGGGGTTGTTTGGATTCGAGCGGGCGGAGGCGTGCGGCAAGGCGTAGGTCGGGGGAGACGGGTAAACGGATAGGCGGACGCGGACGTGTGAAGGCGTGCGATGACCGTAGGATAGGCCGAAGCGTGAAGCGTGATGGCTCGGTGGGGGACGCCTCACCCTACCGTGAAGCAGCTCTTCCTAGCCTAACTTAGCTGGCCACGGCCATGCGCTGCGCGACGTCGAGCAGCCGGCCGGTGTGGACATCGAGGCGTACCGTGGCTCCGGAGACCGATTCGGCGACGAGCTCTTCGCCCTCTTCCCCATGGATGGCAGCGCAGGCGCCTTCCTGATCGGGCCACTCGGCCATCCACTGGAGACGGAAGGCGGCGTCGAGGCAGTAGAGATTGGAGATCCCCGGCAGCAGGCCGAAGGGGTGCTCGCGCACGTAGTAGCGCATCGAGCCATGGCGAAACTCCACGACAGCCGTCGCGAGCGGCGTATGGCCACCCTTTCTCATCCCCTCGCGGGAGAGGAAGCAGAGCGTACCGTCGATGACGGCGAGAGCGGGGGTTTCGGAAGTCACGGTTGAAGTAAGGAGAGAGACAGCAACAGCTTGGTGACGGTTCGGCGACAAAATTTTTCGGAGGCTCCGAGGACATGAAAAAGCCCGCGCCGGGGTAATGGCGCGGGCTTCGGAGACGAGTGGCGCAGGCCATCCGCCCGATGCGTTAGAACTTGAAGCGCACGCCAGCCGAGAAGTTCCAGGAATCGACGTTGCTGCGGTGGAGGTCGACGCGGGCGACGCCAGCGTAGACAGCTGCCTTGGGCGAGAACCAGTAGTTGCCCTCGACCGAATAGGTCCAGACGTCGTCGGAGTTGCCGATGCGACCGTTGAAGTCGTCTTCGTAGCTGATCTTGGGCGTGATCACGAACGCGCCCACGGGGATCTCAGCGCCAGCGTGGATGCTCCAACCCCAATCGTTGTCACTGCCGAAGGGCAGGCTGGCCCAGGAGTGGCCGACCGAAGCGCCGACGAAGGGTTTGACACCATCGAGGGCCATGTAGGCGTTGGCATAGGCCGCCAGCGTGTTGGCGTGGGCGCTGCCGCCGCTCTTGATCCAGCTGTAGGTGTACGCTGCGCCCACGTCGAGGACCGAGGCGATAACGGGGATGTTGGCGCTGAGCGTGGTCCCGTGAGCGTAGTCGGCGGTCGAGTCGATATCGGCGAGCGTGTAGTTGAACTCAGCATAGCGCTGGCCGAGGAGGCCGTTGCTGCTGGTCGCGGTAGTCTGAGCGAAGCTCGTGCCGGCGACCGCGAGGAGGCCGAGCGCGAGAGTGGTTTTCTTGATTAGGTTCATTTGGTTGTTTGTTAGTCCCGATGTAGTCGTCGGGGGTGGCGTGAAGTAGGGCACCGGCGCCACTCAGCAATGAAATTAACTGCGTCAGCGGATGGAACATATTTGCAACTTTCATGTGTCCCCGGGGTGACGCCGGTAGGAACGCTACCCACCTCGGTCTTTTTGCATGGAAATACGTGCGGCGATCTTCAGGCTCGGGGACCGTATGCGGATTCTCATTACAGGCGGCGCCGGATTTCTGGGTTCACACCTCTGCGAGCGGTCGTTGAACGACGGCCACGAAGTCGTGTGCCTCGACAACCTCTTCACGGGGCAGAAGGCGAATATCGCGCACCTGCTTTCGAATCCGAACTTCGAATTCGTGCGGCACGATGTGATCGACCCCTTCAAGTACGAGGTCGACCAGATCTACAATCTGGCCTGCCCGGCCTCGCCGCCGCACTACCAGTACAACCCGATCAAGACGATCAAGACCTCCGTAATGGGCGCGATCAATTGCCTCGGGCTCGCGAAGCGCGTGCGCGCGCGGGTCTTCCAAGCCAGCACCAGCGAGGTGTACGGTGATCCCGCAGTGCATCCGCAGCCCGAGAGCTACTGGGGCAACGTAAATCCCATCGGCAAGCGCTCCTGCTACGACGAGGGCAAGCGCTGCGCGGAGACGCTCTTCTTCGACTACCACCGCGAGAACAAGGTCGATATCCGCGTGATCCGCATCTTCAACACGTACGGCCCGCGCATGCACCCGAACGATGGCCGCGTGGTGTCCAATTTCATCGTGCAAGCCCTGAAGGGCGAAGATATCACGATCTACGGTGACGGCACGCAGACGCGGTCGTTCTGCTACGTCGACGACCTGATCGACGGCTTTGTGCGCTTCATGGCCCAGACGGCCACGGTGGGCCCGATGAACCTCGGCAACCCCGGCGAGTTCACGATGCTGCAGCTTGCGGAGCTGACGCTGAAGCTCGTCGGCGGAAAATCGAAGATCGTCCACAAGGCGTTGCCCTCCGACGACCCGAAGCAACGCCGCCCGGATATCACCCTCGCGAAGAAGCACCTCGGCGGCTGGGAGCCGAAAGTGCCGCTCGAAGAGGGCCTGAAGCGGACGATCGAGTACTTCCGGACGAAGGTCTGAGAGGGCTGAGATTGGGGGCGGATTCGCCTTTTGACAGGCGCGCCCCTTGCGACAGAGTGGAGTCATGCCTCCCGTAAATCCAACAGTCGATTTGGCGACGGTGGAGGATTATCGCGCCACACCAGAAGGGACGCGTTACCAGCTCATCGAGGGAGAACTGATCATGTCGCCTTCACCGAATCGGTTTCATCAGGATATCGTTTGGAATCTCGTCGGCATATTGACGGATTTCCTCAAGACGCACCGAGTGGGCAAAGCCTATGTCGCGCCCTTCGACGTGTACCTGACCGAGCACAACGTCTTCCAGCATGACGTGTTGTTTGTCGCCGCGGAGAACTTGGAGCGTTTTGCGGATGACGGGCTCCATGGTCCGCCCGATCTCGCGATCGAAGTGTTGTCGCCGAGCACGGCGCAACTCGACAAAAAGAACAAGCGTCGTGTGTACGCGCAGGTCGGCGTGAAGGAACTGTGGCTGGTTGATCCGCTTTTGCTGCAGATTCAGGTCTATGATTTCAGCCGCGATTCCGCCAAGCCAGTAGCCTTGATCGAGGAGAACGAGACCTTTCAAACGCCGCTTTTGCCTGGCTTGAACGTCGCAGCGGCGGAAATTTTTAAGCGCTAACGCTCGCGGAGGTGGCGTCTGAGATGGCCGCAGGCGCGCTGGTGCTTACGAGGACGTCGACCGTCATGGTGCGCTCGGTGGTGCCGCGGTAGGTGCCGCGCGTGGGTGAAACGTCGGAGTAGTCGCGCCCGGCGCCGATCTTCACGTAGCGGCCGTCGGGGCGTTGGTTGTTGGTCGGATCGAGTCCACACCAGCCAAAGGTGGGGATGTAGACTTCGACCCAGGCGTGGCTCGCTTGGGCGCCCTTCAGCTGGTCAGCGGGGCCGTTGTAGAGGTAGCCGCTCACGTAGCGCGCGGGAATCTTCAAGGCGCGACAGAGGCCGATCATGACGTGCGTGAAATCCTGGCAGACGCCCGTGCGCGTGAGGAGGGCGTCGGTCGCACGGGTGTTTACGTGGGTGCTGTCCGGCTGGTAGCGAAACTCGCGATGGATGTGGCGCATGATCGCGAGCGAGGCCTGCCACGCGTCGGGGATGCCCTGTACAATATCGAGTGCGAGGCGCCAGAGTTCGGGAGAGGTTTCGACATAGGCGCTGGACTGGAGAAAATCGTGGCAGAGCTCCGTGCGGGCACAGGCGCCCATCCCGGAGAGCGGCGCTGGCGTGGCATCGAGCTCGGGGCTGGCGGGAGTATCGCGGGTATCGACGATCGAGGTGGCTGTAATCGAGAGCTCGCGGTGCGCTCGCGAGACATCGAAGAGGTGCACGCAGTTCCGATAGAGATCGATGTACTCCGAGACGTTGGCCGGAGGGAGGATGCGCAGGTGAAAGCTCTCGCACGTCTGCCCGCCCGACGACGTCGGCTTCAGCCGGACCTCGTTAAAGCTGTCTTTAACGGGTTCGGCATACGTGAAGCGCGTGCGGTGCGTGACGTGAAGTCTCATTGCGGGACTTCTCAGATTGCGGGCACGAATACGGCGGAGGCAAGCCGCGGAATTTTTCAACGCACCGAGTAGTTACTCGGCGGGGCGTGGGTCGGATTAAAACCACCCTACTTCAGTCGATCGGCTCGACGCTGACGGCGACTTCGAGCGTGTGATGGCCGCCGCCGATGACGACGCCGGCGAGCGGGCTTACTTCGGAGAAATCGCGGCCGATCGCGGTGGTCACATGCCGCTCAGCGGGCAGGCAGTCGTTGGTGGGATCGAAGTCGACGAAGCCGAGATGCGGACAGAAAACCGAGAACCAGGCGTGCGAATAGTCGGCGCCGATGAGGCGTGGCTGGCCGGGCGGCGGCTCCGTGAGCAGGTAGCCACTTACGTAGTGGGCGGCGAGGCCGACGGAACGCACGCAGGCGATGGCGAGGTGGGCGAAATCCTGGCACACGCCGTGACGCTTTTCGAAGACCTCGAGGAGCGGCGTGGAGATGGTCGTCGCCGTGGGATCGAATTTGAAATCGCGGTGGATGCGCTTCGTGAGATCGCGTACGCCGACCAGCAAAGGCGTGTCGGCGGTGAAGCTCTCGCGGGCGTAGTCGGCGAGCGCGGGATTGGCGCGGAGCAGCGGTGAATCGAAAACGAATTGATAGGCCTCGGCGACGACGGAGGAGACGGGATCGCGGAACATCTCGGCGACGGTTTCCCATGCCGGCGAAACATCGAGGGCCTGCAAGGGCTCGGCAGTGACCTCAACGATGCTCGTGGCGGTGACTTCGAGTTGTTTATGCAGTTGCTCGATGCTGAAGAAGCACGCGCTGTTGCCGAAGTAGTCGGTGTGCAGCGTACGGACCGAGGGCTCGGGCGTCACCTGCAGGTCGAACTCGATCTTGCGCTGCGTGGGGGTGACGCGCGGCTCGAGGCGCGCGACGTGGTGGGAAACCGTGACGGGCTCCGAGTAGTCGTAGGCGGTGCTGTGCGTGACGCGGTAGTTCATCCGCTGAGGGAGGGGCCAGCGCCCGCGCGCGAGTAGGTGGAGTGAGCGAAGTAGCTCACGGCGACGGCTTCGGAGACGAGCGAGCCGGCCCGGCCGGCGTGCTGGATGGCGCCGGCGAGCTGGGTGTTGGCCCAGTCTTTCCGGCAGCTGCCGAGCTCCGTCGGATCGCTGAGGCGGAGTCGCGTGAGCGCATCGAGCAGGGCGCGTTGCGCGGGGGTCGGCAAAGCGGAGGCTTTCTCGCGCGGCAGATGATCGAAGTGGGCGAGGAGCTGCTGCAGCTGGTAGACGAGTGAGCGGGGATTGGCCTCGTCGAGCAGCACGAGATCGTAGACCGCGGCGATGTGCGGCAGGAGATTGTAGCGCGAGCGGTAGGTGATCGAGTTGTCGACCACCTCGAGGACGGCTTCGAGCACGCTCGCATCGTCGGCCTCGGAGAGCAGCGCGTGTTCGAGGAAACTGGAGAGGTACACGGAGCGCTCGATGCGGTGCCCCATGTCGAGGAAGCGCCAGCCCTGCGCCCGCGTCATGTTCTCCATCGCGAGCCCGTGGAAGGAGGCCAGACGGAGGATGATCTGATTGAGGAAGGTGGCGGCATCGCCCGACAGGATGCTGTGAAATGGCGGCGGGCGCTCGAGACGGTCGTGGATCTGGCTGCTCACCCGCCAGAAGTCGTGCGACGTGCGGTCGCGCACCTGATTGGTGAGCCGGAGCATCTGCTCGACAGTATTGCGCAGGCTGCCGCGGCGCTTGGGATCGAAGATCGCGGCGTGAAAATCGGCTTCGAGCGCGCCGGGCTTCGCGCGCTGCTCGGGCTTCTGCGTGGACCCCTCGATCTGGCCGTGGCGCTCAAGCGTGGCGAGGATAGGCGCGAGCGCGGGCGAGGGCGTGCCGCCGCTCTCGAATGAGAAACGCACCAGCGCGCTGCGAAGCAGACGGCAGATAGAGTCAGCCCGCTCGATGTAGCGGCCAAGCCAGAAAAAATTATCGGCCATGCGGCTCGGCAGATTATTGCCGACGCGGCGCAGCTCGATGGGCTGGTTCGAGGTGTGGAGGAGCGAGTCCTCCTGCACGGGCCCGTCGCTGAGCACCCAGATGTCTTTGCTGGCGCCGCCGCGCTGCATGGAGATGAAACGCGCGCTTTCATCGGGAGCGACCCGGCCGAGGCCGCCGGGCATGACCTTATAAGAATCGCCGCTCGCCACGAGGTACACGCGTAGACCCACCGGCCGCGCGACGACGCTGTCGCCGTGCCACGACGGCGCGGTGGAAAGCTCGACCCACTCCTGACCGACGTAGAGGTGGGGGAGGAAGCCGATGGTGCGCTGCAACAAGGCACGGTCTTGTTTGTTGAGAGCCTGATGGGGCGTGTTGGCTGGGACGGCCGAGCGAAATGCCGGCTTCACGTAGAGCTTGTCGAGGTGGTCGAGGATGTAGCGCTCAGCGGTCTTCTGGCCGCCCCACCACGTGGCGACGGAGGGAAGCTTGAGGTCCTCGCCGAGAATGTGACGGGCGAGGCCGGGTAGAAACGCCATGAAGGCGGGGTTCTGCACGAGGCCGCTGCCGAGGGGATTCGCGATCGCGACATTGCCAGCGCGCCACGCTTCGACGAGGCCGGGAATGCCGAGCATCGAGTCGTTGCGCAGCTCCAGCGGATCGCAGAAATCGTCGTCGACGCGGCGGAGGATGACGTCGACTGGCTCCAGGCCGCTGAGCGTTTTAAGGAACACGTGCCGGTCGCGAATCGTGAGATCCTGGCCCTCCACGAGGGTGTAGCCGAGGTAGCGCGCCAGGTAGACCTGCTCGAAATACGTCTCGTTGTACGAGCCGGGCGTGAGCATGACCACGCGCGGATTATCGGTGCGGTGCGCGGCGAGCTGGGCGAGGGAGGTCTGGATCTCGCGGAAGAAGCCCGCGAGCCGCTGCACGTGGCAGTGGCGAAAGGAGTCGGGCAGCACGCGCGCGGTGACGAGGCGGTTGGCGAGTGCATAGCCCGCCCCGGTGGGAATCTGGGTGCGGTCCGAGACGACCCACCACGTGCCATCGGGGGCGCGGGCGAGGTCGGCCGCGTAGAGGCTGAGGAAATTTTCGCGTGGCGGATGGATGCCATGGCAGGCGCGGACGAAGTCGGGCTGCGCAAACACGAGCGCGGGCGGCAGCCGCCCGTCGCGCACGAGCTGTTGCGGGCCGTAGCAATCGGCGAGGATGCGATTCAGCAGGGTGGCGCGCTGGATGAGGGCGGCCTCGAGCGATTTCCACTCCGTGGCGGAGATGATCAGCGGGATAGGATCGAGCCGCCACGGGCGCTCTACGCCCGCGGCGTCACCATAAACGTGATACGTTATACCCTGCTCGTGAACAAATCGTCGGGCGGTCTCCCAGCGGCGCCGGATCTCGCGCGGCGTGAGGCGGTCGAGATCCTGCAGGAAACGCCCGTAGTGCGGGCGCACCCAACCATCGGGGAATAGGGCCTCGTCGAAACGGTTGGCCGAACGATAGCCAGCCAGCAGGCGAGCTTTCAGCTCGTGGTTCTGCGTGGTGGCGGCGTCGCTCATCGGTGGGGATTCGGTGTAGGCGGCGCAGGGGATTTGGCCAGCTTAGGATTTTGTGAGGGAAGCGGGCGCTGGTGCGTTGTGTAGGAAGAAACTGTCCGGGCGCGGTGAGGCGAAGGCGAATTCCGTCTCGGTCGAGGGTACGAGAGGGAGGGTTGAACCCGCCTTACTTGCTGCGGAGGTCGAGGGTGAAGGGAAATTCGGGATTCTGCGTGGGGCGGGCGGCGGCGAGTTTGCCCGGCGTGTGGCCGTGCCGGAAGAAGCGCGCGAGACGGCGGCTCTCGGCCTCGTAGGCATTGACGGGGAAGGTGACGTAGCTGCGGCCACCCGGATGCGAGACGTGATAGGTGCAGCCGCCGATCGAGCGGTCGTTCCACGTATCCACGAGGTCGAACGTCAGCGGCGCATGCACGCCGATGGTCGGCTGGAGGCACGAGGCGGGCTGCCACGCGCGGTAGCGGACGCCGGCGACGAACTCGCCGCGCGTGCCCGTGGGCTGCAGCGGCGCGGCGTGGCCATTGACGGTGACGACGTGGCGGGGATCGATGGCACCCGTGAGCTTGATCTGAAGGCGCTCCAGCGAGGAGTCGACGTAGCGCACGGCCCCGCCGGGTCCCGCCTCTTCGCCGAGGACGTGCCAGGGCTCGAGGGCGTGACGTAGCTCCATGTGGATGCCGCGGGCATTGAGATCGCCTGCGAACGGGAAACGAAACTCGAAGTGCGGCGCGAACCACTCGGACTTGAGCGGGTATCCGAAGTCCTGCAGATCTTCGACCACGTCCTCCATATCCTGCCAGACGAAGTGCGGCAGCATCCAGCGGTCGTGAAGCTCGGTGCCCCAGCGGACGAGCGGCTGCGTGTAGGGCTTGTCCCAGAAGCGGCTCACCAGGGCGCGGATAAGGAGTTGCTGCGTCAGGCTCATCTGCGCGTGCGGAGGCATCTCGAAGCCGCGCAACTCGAGCAGGCCGAGGCGGCCCGTGGCGCTTTCGGGCGCGTAGAGCTTGTCGATGCTGAACTCGGCGCGGTGCGTATTGCCGCTGGAGTCGATCAGAAGATTGCGGAACAGGCGGTCAACGAGCCACGGCGGCACGTCTTTTTTCTCGGGGATCTGGCGGAACGCCGCTTCAAGTTCGTAGAGCGAGTCGTGGCGGGCCTCGTCGATGCGCGGCGCCTGGCTGGTGGGGCCGATGAAGAGGCCGCTGAAAATATACGAGAGCGCCGGGTGATTCTGCCAGTAGCTGAGGAGGCTGCGCAGCAGGTCAGGCCGGCGGAGCAGCGGGCTATCGAGCGTAGTCGCGCCACCGATGATGACGTGGTTGCCACCGCCGGTGCCGGTGTGGCGGCCATCGACCATGAACTTCTCGGTGCCGAGGCGCGTGGTGCGGGCCTCCTCGTAGAGCTTGGTGGTGCGCTCGACGAGCTCCTTCCAGGAATGCGACGGGTGGAGATTGACCTCAATGACGCCAGGATCGGGCGTGACCTTGAGCACGTTGAGCCGCGGGTCGTGCGGTGGCGTGTAGCCTTCGAGAAGGACGGGGAGCTTGAGCTCGGCGGCGGTTTCCTCAACGGCGCGCACCAGTTCGAGGTATTCTTCGAGCTTCGCAACTGGCGGCATGAAGACGTGCAGGCGACCGTCACGTGGCTCCACACAGAGAGCGGTGCGGACGATCCAGCTGGCGGACTCACCGGGCTTTGGCTCGCGGGCAGTATCGGGCGCACCGGGGGCGGGTTGCTCACCGGGAACGAAGCGATCAAAGGCGCCCGGGCTGCCGGCCAGCGGTGCTCCGGTGCGATAGAGCTGACGAGAGGCCGTGCGCGGCGGCAGCGGCGGGCGCGGGATCGAGGGATCCTGCGGGTGGATGTAGGGATAGTCGGTCTTGGCCACCCACGGCTGCGAATCGATCGGCAGCCGGTAACCCATGGGCGAGTCGCCAGGAATCAAATACATCCGCTCAGTGCGGAGAAACCACGGACCGCTCGCCCAGCCGTCTTCGCTGCGCTGAATCGGCAGCGTGTGACCCACGGTGCGATCAAGACCTTCCTCGAAGATGCGGGCGAGGCGGAGGCGCTCCTCCTTGCTGGCGAGATTGGACTTAAGGGGATCGACGTTGGCGGGGAGACGGCGCTCTTTCCAAAGATAGTAGAACGCATCCTCGTAGCCGGGAATGATCCACTTTGGGTCGAGCCCGAGACGCTTCGCGAGGGCGGCGCTGAACGCGGCGGACTGCGTGGCGTTGTGGCCGTAATTCTTGTTGGCGTCGGCGATCAGCGCGTAGTTATCCCAGAGCGGCTGGCCATCGCGCCGCCAATAGCAGCCGAAGGCCCAGCGGGGCAGCACTTCGCCGGGGTACCACTTGCCCTGGCCGTGGTGGAAAAAGGCACCGGGTGCCCATTGTTTCTGCAGCTTGCGGAGCAGGGTGTCGGCGAGGCCGCGCTTCATCGGTCCGAGGGCGGTGGTGTTCCACTCCGGGGCGTCGAAGTCGTCGATCGAGACGAAGGTGGGCTCGCCACCCATGGTGAGGCGCACGTCGTTTTTAACGAGATCGCCGTCGACCTGATTACCGAGGGACTCGATCTCCTTCCACTGCTCGTCGGTGTAGGGCAGCGTGACCCGCGGCGACTCGTGGATGCGCGTGACCGACATCGCGAAGTCGAACTCGCACTTCGCCTCATCGACGAGGCCCGTGATGGGCGCGGCGCTGGTGGGATCGGGCGCGGTGGCGAGCGGGATGTGGCCTTCGCCCGCGAGCAGTCCGCTGGTGGGATCGAGCCCGATCCAGCCGCCGCCGGGGAGATAAACTTCGCACCACGCGTGGAGATCGGTGAAGTCGCGCTCGGCGCCGCTGGGGCCATCGAGCGATTTCACATCGGGCTTCAGCTGGAGGAGGTAGCCGCTGACGAAGCGGGTCGCGAGGCCGCAGTGGCGGAAGAGCTGGCAGAGCAGCCAGCTCGAATCACGGCACGAGCCGCTGAGCAGCGAGAGCGTTTGCTCGGGCTCCTGTACGCCGGGTTCGAGGCGGATCAGATAGCTGATGTCCTTCCAAAGCTTCTGGTTGATCGCGACCAAGAAATCGATGGTGCGCGGGCGGTCGTCGCCCTTGGCGGACATCAACTCGGCGCGGATCTTCTCAAAATAGGCTTTGAACGCCGGCGTGAGCTCGCACTTATGCAGGAAGGGCTCGAGCTCGTGGTCGAGCGACGTGTCGTAGGTGAACGGAAATTTTTCCGCAGCGGGCTCGAGGAAGAAGTCGAACGGATTGAAGACCGACATCTCCGCAACGAGATCGACCTCGACGCTGAACTTGCGCGTGAGATCGGGGAAGACGACGCGGGCGAGGTAGTTCGACTGCGGGTCCTGCTGCCAGTTGATGAAGTGCGGCTCGGGCTCGATGCGCAGGGAGTAGGAGAGGATGCGGGTGCGCGAGTGAGGCGCGGGCCGGAGCCGGATGACCTGAGGCCCGAGCGTGACCAGGCGGTCGTAGGTGTAGCTCGTGCGATGATTGAGGGCGACGTGGATAGCCATGGTGCGGCGGACGAATCGGCGGTGCGGACGTGGTGCGGGACGGCGGTCGAACCGCCGCTCCGGTTATTGCTGCTGCTGTTGTTGCTGCTGCAATTCCTCCGCCATGTTGAACGGCTGGAAGATGTAGGCCTGGAAGAGGGCTCCACCGATGTCGTTGAGCTTGGTCTGGAGCTGATCGATGAAAAGGTGGAGCCCGATGTCGAACACATCGCTCGCCGTGCTAAACTGGAGTTCCGCCATGAGGCGGCCGGCGAGCTTCTCGGAGTCGTTCAGGAAGCGGCCTTCCGCGACACCGGAGATGCGGCGGAGGGCGGCGTTCATCTCATGGACGCAGAAGCGGACGGAGCGCGGGAAATCGTCGGAGAGGAGAAGAAACTCGGCGACGAGCGCAGGCTGCACTTCGGCGCCATGGACGGCCTTGTAGGCATCCCACGCGCTGCACGAGCGGAGGACGGCCGCCCAGGCGAGCGCATCGAACTGCGTCGCGGCGGCGGGGGCGCCGTGCTCGGGAAAGGCGGAGTGACGCACATCGAGGATGCGCGAGGTCTTGTCGGCGCGCTCGAGGTAGCGACCGACACGGAGGAAAAACCAGCCTTCATTCCGCATGATGGCGGAGTCGGTGAGACCCTGCAGAAGGAGCGAGGCCTCTTTGATCTCCTGGAAGAAGTCGTAGGGATTGGAGCGCCAGAGCTTTTTCGCCTGCGGGGAGTGGAGGAAGAGGTAGAGGCGATTCAGGTCTTCCCAAAACTCGCCGGTGATCTGGTCGCGCACCATGCGGGCGTTTTCGCGCGCCTGCGAGATCGAGGAGACGATGGAGTTGCCGTTGCTTTTCTGGAAGACGAGGAAGTCGGTGACGTTCTCGCCCGTGGCGCGCTTGTACTGCTGCTGAAAGAGCTCTTCGTCGCCGGTGCTCTGGATGATCGGCATCCAGTGGCCGGCGAGGGCTTTTTCGTCGAGCGCCTTGCGGTCGAGCAGGAGCTGGAGATTGACGTCGACGAGGCGGGCCGTGTTGTCGGCGCGCTCGAGGTATCGACTCATCCAATACAGGGAATTGGCGACGCGGCTGAGCATGGAGGGGATTTGAAAGTAGCGAGTAGTGGGTAGTGAGTAGCGAGTAGGTCTGGGTGAGCAGTTAGAGGGCGGGTGGCGTTCAGCGATGCTCGCTACCCGCTACTCACTACTCGCTACTAAATTATCATTCGTCAGCGTAGAGCACCCAGGTGTCTTTGCTGCCGCCGCCCTGTGACGAATTGACAACAAGGGAGCCGCGGCGGAGCGCGACACGGGTGAGGCCGCCGGGGATGATGGTGGTTTTCTCGCCGGAGAGGATGTACGGGCGGAGGTCGATGTGCCGGCCTTCGAGGCAACCCTTGTCGGCGGTGAAGGTCGGATGGCGCGAGAGCGAGATCATCGGCTGGCCGACGAAATTACGCGGATCGGCCTCGATCAGTTTGCGGAATTCCTCGCGCTCGGCGACGGTGGCGTGCGGTCCCATGAGCATGCCGTAGCCGCCGGCCTCGTTGGCGGACTTGACGACGAGCTTGTCGAGATTCTCGACGATGTATTTTTTGTCGGACTCCTCACTGGCGAGAAATGTCGGCACATTCGGGATCAAGGGCTCCTGATCGAGGTAATATTTGATGATCCGCGGGACGAAGTAATACATCACCTTGTCGTCGGCGACGCCGGTACCGACAGAGTTGGCGAGGGAGACGTGGCCGGCACGATAGGCCTGGAGGAGGCCAGGGACGCCGAGGGCGGAATCGGGGCGGAAGACCGTGGGGTCGAGGAAATCGTCATCGATGCGCCGATAGATGACGTGCACCGGCTGGAGGCCCTTGGTCGTGCGCATGAAGACGCGCTGGTCGCGGACGATGAGATCCCGGCCCTCGACGATCTCGATGCCCATCTGGCGGGCGAGGTACGTGTGCTCGAAGTAGGCGGAGTTATAGTGGCCGGGCGTGAGCACGACGATGGTCGGGTCCGCGACGCCCGCGGGGGCGATATGGCGGAGGACGTTGAGGAGCTCCTCGGGGTAGTTGTCGACAGGGCGGACGCGCGTGGTTTCGAAGAAATCGGGGAACGTGCGCTTCATCGCGCGGCGATTTTCAAGGACGTAGCTGACCCCGGATGGGCAGCGGGCATTGTCCTCGAGCACCATGAAGTTGCCATCGTCGCCCCGGATCAGGTCGGTGCCGCAGATGTGGATGTAAATATCGTGCGGGACGCGGATATTCAGGAATTCGCGGCGGAAATGCTTCGCGGAGAGCACATAGAAGGGAGGGATGGTGCCATCCTTGATGATGTGCTGGTCGTGATAGATATCGTGGAGGAAGAGGTTGAGCGCCGTGATGCGCTGGGTGAGGCCGGCCTCCAGTTTTTCCCACTCGGCGCATGAAATGATGCGCGGCATGAGGTCGAAGGGGAAAATGCGCTCGGTGCCCTCGGAGTCGCCGTAGACGTTGAAAGTGATGCCCTGGCGGAGGAATAGGGCGTCGACGGCCTTGCGGCGGGAGGCCCATTCCTCGGCGGGGACGCCGCCAAAGCCCCGGGCAAACTGGCGGTAATGGGGCCGCAGCATGCCATCGGGCTGAAACATCTCATCGAAGAACCCGTCGGTGGCATAACCGGTGATGCCGGCCTCGTTGGACGGGAGCGTGGGATTGATACTGGGGGTTGCCATCTGGGAAGAGGTCTTAGCAGAACCCATGCTCGACACGGGGTTGAGTGGGAAAATCCGTGCCTGACAAGGGTTCGGAGGGGGTAAAAGAAGTGGGGCTATCTGGCGGTAGTGTGGGGACTTGCGGCGGGGGAGGGGAGCTTTTTCACGTGAG
>JAZKEV010000006.1:29950-44652 GCA_040386765.1 Verrucomicrobiota bacterium | reverse complement strand
GCACATCAGGATGCGAATATGCGTCACGAAGAGAGGCTTGTCCGTGCGGCAGACCTATTTGCCATTTGCCAAGGCGGGGGCGGTTTCTAACGTTCGAACCTCCTCATGCTCTCGTTTCTGCTCAAACGGTTTTCTGGCCGGCACTACAAGAAGTTCCTCGAAAAGGCCCGGCCTGTCGTCGCGCGAATCAACGAACTGGAAAAATCCTACCAGTCGCTGACCGACGAACAGTTGCGGGCCAAGACGGAGGAGTTTCGCGCGCGCATCGCCGCAGCCTCGGACAAGAACGCGGCGCTGGAGGCCGTGCTGCCAGAGGCTTTTGCCGCGGTGAAGAATGCCGCCCGCCGCCTCGTAGGGCAGAAGATACTCGTGTGCGAGCACGAGCTCACGTGGGACATGGTGCACTTCGACGTGCAGTTGATCGGTGGCATGGCGATTCACCAGGGCCGCATCGCCGAAATGGCGACCGGCGAAGGCAAGACCCTCGTCTCGACGCTTCCGCTTTATCTCAACGCGCTCGCGGGCCGGAACACCCAGCTCGTGACCGTGAACGACTACCTCGCCCGCCGCGACTCCGAGTGGATGGGGCATGTCTATAAATTCCTCGGCATGACCGTGGGCTGCATCCAGCAGCAGATGGCGCCGGACGTGCGCCGTGAGATGTACGGCTGCGACATCACTTACGGCACCGCGAGCGAGTATGGCTTCGACTACCTGCGCGACAATGGCATGGCCACGCGCAAGGAGGATCAGGTGCAGCGCGACTATTGGTTCTGCATCGTGGACGAAATCGACTCGATCCTCGTCGACGAAGCGCGCACGCCGCTGATCATTTCGGGCCCCGCGCCGATCGAGCGCGAGCAACCTTTCACGAAGCTGAAGCCGCCCGTCGAGCAGCTGGTCAACGACCAGATCCGCCTCTGTAATAAGATCATCACCGAGGCGAAGGAACTCCTCGAGAAGACCGGCGCTACGCCGGACGACAAGTCTCTCGCCGCGCACAAGATGCTGCAGGTGAAGATGGGTCATCCGAAGAACAAGCAGCTCCTCCGCCTTATGGAGACGGGCGAGTGGCGCAAGCTCCTCGACAAGACCGAGACCGATCTCAATTCCGACCTGAACAAGGAGGAACTCTACAAGATCAAGGAAGAGCTGCTCTTCGTGATCGACGAGCGTCAGCACCAGGCCGACCTCACCGAGATCGGCCGTACCAAGCTGCGCCCGAACAATCCGGACGCCTTCGTGCTGCCCGATCTCGCGACGGAGTTCAGCGACCTCGACAAGGATAATTCGATGCCGCCGGAGAAGCGCGAGGAGCGGAAACTCGCCTCGCAGCAGCACTACGCGGATGTCTCCGAGGAGATCCACGCGATCTCGCAGCTCCTGCGCGCCTACTCGCTCTACGAGCGCGACGTGGAGTACGTCGTCTCGCCCGAGGGCAAGGTGATGATCGTCGACGAGAATACCGGCCGCGTGATGCCCGGCCGCCGCTGGTCCGACGGCCTGCACCAGGCGGTCGAAGCGAAGGAGAACGTGACGATCGAGCGCGAGACGCGCACCTACGCGACGATCACGATCCAGAACTACTTCCGCATGTACGAGAAGCTCGCCGGCATGACGGGCACGGCGGAAACGGAAGCGACGGAGTTCAGCGACATCTACCGCCTCGCCGTGCAGGTGGTGCCGACGAACAAGCCCTGCATCCGCGTCGACAAGAACGACTCCATTTTCAAAACCCGCCGTGACAAGTACACTGCGGTCGTGAAGGAGATCGAGGACGCCAACAAGCGCGGCCAGCCGGTGCTCGTGGGCACAGTGAGCGTCGAATCCTCCGAGCTGCTGTCGCGCATGCTGCGCCGCACGGGCATCATCCACACGGTGCTGAACGCGAAGTTCCACGAACAGGAAGCCGACATCGTCGCGCGCGCCGGCCAGCGCGGCGCGGTGACGATCGCCACCAATATGGCCGGCCGCGGCACCGACATCAAACTGGGTGAAGGCGTCCGCGACCTCGGCGGCCTTTACGTGATCGGCACCGAGCGCCACGAATCGCGGCGCGTCGACCGCCAGTTGCGCGGCCGTTGTTCGCGTCAGGGCGACCCGGGTAGGACGAAATTCTATCTCTCGCTCGAGGACACGCTCATGCGGTTGTTCCTCCAGGGCAACATCGCCTCGAAGCTTATGGAAGGCTCGATGCAGGAGGGCGAGGAGCTGGAGCATCCGTGGCTGAATCGCTCGATCGAGACGGCGCAGAAGCGCGTCGAGCAGCAGCACTACTCGACCCGCAAGCGCCTGCTGCAGTACGACGACGTGCTCAACCAGCAGCGCGAAGTCGTGTACGGCATCCGCAACGGTGCGATCCACGCGGATCGCCCGAAGGACATCATCTTCGAGCAAATCTCCGAGGAGCTGACCACGCGCCTTGAAGTCGCGGGCTTCGACCAGAAGGGCGGGACCACGCAGACGACGCTGGAGAGCCTCGTCGGCTGGCTGAATTCGCACTTCCCCATCAGCGTGCGCGTCGAAGACCTCACCGGTCGCGAGACGGCGCCGGTCGTGGCGAAGCTGATGGAGCGCATCAAGCAAGCCTACGCGGTAAAGGAGTCGGTGGAGATTCCCGAGGCGCTCGGCTCGCTTGAGCGTTACGTGGTGATCAACGCGATTGACCATCACTGGCAGGAGCACCTCACCGAGATGGAAGAGCTCCGCCGCTCGATCGGCCTGCGTAGCTACGGCCAGAAGGATCCGCTCGTGGAGTACAAGGGCGAAGCCTACAAGTATTTCGAGGAGCTGATGAACAACGTGCGGTTGCAGATCTGCACGGGCCTCTTCCGCAGCGCTTCAAACCTGGAGAGCTTCGAGAACATGCTCGCGCTGCTGAGCCGCACCGCCCACGCAGTGGGCCCGGCGGACCTTCCGGCTCCGGCGCCCGAAGCGGCATCCCCGCAAATCACTACGCACGTGACGTCGAGTGGCGGCCACGGGGGACTCCCGGTCGAAGCTCAGCCCCAGCCGGCGGCGGAGCAGGAAATCCAGTTGCCCAAGATCACGATCCGCCGCGAGGCGCCGAAGGTCGGCCGCAACGAGCCCTGCCCCTGTGGCAGCGGCAAGAAGTTTAAGAACTGTCACGGGGCTTGAGCGCCGCGCGGCGTATGCCGCGTGGAGCCTGATCCGATGGTGGCCCGCCGCGTGAGCGGCGGGATCAGCGCGCCCGAACAATGTGGCGGTTGGAACGAATCCCTGCGCTTACGCGCCGGGCCACAAGGTAGCGGCTGTCGTCCGCATCGCCATCCGTGAGGATGGTCGGCGAGCATGGCTGCCTATCACGCAGTCGGAGCCGTGGGCTAATTCCAGTCGCGGCATAAAGTCGCTCCCACCGCCAAGTGGCTGAGCTCCGCACTCAGGCTTTGCCGCCGTAGCTCACGAAATCGTCGAAATCGAGGAGATCGGCGAAGGAGCGGATGTCGTCGCGGTCACCGGCGTTGGCCTTGATCGTCTCGGCCATCCACTCGTGGCCGCCGGCGCCGCCCGGGCCGTGTTGCTCGATCCAGTTGGACCACGTGTGAACTTCGAAGAGCGTGCGCGAAGTGTTGGTGCGAACCCACGCGATCATCTCGGTGTCGGATTTGCCCGTCTTGATCTCGGCCAGGATTTTCTCGTGATCGATGCCGGTGAATTCGAAGAAGCGGCGGTCGAGCGGGCAGTTGTAGTGGTAGCCGGCGTTTTTGCCGGCGTTGAAGGCGCGCGCCTTGTCGAGCAGGCGGCCGAGGTGCGCATAGCCGCCGACGCGGACGCGCAGGCTGCGCGGGGGATGTTGGGTGAGGTCGGGATTGGAGTAGTTAATCATGGCTGGAAGAAAGCGGGGTAGAAGCGAGGCGGGACGGTGGG
Organism: Verrucomicrobiota bacterium; assembly: GCA_040386765.1. Classification (GTDB taxonomy): domain Bacteria; phylum Verrucomicrobiota; class Verrucomicrobiia; order Opitutales; family Opitutaceae; genus ER46. The sequence goes on along the minus strand of JAZKEV010000006.1, from coordinate 40,764 downwards.
CCCCACGACCGACACAAAGTGCGCCGGAGGGAGCTGGATTGGAGCAGACGTTAATTCAAAACGTGTCGCCCTTCCAGCCCCACATCGCGCCCTTCACGTCGATGAACTTCACGTAGACGCGGTCGCGCGGGATGCCGAGGTGGCCCTCGATCAACTGGCAGAGCGCCTCGGAGAGATCCTTTGTTTTGCGGGCGGGCAGGCCGACGCTCTTCAGCTCGAGAAAAGCCACGGGATCGTCGCTGCCGGCAAAGAGCATCGAGATGTCTTTTTGAAGCGCGACCATTACGAAGCTCTCGGGCTTGGCGAGCTGCTCGGAGACGAGGGTGGAGGCATTGCGGAGAATCGCGCGCTCGGCTTTTTTGCCCAGCGGGAGATTCGTTTGGATCATCAGGTAGGGCATGGCGGGGAATGGGTAACGGGTTGCACCGGCGGGGCGGCGAGACATCTAGAGTGGGACGAAATCGCCCGTCTGCAACCGCCCTCGATGAAAACCGAACGAGTCGTCCACAACTACTATGTGCTGCCGTGCTGCCTCCTGCTGCTAAATCTGTGCGTGGAGATGGTGAGCTACAAAGCGCGGATGATCGACGACGAGCTCCTGCGGACGGCGGCGATCATGGGGATGGTGCTGGGCGGCGCATCGCTGGTGACGTTTCTCGTGGCCCCTGCCATCGGGCTCTTTGTGAACTCGCTGCACCGCCGCAGCCGCTTGACCGGCGGCGGGCTCGGAGAGCTGTTCTTCCTGCTCGCCCTCGGCGTGCTGATCTTCTGGCTCTACTACCGAATCTACATCGTAGGCCCGGAATCGGTGCTGCCGGTGGAGTGGCATAACCCGGCGGGCAAGGCGAAGTGACGGAGGCGCCCAGGGTTTGGTCACGTTGGGTTTGGTAGCCCGCCGCGTAGGCGCGTATCCGATGGGTGGTTACGACGGGCGCTTCTTGAAAACGTAGAAGAGATAGTAGAGCGACGGCAGAAGGACGAGCGCACCTGCCCCGAGAGCGATGACGAGGAGCCGCAGCGTAATCGCGGGCGCGGCGTGCGTATAGATGTCCATATCGGGCACGATCACGTGGGGGAACTGCGCGGAGCACCAGCCGACGAGAATGAGGGTGACCTGGCCGATGGCGGCGACACGCGCCGCGCGGTAGCGGCGCCGCCAGAGTGCGACGAGCGCGGTGAGCGCGCAGCCACTCGTGGCGATGAGAAGGTAGGGCGCCCACCACCGGGTGAGGTCATGATACATCTGCGGCGCGCCGCCGACGCGGGCGGCGAGGAAGACCACCGCGGCGATCGGCGCGAGGACCACGCCCGAGATCAGAGCGCGGCGGCGGAAATCCTCCTGTACCTCCGCATCGCCGTGCGCATCGACCGTTAGATAAACGGCCGCGAGGAAAGCGAAGAGGGTAAGCGCATAGGCGCCGCAGGCGACGGCGAAGCCACCCGTCCAGCCAGCGAAAAAGCCGGTCGTCACCTGGTGGCCCTCGACACGGATCGCTCCGCTGGCGAGAGCGCCAAGTGAGAGACCTTGCAGGAAGGGGGTGATGAGGCTGGAGACGCCGAAGATCGTGCTCCAGCGGCGCTGCACGGCATCGTCCTTGGCGTCGTATTTACGGAAGACGAAGGCCGAGCCGCGGAGCACGATGCCGACCAGCATCGCCATGAGCGGGATGTGGAGGGCCGTCATCATCGCGGCAAACCCGCGTGGAAAGGCGGTGAAGAGGAGCACGATCACGAGGATGAGCCAGACATGATTGGCCTCCCAGATGGGCGCGATGGCATCGGCGATGAGCTTGCGCTGCCGCGCGGCGCGCGGGCCGTGCGCGAAGAGATCCCACATGCCGCCCCCGAAATCGGCCCCGCCCATCAGTGCGTACAGCACCAGGGCCGCGAAGGTGACGAGGGCGATGGTGGTTTCGAGCATGGCTAGTGCTGTTGCTGGCGATGGAGGCGCGGTGTCCTCATCAGAGCGTTCGCATACGCGCATCTCATCGCATCAATCATGGTCGCGCGTGGAGGTCGGTTTCGTTTCCAAAAACTGCCGCTTCATCAGCGCGATGACCACGACGGTGAGCAGCAGGTACACGGCGCAGATCGTATAAAACGGCACGGCGAGGTGCGGCATGTTGGTCACGGCGTCCTTGGTGCGCATGATGCCGTAGACGATCCACGGCTGGCGGCCGAGCTCGGTGACCATCCAGCCGGCCTCGATGGCGATGAAGCCGAGAGGCGTCGCGAGCACGAAGGCGCGGAGGAGCTTCGTGCCATCGGGCAGCGTCCGGCAGCGCCAGTACGCGAAGCCGAACCACCCCGCGAGCGCGAGCATCGCGATGCCGCAGGCGACCATGAGGTCGAAGGACCAGTGGACGAGCCGGACATTGGGCCACTCATCGCGCGGGAAGCGGTCGAGGCCGATCACCTCCGCATCGGTGCTGTGGCCGACGAGGATGCTGAGCGCCCCCGGAATCTCCAGACCGTAGCGCGTGGTCTGGGTATCGCTATCGGGGATGCCGCCGATGACGAGCGGGGCATTCTTTCGCGTGTGATAGTGCGCCTCCATCGCCGCGAGCTTGGCGGGTTGCAGCTTGGCGACGCGGCGGGCGGCCAGATCGCCGGAGAGCACTTGCAGCGGTATCGAGACGCAGCCGAGCAGCGCACCGATGAGAAACGCGGCGCGATGAAACTCGCTCTGCCGATTACGCAGGAGAAAAAAGGCGTGGATGCCGGCGACCGCGAAGCCCGTGGCAGCCAGGGCGCCAAGCGTCATGTGCAGCGTTTCGTGCAGGCTCGCGGGATTGAGCATCGCCGCGATGGGATCGATGTTGCTGAACTCGCCGTTGCGGTAGGTGAAGCCGGTGGGCGCGTTCATCCAGGCATTGGCGGTCACCACGAAGATACCTGAGAGCACACCGCTGATCGCGACCATCACGCCGGATAGCCAGTGCGCGAGCGGTGGGATGCGGCCCCAGCCGTAGAGGAAGATGCCGAGGAAGATCGCCTCGGTAAAAAACGCGAAGCCTTCGAGCGAGAACGGCATCCCGATGATCGGCCCGGCGTGCGCCATGAAGGTGGGCCAGAGCAGCCCGAGCTCGAAGGAGAGGACGGTGCCCGAGACTGCGCCGACGGCGAAAAGGATGGCGGTGCCCTTGGCCCAGCGCTTCGTGAGATCGAGGTAGATCGGGCGGCCGGTGCGGAGGTGCAGCCCCTCGGAGATCGCCATCAGGACCGGCATGCCGATGCCGGCCGTCGCAAACACAATGTGGAACGCCAGCGAGAGCGCCATCTGCGTGCGAGCGTAGTCGAGATCGGTCACAGCGCGGGGAGGGTGCGCGAGGGATGTCGCGCACGCAAGCTGGCGGGGGCGAAGGAAGCGGGGCTGTGCGGAACGGGTAGGGAGGCTTATCCTTGGCGACGTCGCTGCGATATTACTTGGCGCGTGCGCTCTCGTCAGCGCGTCTTTTGGACCACACCTCCGAGGCAATCTTTCTGACTCGAGACATGTATTTCCAATGACCCGCACCCGCAATCGCCGCTGCCACAACAAAGGGCGCGGCAAAGGCGCGGGGATTCGGGCGAGCTTTGTCGTGGTAAACAATCGTGATGGCTAGAAGTGCACAGAAGGAAATTGCGGACAGGCTACCGAAAATAAGCCAATGTTGCCTGCGCCAGCGGCGAAAGGCAGGATCGCGATCAGTCACCTCCGCTGCGAGCGATTGCCACATCGCTTCCCGCTCCTCGGCGCCGCGCTGGCGTTCCTCGGGTGTTTCTTCCGGCGTTTCGTAGCGAATGGACATGGATTTGTCGGCCCTGAACGCCGCCGTGCGCTCACGCAGCGGGCGGCAATGGATCAAGCTTTCGGGCGAAAGATCGCCGGGGCGGCGAGCGTGGCTTCGAGACGCGGGCCGCCGATGAGGTCAATGCAGTAAGGGATCGCGGGGAAGACGGCTTCGAGGTTTTCGCGGATGGCTTTGGGGCGACCGGGGAGATTCACGATCAACGTCTGCTTGCGGATGCCGGCGGTCTGGCGCGAGAGGATCGCGGTGGGGACGTATTTGAGTGAGGTAGCGCGCATCAGCTCGCCGAAGCCGGGCATCATCTTTTCGCAGACGGCCGCAGTGGCTTCGGGTGTGACGTCGCGAAGGGCGGGGCCGGTGCCGCCGGTGGTGACGACGAGGCAGCAGCCGGCGGTGTCGGCCATGCGCTTGAGCTCGGCTTCGATGGTCGCCTGCTCGTCGGGGATCACGCGGTAGTCGACTTCGAAGGGCGTGGAGAGCCACTCGCGCAGGAGGGCGACGCAGGCTTTGCCGGGCGTGTCTTCGTAGATGCCGGCGCTCGCGCGGTCGGAGATGTTGAGGACGCCGATTTTGGTCATGGAGAGAAGAGTCGGAGGAGGACGGAGCAGCAGGGAACCACGAACGACACGAAAGACACGAAAAGAAGGCGGATGGCGGGGGGCGTTATCCGCGTTTGAATTGCTCGATGATTTGCTGGGGCGGGACGCCTTGAGCGCGGAGGGTGCGAAGGGAGAGAGCGTCGTGGCGTTTGGCGAGGCGGGTGCCGGTTTCGTCGAGCATCAGCGGGGCGTGGTAGAACTGTGGGGCATAGCCGAGCGCGGCGAAGAGGAGGAGCTGGCGAAAGGTGCTCTTGATGAGGTCGGCGCCACGGACGACCTCCGTGATGCCGAGATCGGCGTCGTCGACGGTGGTGGCGAGCTGATAGCTGGGGGTATCGTCTTTGCGCCAGACGAGGAAATCGCCGAAGTCACGGCCGGCGATCGCGTGTTGCCAGCCGCAGGCGAGATCCTCGAAAGAAACGGTGAGATCATCGGGGACACGGAACCGCCAGTTGACGGAGATCGTTTCGCCCAGCGGCGGAAGAGGGTCGTCGGTGGGCGGGCGGAAATCCCGCGGGTACACGGGCTCATCGTCGGGGCCGTTCTCGTGGGGGGCGCCGGCGGCTTCGAGGACATCGCGGCGCGAGCGTGCACAGGGGAAGATGAGACGGGCGGCGTGGAGGCGCGCGAGCGCGGCGCGGTAAAGCGGGAGCCGCTCGCTCTGCGACCGCATGGGGCCATCCCAATCGAGACCTAGCCAGCGGAGGTCTTCCTGCATGGCCACGACGAACTCGGGACGGCAGCGGGCGCGGTCGAGGTCGTCGTTGCGCAGGAGCAGCATGCCACCGGCGGCGCGGGCGCGCGTGGCGGCGATCCAGAACGTGCGCGCATGGCCAAGGTGGAGGTACCCGGTGGGTGAGGGGGCGAGGCGACCGCGATACGCGGCCGAGCTGAGAGCGGAGACTTGAGAGCTGAGAGTCAGAATGCGGGAGCTTGTGAATTTAGGGTGAGGTCTCAACCCTCGGCTTCCACCATCATGACCAAGCTGCTTTGCGTTTATTGTGCGTCCAGCGACCGGCTGGATCCGAAATACTATGCGGCGGCCGAGGAGCTGGGGCGCGAGCTGGTCGCCCGCGGCTGGGGGCTGGTGTACGGCGGCGGAAAGACGGGAGTGATGGGTGCGATCGCGCGGGCGGTGAAGCAGGCGGGCGGACGCGTGGTGGGTGTGATCCCCGAATTCATGAAAGTACGCGAGCTGGCCTACGACCAAGCCGACGAGCTCGTGACGGTGATCACAATGCGCGAGCGGAAGCTGCTGATGGAGACGCGGGCCGATGCCTTTGTGACGTTGCCGGGCGGCTGGGGTACGCTGGAGGAGATCATGGAAATCCTCACACTGCGGCAGCTCGACGTGGTGAAGAAACCCTGTGTGTTCCTGAACCAGGACGGATTCTACGATCCGCTGCTGGCGCTCTTTGACCGGATGCTGGCGGAGAATTTTTTCAAGCCGTCGAACATGGCGCTATTCCGCGTGGCGAAGACGGTGCCGGAAGTTTTCTCCGAGATCGAAGCCGGGGCGGGCGCTCGAGCTGAGGCGAAGTGGTTCGATACGAAGTCATGATTCACGCCGCAGAGGGCACGGATGGGCCCAGATTGGCTGTCGTTATTGGAGCCCTCGGTGGATTCTTTTCTGATGCACCGAAATGATGTTTTGAATTTGTTGCGCCGCCATGCCGCGCAGGCGCTCGAGACGCATGAGGCGGAGATGACGGCCGAGACACAGCGGTTTGTCGCGGCGCACGAGGACTGCCTGCTGCGGAGTTGCGTGCCGGGGCATCTCACGGGCTCGGCGTGGGTGGTGAGCCCGGATCGCACGCAGACGCTGCTCACGCATCACCTGAAGCTCGACAAATGGCTGCAGCTCGGCGGGCACGCGGATGGTGACGGTAACCTGCTGGCGGTGGCTTTGCGCGAGGCGGGCGAAGAGAGCGGCCTCGCCAATGTGCGCGCGGTGACGCCGGAAATCTTTGACGTGGACCGGCACTGGATTCCGGCCCGGAAAACCGATCCCGGGCACTATCACTACGACCTGCGGTTTCTCATCGAGGCCGATCCGCACGAGCCGCTGGCGATCTCGAGCGAGTCGAAGGATCTCGCGTGGGTGGAGATCGAGCGGGTAACTGCGCTCAATCCCGAGGAGTCGATGGCGCGGATGGTGCGGAAGACTGTATCCGCGATGCAGCGTTAGTTTTTCGGCACCGAAGCTCCGCGCTACGGGTGGGCACACACTCAGATGAAACGGAATTAGAACAGGAAGATCGGAAAGTTCGGAAAGAGCTGGGCCGGTTCTTCCCGGCCTTCCTGTTCAATTTGCCGAGGAGCCCTACCGCCAGAGCTGGACGATGTCGTCTTTGCGGACCCAGCCGGTCTGGCCGTTTTCGAAGGCGAGGCGGATCCAGCGGCCGTCGAGAAAGGTCTTGTCGGCAAGGGCGAGCGAGCCGGGAGCGAGCGGCGTGGTCTTCTGCGCGGTGTCCGCTTCGGTAGGGATCGAGCGGAGCGTGCCACCACGTGCGATGATCACGGCGTTGGGGTTCGCGGCCAGGCCGTAGGTAACGAGAGAGATGATGCCAGAGGCGCCGGCTGCGAGCGTGACGATGAGAAGTCCACCGGCGATCAACGCGAGCGCGGAGCGGCGGCGACTGTAGGCGCTGGCGAGAAGAAGGCCAATTGCGAGGGCGGCGAGAAACGCGCTCGCGATCAGGATGCGCTGCCACTGCGCGGGCGAGGCGAGCCGGGCAAGCGACTGGCGCGGGCCGGGATTGATGAAGGCCGCAAGCTGCGGCGCGGCAAAGCCGCTGCGTTCGGCGGACTGGCCGAAGTGCCAGCGCACGGCGGGCTCGGACGGATTCTGGACAATGGCAGTGACGGCGTGTGCGGCGGACTCGGGCGCGCGATCCTGCTGCGCGAGGGCGAGCGAGAGATTATGGCGCGCGATCCAGTTGGTAGGCGTCTGCGCGAGCGTGGCGCGCCAGGATTTCTCGGCGGCGGCGAACTCGCCCTTGCGGTAGGATGCGACGGCATCCAACTCTGCGGCCTCCAGGACGACGCTCGTTGCGGCGAAGAGCAGCGCGAGTGCGGCGGCGAAAGGCATCAGATTCTGCGGGAGGAAAAGCCGCAACGGCCGGAAGCCGGGGACGCGCTTGGCCGCGAGGGCCTCCTGAGCGCGGGCGACCCAATCGGAGGGCAGCGCGTTCTTTGCGCCGTAGAGCGCGCGGTCGGCCTCGTTCCAGAGCGTGATCCACGCGGTGTCCTTGAGCGCGCTGGCCGGCGGAGCGGCGTGGTAGATCTGCCAGAGCACGCGGGTATCGCGCTGCCAGGCGAGGAGGAGTTGGGCGCGCTCGGCCTCGCCCGCAGCAGGGAGATGAGAGAGCGTGTCGGCGAGGCGGTCACGGGCTTCGCGACGCGGACGGACGGGGTCGGTGACCTGGGCGCGGCGGACGGCGAGCCAGAACCAGAAGCCGAGGAGCGCGGCAAACGGAGCAGCGAGCCAGAGGACGAGGGCCGTGCGTGTCAGCGGAGTGGATACGCTGGCGGCGCCGGGCAGCGGGTCCCGCGGGATGCCGGCGGGCGGCGGCGGAGCCTTGGGCGGCGTGCCCGTCTTGGTGGTGGACTCGGCGGCGGCGGCAGGCTCGGTGGGTGCCGGAGTGGGCGTGAGGCTGAACTGCGACGCGGCGGGAGCGGTGATGGCGAGCGTCACGGGTGCGACCGTCTGTTTCTGATAGGTGCCGGTCTTCGGATCGAAGTAGACGAACTCGACGGGCCCGAGCGTGTAAGCGCCGGGCTTCGTGGGGACGAGGACAACGTCCTCGGCGAGCGAGACCTCGAAGAGCTTGCCCTCAGCGGGGGTGCGTTTGGCCTTGGGCTGGACGACGCGGAAATCGTTGGAGACGTTGCGGGCTGGAAGGCCAGCGACATCGGGCCAGTTGCCGGTGCCCGTGAGCTCAAGCGTCCACGTCACGGGTTCGCCGACGGAGGCCTTTTCGGGGACGATTTTCGAGACGAGCTTGAACTGGCCGACCGCGCCGTTGAACGCGTTGTAGCCGGAGGGCGGCGTGGGGAGCGGTTTCACGTCGATGACCGGCTGATCGGAGGTGACGGCGACCTGTTCCATGCGGGCCTGCGGACCGAAGAAGGAGGCGATGCTGCCTGTCTGAATGCTGAGGAGATGCGTCGCGGCCTCGAGCTTGAGCGAGCCGGCGTTCTTGGCGAGGACGCGGGTGCGGAAGGTGACGAAGGCACGGCGCTCGTTGTTCACGACGCGCTCGCTGAACTCGTATTTCGACCAGTCCTCCGCGACGAGTGGCGCGGCGTTCCAATCGAAGGTCGGATTGATCTGCGGATTATTGCGGCGCGAGGCGGAGAGCTCGTACAGGAGGCCGAAGACCTCGCCGACCCAGACAGAGGTGCGCTCGGGCACAAACTTGGCGGAGGCCACGGCATCGACCGTGGTGGTGGGCGCCGCGAGGCTGAAAGCCGCGACGCGCATCACGCCCTTGCTGGTCTTCACGTCGAAGGACGGGATCTGCACGGGGGCATTGCTGCGCGAGCGGACCATGTAGACCAGCAGCACCGACTGCGTCATCTGAAAGTTGACGATGCTGGTGTTGTTGGAGGAGCCGGCGAACTGCAGGGCGACGTTGGGGATCTGCGGGATGTTGGGATCGCCGTCGGGCGTGCAGTTTTCGAACACGAGCTGGATGGCGGCGCTCATCATGCCTTGGTCTGCGACTTCCCAGCGGACGGAGGGGGCGGATTGGGACTGAGCGCGCGCGGAGGGGGCGGCGAAGGTCGAGAGGAAGGCGAGGGCGAGGAGAGGAAGGACCAATGCCCAATGACCAATGACCAATGATGAATGGCCAAGACCCATGGGTTGATGGGCGGAATGAGGAACACGAGACGCCTGCATGGGGCGGCTATGCATAAGGCGGGAGACGAGGGAGAGCAGGAACGTGAGCATTACCAATCCTTCGTGGGTTTCTTGGGGGCGCGCTTATCCTTGTCGGCTTCCATCAACTGGAAAAGGTGGGCGGGAGAATCCTGGTTACGGAGTTGTTCGAGCCTTTGCAGCGGGATCGCGAGCGCGGGGTCTGCAGGCGGTTTTTCGGCGGCCTCTTTTTCGGCACCGCCGACCTTCTGCATGTTGTCTTCGGATGGCGGGGGCGGAGGCGGCGGGGCCTCCTTCTTCATGTCGCCAAAGGCGGACTCGTCCTGCTGGTCCTGCTTTTGCTTTTGATCCTGCTGATTTTCGCCGGAGGGATCGTTCTTCTCGGAGCCATCCTGCGGCTGATTCTGATCCTGCTTCTGTTGCTGATCCTTCTGCTTCTGCTTTTGGTCTTTCTTCTGCTGATCCTGTTTTTGCTGCTGCTGGTTTTGATCCTGATTCTGCTGGTCCTGATTCTGTTGCTGCTCGTCGTCCTTTTTCTCCTCGTCGCTCTTCTGCAGCAGGGCTTCGAGCTCTTTGCGGAGCTTGGGCCAGTCGGCGGTCTGGGCATCGAGCTTCGCGCCGATGTCGACGGCGGCCAGGGCATCGCGCACGGGAGCCTCCGGCACGGGCTGCTGGGCGGACTGCAAACGCGAGCCCCACGTGACAGTCTCACGCGCGAGCTCAGCCCAATCGCGGCCACTGGGGGAATCGGAAGAGACGATGCGGCCGACGATCTTGGAAAGGGATGATTGCTCGGCAGGGTCGGTGGCGTTCGGAGAGGAGAGAGCGGCGTTGGGCGCTCCCTTGGGCGGATGGGCGAGCGAGGCCGCGGCGTAAGTGGAGTCTGGATACGCCAGGCCGGCGAGGAGCAGGAGGGCGACGGTGGTGGTGGTGGCTTTTTTGGCGGCTTCGGGCATGGGCTGGGCAGGTTTGTCGGAGCCGGTCGTCAGGCGGAGATCGCGGACGCGGGGACGGACGGGAAATTCGTAATAGAAGCTCACGAGCAGGCACCACAGGGCGAAGGCGAGCGGCCACTGGAAGCGTTCGGCGAGGCGGATGGTGTTCTTCTCGACAAACTGGCCCTTGCGGCCGGCCTCGATGGTCTCGGAGACGAGGGCGGCGAGATCGACCCAGCCGCTGGCGTCGCGGTATACGCCGCCGGTGGCCTGCGCGAGTTCCTGGAGCGTTCCGCTCTCGAGCTTGGACATGACCACGGCGCCGCGATCGTCTTTGACGAGGCCGCCGGAGCCATCGGGGATCATGGAACCCTCCGCAGTGCCGACGCCGAGGCCGATGACGCGGACGTTTTTCTTCTTCAGCTCCTCCAGCTTTGGCTTCCACTCGGTATCGGTGGCCTCGCCATCGCTGAGGATCACGAGGAAGCGATCCGCGGCATTGGTGGCGCTGAAGGCCTCGACGGAGGCCTCGAGCAGCGCGCCATAGTTGGAGCCGCCCTGCGGGAGAAAGTCAGGGCCGAGCGAGGGGAGAAACTCACGCAGG
>JAZKEV010000006.1:24415-29940 GCA_040386765.1 Verrucomicrobiota bacterium | reverse complement strand
AGGATCTCGTAGTCGGCGCTGAGCGGGCTTTGGAGAAAGGCCGTGCCGGCGAAAACGACGAGGCCGACGCGCTCGCCCTGCAGTTTTTCGAGGAGGGACTGGATGAGGAGCTTGGCGCGATCGAGGCGCGACGGCTTGACGTCGGTGGCCTGCATCGAGCGCGAGAGGTCGATGGCGAGCAGGATCTCGCGCGACTGATCGAAGACCGGCTCCTCCAAGCGGCCCCATTGCGGGCGGGCGAGCGCGACGAGGGCAAGAGCGAGGCCGAGGAAGAGCCAAACGCGCGGCCCCGTGGTGCGAGCGATCGGCTGAGCGCTCAGATCCGAGAGCTTCAAGGAGCGGGCGCCGGCCTCGGCGCGAAGGATTTTAGGCCGGGTCGACGCAGTGGCCGTGCGACGCCGGTGCGCAATCTCCCAGATGAGGAGAGCCAGCGGCAGGGCGAGGAGCCAAAGGAGATGTGGCCAGGCAAACGTCACGAGCGGTTAAGGGTAAAATTCCAAACTCCAAAGATCCAAACGCCGAAGAAATCCCAAGAGACGGAAATACTCAAAGCACCGCGCGCGGGAGCCTTTGCGCTATCGAGATTTTTTTGGCGTTTGAGCATGGGCGTTTGTGATTTGCGCGCGGAGGAGCGCGTCACGCGAAGGCCTCTCTGCGCCACACTGGGCGAGCAAGCGCGGCGGAGAGAGCGAGCGCGCCGAGGCCAGGGCCGGCGAACCACCAGAAGAGCTCCGTGGAGACCATGTAGCTCTTGGCCTGAAACTCGATCTTCTGTGCGCGATCGATGGCCTTGAACGCGCTTTCGATCGTATCGACATCGGCGACGCGGAAGAATTTTCCACCCGTGGCGTTGGCGATCTCGCGGAGCGCGGGCTCATCGAGGTCGGAAATCTGCTGGCGCGTGCCGATGCGGCGGCCGCTATCGTCGAGGACGGGCACGCGGACGTAGCCCTCCTTGCCGGAGCCGATGGTGTAGACGGGAATGCCGCGGGACTTGGCGATATCGGAGGCCTGGGCCGGGGAGAGCGCGCCGCGGTTGTTGGAACCATCGGTCATGAGGACGACGAAGGCGCCGACGCGCCGGCCGCCGTTTTCGCGCTTCGATTGTTCGAGACGGGTAAGGGCGACACCGAGGCCGTCGCCGATGGCGGTGCCATCCTCGATCATGCCGATCTTCACGCGCTCGAGCTGACGGGCGAGCCAGTTGTGGTCGAAGGTGAGGGGCGCCATCGTGTAGGCGCGGCCGGCGAAGAGGACGATGCCGATGCGGTCGTTGGTGCGATGCTCGATGAAGGCTTGGATGACCGGCTTGATGGCTTGGAGGCGGTTGATGCGTTCGCCGCTGCGCTCGAAGTCCTCGGCGCGCATCGACGTGGAGAGGTCGATGGCGAGCATGATGTCGTAGCCCTCGGAGCGGACTTCGCGCTTGTCCTTGACGTGCTGCGGGCGCGCGAGGGCGAAGATAAGGGCCGCGAGGCCGATAAACGCGAGAAGGATGGGCCAGCGGGATGGTGCGGCGAGCGTGGGGCGGTGCCACGCGGCGGCAAACGGCACGAGTAAGACGGGCACGCGCCGGCGTCCGCGCAACCAAATGACGAGCGGCAGCGCAAGGAGGGCAAGGAGCCAGAGGGGATCGTGGAAGGCGAGGCGAGTCACGGAAGGAAGTCCCCAACGCCAAGGTTCAAACGCCAAAGAAAGCCCAACCGGCCAAAATACTCAAAGCCGAGCGCGCGGAAGCTCCCGTCTGCGCTGAGATTTTTTTGGCGTTTGGACATTGGCGTTTTGGAGTTTGCGTGCGCCTGCGCGTCAGCGAGCTCCCCCCTTCATGCGCGCATGGAAGAATCGCACAAGGGTATCGAGGCGGTTTTCATCGGTGCCGACGACGAGGCGGCTGAGCGGATCGGGGAAGAGTGCCTGCCATGCCGTCTCGCGTTCGCGAACCCACGCGGCGTGCGCGGCGCGTTCGGCCGCGCTGCCCTCGAGGGTGACGAGACGGCCCGCCACGGGATCGTACGCGGCAAACATATCGCCCGCGGGGAGGGCGCGCTCCCACGGATCGTCGACCCGGAAACCCATCGTCTGATAACGGCGCTGCAGGACGGCCCAGCCCTCGGGGTGCGCGGTGCCGCGCGAGCCGCGGGCCATCGGAGGAAAGTCGCCGAGCCAGATGAGCACGCTGTGCTTGGGCGCGGCGCGGGCAAGAAAGCGCCAAGGAATCGTGTCGGCGCTCGCGGTCGAGTGCGGCGGCGGCGCGGGCTGCGAGAGCAGCGTGGCGGCGGCGTGCATGATCTGGCCGCGGCCGCGCACGGGCTCGCGAAACAAATTGCCGGTGGGCGAGGCGTGGACGAAGCCGACGCGGTCGCGGTTCACCGCGCCGAGGAGCATCACCAGGCCGGCCAGCTCAAGGAGCGCTTCGCGCTTCGACTGCGCACCGGAGCCGAAGTGGAGCGAAGGCGAATCCTCGAACACCAGCAGGAGCGTAACCTCGCGCTCCTCGACGAACTTCTTGCGGTAGGGCTCGCCGAGCCGAGCGGTAACATTCCAGTCGATGTCGCGCACGTCGTCGCCGAACTCGTATTTGACAACCTGATCGAACTCCATGCCGCGACCCCGGAAGGCGGAGCGATACTCGCCACTCAGGACGTTTTCGACCGCGTGGCGCACACGCCACTCCAGCTGCCGCAGGAGGGCGAGCGGCGAGACCGCGCCGGGCGCGGCGCCGCCTGAGCCGGGAGCGGAGGACTTGGAATCGAGAGCCAAGGCGGGCGGGAGGGCGGGAACGTTTGGGACGCGCGAACGGGCGAGGAAGGCGATTACTTCGCCGGCACGGGCGTGCGCTCGATCACTTGCGCGACGATCTTGTCGGCAGTGATCTCCTCGGCCTCGGCTTCGTACGTGAGGCCGATGCGGTGCCGCATGATTTCGGGCGCGAGTTCTTGGATGAGGGCGGGCGAGACGTAGTCCTGGCCGCGGAGCCAGGCGAGCGCGCGACCAGCCTGATAAAGCGCGAGCGAGGCGCGGGGCGAAGCGCCGAAGGTGAGGTAGCGTTTGGCGTTGCCCTCCTTTTCCGCGAGGGCGCGGGTGCTGCGAACGAGGGCGAGGATGTAGCCCTGCACGGCGGGCGAGAGGTGGATGGCGTCGACCTGCGTACGGAGCGAAAGGAGTTCTTCACCGCTCGAGGCGGCGGCGAGCGCGGGCTGCTTGGTGACCTGACCCCAGCGCTGCATCATGGCCGATTCCTCCTCGGCGGAGGGGTAATCGACGAGAAGCTTGAAAAGGAAGCGGTCGGTCTGCGCCTCGGGCAGCGGATAGGTGCCCTCCTGCTCGACGGGATTCTGCGTCGCCATGACGAAAAAGGGCCGCGGCAGCAGATGCGTCTGGCCGCCGATGGTGACCTGGCGCTCCTGCATGCCCTCAAGAAGGGCGGATTGGACCTTGGCCGGGGCGCGATTGATTTCGTCGGCTAGGACCAGATTGGCGAAGATCGGGCCGCGATGGGCGGTAAACCCGCCATCCTTCGGCGAGAAGATCATCGTGCCCACGACATCGCTCGGGAGGAGGTCGGGCGTGAACTGGATGCGCTCGAACTGGACGCCGAGCGCAGTGCCTAGTGACTTGATAAGCAAGGTCTTCGCGAGGCCGGGCATGCCCTCGAGGAGCACGTGGCCATTGGCAAGGAGCGCGACGAGCAGGCGCTCGATGACAGCGTCCTGACCGATGACGGCTTTGCCGATTTCGTCGCGGAGTTTCTGGGACCAAGCGGGACCTGTCAGCATGATGAGTAGCGGGTGGCCAGTGAGATGGCGGAGTGAGGAGGCGGTTTGACTCGGCGGGGGCCGATAAGTTTCCCTCAGAGAAAGGCGGCACCCATGGCTTTACCAACCCAAATTATTGCACGACTGGAGGCAGCAGGGGCGCGCGCGGACGAAGTGACGGAGTGCTTGGGGCGTGAGCGGGCTGTCCAAAGGGCGTGCAGCGAATAGGCTTCTGTCGTTACGGGCTGACTGACAGTTTAAGGGTCGGATGAGAGATTCCGTTCTCTGCTGGCTGGTGTTTTCGGACGGGAAAATCGCCCCTATTTCGCTGATTTGAGTAGTGCTGAGTGCGATTCTCGCCCTGTCGCGGCGTTCGCGGTGGGTGTTGTTCGTCTGGCTGCCCGGGTTTGTGGTGAGCGTGCTTTTCTCGCTAGCGGTGGCACCCTTGCTTCTAACGGGCGGGTATGGGTTCCTCGCTCTACCGGTGTGGGGCACATTTATTTTAACTACATTGCTGCTGTTCTTCACGCGGCCGGTGAATGGGCTCGGCAGGGCGAATTGCTTGATCGGGTCGGCTCTCTTTGGCGCGGTGGGAACCACGCTGTTTTTCGTACCGCGCCCCCATGCAACCACGCTTTACGTGCGGATTCTCGAAGGGGAGCGGATGCCTCTCGCCCACACATCGGTCCCGGTCACCGTCTACGGCGGCCTTGGCGGGAATAGCGAGATGAGGCTGCGCACGGATGCCACGGGGGTCGTAACGTTTCGGGTTTACGGCTATGAGAGTGGTTCGCTCACACTTGACGAGCCGGCAGATCCCCGCCGGAAACGGATCATTAGGTTCGAGCCTTGGGGTCCTGGAGTCGGTGGCCTGCCCAATGGTTATAAATTCGACGGCAAGGATGTGGTCGCGGCCAATTCGGACCAGATTTTCACGATCTATTGGGCGGATAGGCGCGATCTCACGCAGAGGCGGACGGAACCAATGCATGTATTTCACGCCACCGGGCACCTCGAAACTAGTCCAGGAACGTTGGTGCTCAACGTAGAATCAGGAAAATTCGGCGACGAGGGAGACCTCGCCTTTACCTTCACTCGGGGAACACGGTGGGAGGGCAACGCACTCGTGCATCAAGTCGTCGCGGTCGTGGTGGCGAGGGCCGGCGCTGCATTGCACGTCGCCGACGGGCGTTATCTGGATGTTGCACCGACGGAGGGCTACGTCGACCAGGTCACCTTCACATTGTCGCACCGCGGAGCGCCCACCCGCTTTCTATTTTCGGACGCGGTCTGGAAATTACGGGGTCTTGAGCTTCGAATATACGGGCAATGGGACTGATGCGCGCAGGCAAGCTGGTATTCTTTTCGTTAACGGCCGTTATACTCCGAATGGCTCCCGCTATGTCGAATTCGATCACACGAAATGGCTAAACCGATGAATCCCTCCATTGAAGACAGATTAAAAGCATTGGGAACCCGCGTCGCCGAGGTGGAGGAGCGTTTTGTGCGGGGGGCCGGGCCGGGCGGGCAGAAGATAAACAAGACGAGTTCTACGGTCTGGCTGCGGCACAGGCCGACGGGCGTGGAAGTGCGCTGTCAGCGAGAGCGGTCGCAAGTGGCGAACCGCGAACTGGCGTGGGAGGAATTGTGTGAAAAGCTGGAGGCGCGGGTGAAGGCCGCGAAAGCCGAGGTAGTGGATGCGCGCGAGGCGGAGCGGCGCCGGACCCGTCCGAAGACGCGCGGGCAAAAGATCCGGATGATTGAATCGAA
>JAZKEV010000006.1:13829-24405 GCA_040386765.1 Verrucomicrobiota bacterium | reverse complement strand
AGCGCGAATGATCGAGTCGAAGAAGCACCGCGCGAAGCACAAGGCGAAGCGGGGGCGGGTGAATGATTGGTGACCGGGGGTGGGAGTGACGCTGGAGGCCAAGAGGGCGATCTGGCGATCGGTGCCGATCACGGTTAGGAGTACGATCAAGAGCAGGAGTGCGTGTCGTGCTCTTGGTCGTACTCGTACTCTTGCTCGCGACTGGCGGGGGATGCTTAACGATGGGTCTAACCCACCAACTCCACCCGATCGCCGACGTGGAGGGTGCCGCGCTTGGTTTCGTGGTAGAGGTTCTGGCCGAAGTTGATGTCGCTCGAGTCTTCGGGGTCGCGGCGATAGGTGGCGAGGGTGCGGAGCGGTTCCTTGCCGCGCTCGGCGGTGAGTTGATCGGTGGTCGTCACGATGCAGC
Source organism: Verrucomicrobiota bacterium (assembly GCA_040386765.1). Lineage (GTDB taxonomy): Bacteria > Verrucomicrobiota > Verrucomicrobiia > Opitutales > Opitutaceae > ER46. The sequence continues at coordinate 23,996 of JAZKEV010000006.1, read as the reverse complement.
GGGCGCAGGGGCCGCCGGCGCGAAAGACGATGTCGCCGAGGCGAAAGCGTGGCCATGTATCCTCGGCAAATGGGGTCGCGCCGGAGATCACGAGGTTGGGACGGAAGCGGTTCATCGGGAGCGCTTCCTCGCCGCGGGCGACGAGGCGGTCGTTGAGGTCGTCGAGCGAGGCCTGACTGATGACGAGAAAGGGCTGGGCGTCGGCGAAGCTGGTGACGTCGTCGGGGAGGGCGCGGCCGGGCTTGTTGACGGGGCGGCGAAACGCGGCACCCGCGCGCACGAGGCGGCACGGGCTGGCGAGAAAGTCGGAGAGCCACGCCGCGGCGGCGTCGCCGCAATCCTCGGCGAGCAGGCCCTCGCTTTTCCAGACGGAGACGGTGCGCAACGGGGCGACGGGATCGCTGGCGCGCGGGACGGAGATCGCGGCGGCACCGCTGGCGGAAAGCGTCAGCGCATCGGCCGAGAGGGCGGTGTCGATAAGCGCCATGCGGGGCAAGGTGCGTTGGGTGAGGAAGCGTCCGCCGGGCTCGATGACGAGAAACCGCCGGTCCCCGACGAGACCGAGATCGTCGACGCTGGCGCTGGGGAGTGCGCAGCCGCGCAGGGATTTGACGGGATAGATGAAAAGGCCGGAGAGGTGCATGCGGCGAGTGGGTGTCATTGCGGAGGGCCGGGGCGGGTGCGCAATGAAGAATTAGGTTGGCCTGCTAAAAGGGCGAGGCGTCCTCGGTGGTCACGATACACATGGGCGTAGGCCGAGAGGTTTTATTTCGGCAGGCATGGGACCGGGTACGAGGGCGGGCAGATGCAGGCAGGTAGGTAAGCGGACGGACTCCGCCGATCAATCCCACGCGTGCGGTGCTCAGAGCAGACAGTGAATATCGCCATCGCCTACTGCGCCTCGGCCTGCTGCGGTAGATCACCGATGTCGCTTCCTCCACTGCCTGAAGTTCCCCCGTGTGCCGGCTGCGGACAATGCTGTCACATGGTGGTGGAACTGATTGAGGGAGTCGATGACATGCCGGAAGAACTCGTGGTCGAGCATTCCGGGGTGCGGTGCATGGATCAGCGCGCCGATGGGGCGTGTGTGGCGCTCGATCCCCAGACTCTGTTATGCAGCATCTACGACCGACGCCCTCAGGTCTGCCGCGATTTCCAAAGAGGCTCCGACCTTTGCCGCGCCATCCTCCCCAAGAATTGGGGCGGCCGTCGAACCCGCGCTTCGTGAGTGACAGTCTTGGGTCGCCTCGTATGGCAGAGGCCTGCTCTCGGACTCCCTATTCTCGAACAGATCCTTAGGCGGCGGGGAGAGCGACTTCGGGAGCGGCCGGGCGCATCACGGCGGGGCTGGCCACGGGCATAACGACGGGCGTTTCGACCGCGCGTGTCCGGTGGCGGTGGCGATGGATCGCGGCGAGGGTGGTGTAACCCTGCCGGAGGACGCCATGGGGCGTGAAGCGGACGAAGCCGTGCTGCGCGGCGATGCGGATCAGCTCCCCTCGATGCTGGACGCGGAGCTTGCGGTGGAGATTGCGGCGGACGGTCGAGATCGTGGCGGGGCTGACATCGAGCTCGCGGGCGGCGACAGCGTCGTCGCACCCATCGCCAATAACGACGAGGACGAGTTGCTCGAAGGCCGTGAGGGAGCGATAGAGCGAATTGGTCGGCCCGCCGGATTGCATGTGCGCGGTGAGGCTGGCGCTCCAATAGCGACGGCCGGCGGCGACATTGACCAAGGCCGTTTCAAGCTGGGAGGGAGGCTCCGCGATGGGATCGAACACCCCTTCTATTTCCAGGATGCGCAGCATCGCGAGGAGGTGGGTCTCGTGGCGATCGACGAGCGCGAGGATATGCGGGGGCCGCGTGGGGTGTCCCGCGCAGTGGGCCAGCAGGCTGAGGACATCGCCTTCATATCGCGAGTCCATGCCGACGATCACCAGATCCGCGGGCCGGGCGGCAAGGGCGAGCTGCGCGGCGTCGACCGAACCCACGAGGATGACATGGGCACTGGGAAAGGTCTTCTGGGCGTAGCCCTGCAACGCGGCGGCGGCTAGCTGATCGGCTTTGAGGATCAGCACCGCGCGGACAGAGGCTTGGTCGGACGTGGACAAGGGATGACCGACAGCCCGGGCGGTGTACTGCGCGGGCGATCGACGGAAGAAGGGGTGCCGATGCCTTGGGCGGGTGCCAAGGGAAGGCCCGTAATTTTTCCGTAATACCGTGAACGCTGGGGCGCGTGCGGGCGGGGGACGTTGGGGTGGAGGCTCTTGGGTGTTTGCGAAAGGAAGCCATACCGGGTCCTTACATCACCCCTTCCGGCAAATGTTAGGCGTCGGCTTCCGAGGACGTTGGCTTTTGAAGCGAGAGCAGGCGTGGTGCGGAGTAGCGGTAGCCCATCTTGGGGATGACTTCGATCCACTGGCGCAGGGGCAGTCCGACGAAGCTCGCGGAGAAACAGAGCTTGCCCAAGAGGACGCGCATATTGCTGGTGTCGCCGCGGAATTTTCGACCGAGGACTTCTTCGTAGAGGTCCTCGTAGCTCACGACCTGCCCGCGCGATTCGATGAGCACACGCACCAGCGACACTTCGCGGGGCGTAAGCTGAACGATGCACTCGCCGAATTGGAGACGCCGATCAGAGGGGTCGAGCACCGCTCCGGCCAGTTGCAACCGGGACGCACGGGCGCGCTGGCGCGACGGGTGGCGGAGCGGCTCGGAGCAGTATTTAGTGAGATAACCGAGCAAGACTTCGGGCCGGACGGGATCGCGCAGGACACAATCGGCGCCAAGGGCGAGCTGGCGCGCCTCCTGGGCGGAGGTGGTGCTGGCGGTGGCGAGGACGATCGTCTTGACGGAGATCGCCGGGGTGTCGGCGATGAGCGCGAAAATATCGTCGGAGTAGCCATCGCCGAGCTTTTGACGGCAAAGGATGACCTTGGGCCGGAGCCGGCGGAGGAGGCGGCGCAGGGCCTTGAGCGACCCGACGGCATCGACCGTCCAGTCGTGGGCCTCGCAAAGGGTGGTAAGGGCGGCGGATTCTCGGGAGTCTGGCGAAACGATGAGGATCACCGGCGGTTAGGTTTCGGAAACTCCCGCCTTAGACGGGGAGCACCAGCACGAGACGAAACGCCTGCGCCGCAGGGGCGAGGGCGGAGCCGAGGAGGGCATGGGATTTTTGCAGGCCGGCGACGAGGCCGCGGGCCGCGATGGAGGAAAACGGCGAAGGCTCACCCTTCAGCCATGTCTCGAAATCGGAGCGATCGAGCGCGGGCGCGGCGGTATCGATGACGATCTGGACACCGGGCTGGCTCAAGGCGGCGTGCTTGCGGTTCAACCAGAGGAACTGGCGGGCCGTGGGCTCCTTGAGCGCGGCATCGAGGCGGGGGAGGTGGCGGGCTTCGAGGCGCACGGTGTGGTGCGGTCGGGTGACGGCGAGGGCAACGCCGATGGCGGGAACCATCATCAGCAGGAATTCGATGCCGGAGAGATTACGCGCGACGGTGGCGGGGTCGAAGGCGGTGGCGTCCACCAGCTTGTTCGCCTCGTCGGCGCGGCTCATACGCCGCGCGATGTCGATGGCGTGCTGGAGGCCGGCGGCGACAAAGGCGGGCGCGGAATCGCGGCTCGCGTAGGCGGAATTGAAAAAGCCATCGGCTACGCTGACGGCGGCATCGGCGGTTTTGCGGGCTTCGTCGAGATTGCGCAGCAGGTGGGCGAGCGTGGGGTCGGCCTTGACGCGCGGGGCAAACAGCGTGGTCGCGGTGACGAGATGCGCGTGGATCGTCGTGAGCAGGTTGGCGGTCTGCAGGAGCGCATCGCGTGCGGTCTCGGAGGCGGCGATCTCGGCCTCGTGGGCAAGCTGGGAGGTGGCGAGTTCCTGGGCGACGGTGCGGGATTTTTCGTTGAGCTGGCGGTCGCGGCGCTGCTGGCGGGTGCGGGCGATCCACTCGGGGATGCGGTGCTCGAAGCCCTCGCGCTCGGGCAGTGGCTTGCCGATGAAGTCGAAGACCTGCAGCGGAATGGTGCGGCGGAGATTATCCTCGGTATCGAAGGCGCTCAGCACCACGTAGCCGAGCGCAGGATCGACGCGCTGCGCTTCCTGGATGAAGGCGAGGCCATCCATCCGCGGCATGTGGATATCCGCGAGGCAGAGATCGAAGCGGTCGCGCTGGAGCCGCTCGAGTGCCTCTGGAGCGTCGTAACAGGAGACGATCTCGTAGTCGGAGCCGAGCCGCAGCCGGACCGAGGCGTGGATCTGGCGCTCGTCGTCGACGATGAGTATCCGCGCAGGCAGTACATCGTCGGGGGCTCGAGTCATACGGGGCCCGATTGGAAAGATGGCGGCGACTCCGTCAAGACGCGGATGCGCTGGCGGGCGAGAGATTTGCGGCGGCAGTGGCGCTGGGCAGCTGCCTGGGCAGCTGCCGAACCGGTAGCTCGACCGTCATGGTCGTGCCTGAGCCGAGGGTGCTGGAGGCGGCGATGGTGCCGTGGTGCAGCTCCGCGATCTTCTGCGCGATGGTGAGGCCGAGGCCGAAGCCGCGGACATCGTCGCCAAACTCCTTGGTCGTGAAATAGGCGTCGAAGATGCGGCCCACGTGCTCGGGAGCGATGCCGCAGCCGGAATCCGTCACCACAAACTGGATATGATCGCCGGCCGTCGTGCGGATATGGAGCGAGACGGCCTGACCGGTCTGCGAGGCGTCGATGGCATTGGCGATGAGATTGGCGAGCATCCGCTGCACGAGGACGGCGTCGGCGGAGAACGATGTGGTCGTCTCGAGGTGCAGCGAGAGGGCGATGCCGCGCTGGCGTGCGCGGGCACCCAGGACCTCGCGCACCGACTCGGCGATCTGGGCGGGCAGGAGGCGCTCGAAGCGGGGCGTGAGGCGCTGGGAAAAGAAAAGCGCCTCGCGTACGTAGTCGGTCATGATCCGCACCGAGCGGCGCGCGGCCGCGTGCACCTCCGCCTCCACGCTCCCCGGCTGATACCGGCCATCGGTGTGAATGAGGAAGGAGGAGACGGGCGTGATGAGATTCTTGAGATCGTGGGCGAGGCCGCGGGACATCATCGCGAGGTGCGCCATCTTCGACTGGAGGGCGGCCTGCTCGGTGAGGCGGGAGCGGGCGAGGATGTTGTCCATGAGCTCGGCGACGTTTTGCAGGCGATCGAGCTCGGGGAAAGTGAGCGGCCAGCCGTCGCGCTTGGCGCCGAGGCAGACGATCATCGAGGGGGAGGGGCTGCCGAGCGGGATGGCGAAGGCGGCGCCGAAACCGTGCGTGCGGAGGTACCGCGAGAGGTGCTCGTGGCCTGGCGGGAGCTGCCAGCGATCGAGGCGCTCCGGCGTGGCCGAGCCGAGCTGGCACAGCGCGGCATGGGCTTCGGCGCCGAGCGCGGCGTAGGCCTTCACATCGTGCGGCTCGCCGGAGGTGACGCACACGTGACAGCGATCGGTGCCGCTGCAATCGGCGAGCAGGTGCTCGAATTTCTCGATCAGCTTGCCGGTGTGGGGCTCCGTGCGTGCGGTCTCGATGATCGCCTGGCGGAGCCGCTTGGTCGCCCGGGCGTGATTGCGGCGAAACCATTCGCGCAGCGTGCGATTGAGCCAGAGCGCGATTGCGCTGCACGCGAGCCAGCCGAGAACGAGGTCGACGCTGCTCGCGAAGTGGCGGCTCGCCCAAGTCGACGCGATGGGCACCGCCACGGCGATCCAGAGCGCGACGATGGCGCAGCGGAGAGTCGCGAAGGCCGCCTGGCTCGACGAGGCGAAATGGGAAAAGGCTGCGCCCCAGCCGACGCTGAGAAACGCCGCGGCGATCAAGGCGAAGCCGATGCGTTTGACGATATAGAAGCCGGTGAAATTACCGACGACGGAGATCGCCAGCATGAGGAGGAAGGCGAGGGCGAAGTTCAGGGCCAGCAGCCGGAGCTTGAGGCGCAGGGCGGCCGGTTGCCGCGAGAGACCGCGCCACACATACCAGGAGAGGGCCGTGTAAGAGGATGCGTTGATGATGGCATGGGCGACGTAGGGGAGGCCCTGATCGCGCCGGCCGCTCGCGGGATTGAGAAAGAAGAAGGTGTCGAACAGGCACAGCGAGGCACTGATCGCGCCGAGCACGAGCCACGGCGCCGCCCTCGAGACCAGCCGACGGAGCGATGCGGCGGGCTCGAGGAGCGCGTGCACGATCAGCCAGCCGAGGGCGGGAATGATCGCGCCCAACACACCATTCACGCGCAGCCAGTTGTAAGGCGCTGCGCCCGTGACGGTGTCTGCCGCAGAACCCGCGACTGAGAGCAGGATGGCGGTCGCCCAACTCGCGATCGCGAGCGATTGGACGAAAAAGAATTGGTGCGCGCGCTGCCGAGGACTCGCCCAAAGCACCGCGGCGCCGACGACCACAGCGATGAGGATAAGGAGCTCGAGAAACATGACCGCGCGCTACTCGGAAAGCTTGCGATAGAGCGCCAGATAGCGAGCGCTCTCCGGCCCGGTTTCGAAGGACAACGGCATCTTTCCGTCGAGGCCGTAGCAGATGCGCAGGAGATGCCCCTTATGCTGATACAGGCACGGGATTTCGCGACCGGCATGGAGTTCCGAGGTGCTGCGGAGGACGAGCATCTGCACTGCTGGATCAGCCTCCGCGTTGACGGCGAACGAGCCGCGATCGGAAATCTCGCCGGCGAAGTGGACCTCGTAGGTGCCGTTTGCCAGGACGAGCGTGGTCTTCGTCGTGACGAGCTCGGGGGCCTCTTCGCCGTCGAGTTCGGCGCGAAAGAGTTTCCAGTGCCCGTCGAGCGAAGAGGCGAGGGTCGAGGACGGCATGGCGGCGGGCGGATGGGGGTGGTGTAGCTCGGCGAAGCGGAGGCGAGGGACGAGGCGCGACGAGGATCGAGGGGCGTGCGGAACTTCAGCGGGCGCTCGTGGCTTCCGAGCGCGGGCTGAAGCTCCGCGCTACGAGGTCAGGCGAGGCAGGATTTGAATTTCTCGGTGAGCTCGGCGCGGTCGAGATTCTTGCCGATGAAGACGAGGGTGTTCTGGCGCGGGGCCTTGTCCCACTCCTGGTCGAACTTCGCGTCGAAGAGCATGTGCACGCCCTGGAAGACGAGGCGCTTGCTGGAACCCTTTACGGCGAGCACGCCCTTCATGCGGTAGATGTCGCCGCCCTTCTCGCGGAGCAGCGTGCTGATCCAGTCGTTGAGCCGCTTGCCGTCGAGATCGCCGGGCGTGCTGATGCCCACGCTGGTAACCGCTTCGTTGTGCTCGTGCGCGGCATGGAAATCCTGCTGCCAGCACGGTTTGGCGACTTCGCCCATCACGTGGATGTGCAGTGGATCGTGGCCGCAGCTCTCGAAGACGAGGTAGAAGCCGGGTTCGGAAATCTTCAGCTTATACCGGCCGTCGCCCTCCTTGAGGAGCAGGCGGTGGAGCGTGGCGCCGGGGGCGAGGGTATCGCCATCCTTCACCTTCGACTCCCAATCGGCGAAGACTTGGACGGCGGCTTCGCGGGCGGCGGAGATCGCGGCCTCGGCTTCGGGCGAAGTGAAATCGCCGTTCACCTGAAGCTTTACCGGCATGACCACGACATCGAGCTCGTCGGGGTTGCCGTGATGATGGTGATGGTGACCTTCGCCGTGCTCGTGATCGCCGTGTCCGTGATCATGATCGTGCCCGTGGTCATGGCCGTGATCGTGATCGCAGTGGCCGATCTCGAGGGTGTGCGTGCCGACCGGGAGGGCATACGCGCCGGCCCACTCGAAAGGATACTCGGGCTCAAGGAACTTGGGATCGAGCTCGGTGGCGCGGTGGAGATTGAAGCCGCCGACATCGAGCACCCGGTCGAGCGGGATGTCGCAATTCTGCGTGCGGTGGATCTTCGCGACGGCGTTGATGCGCTTGATGCGGGCCTCGAGGGCATCAAGGTCGGCGGGGCTGACGAGGTCGGTCTTGTTGAGCAGGATGACGTCGGCGAAAGCGACCTGCTTCATCGACTCATCGTCCTTGTCGAGGTGCTGGGAGACGTGCTTCGCGTCGACGACGGTCACGATGGCGTCGAGCTTGAAGGACTGCTTCATCTCGTCGTCGGTGAAGAAGGTCTGCGCGACCGGCGCGGGATTCGCGAGGCCGGTGGTCTCGATCAGAATGCCGTCGAGCTTGTCCTTGCGCTTCAACAGGCGGCCGAGGATGCGGATGAGATCGCCGCGGACGCTGCAGCAGATGCACCCGTTGTTCATCTCGAAGAGTTCCTCCTCGCTTTGGATGACGAGCTGGTGATCGACGCCGACCTCGCCGAATTCGTTTTCGATCACGGCGAGTTTCTTGCCGTGATACTCGGTGAGGATACGATTGAGGAGCGTGGTCTTGCCGGCGCCGAGGAAGCCAGTGAGGACGGTGACGGGAATCATGATAAGATCGAAATAAAGAGGCCGGAGGCCGAAAGAAGGAGGAGCAAGCGTGCGGGGTGAAAGGGCGATTGCAACTGGTCAGGAGAGCTTGAGCGAGAGCGGCTGGGCGAAAAAACAAACGGCGCTGGACGCCTGTGCTGAGTGCGGTTTAGCTGCGACTGGCGTGAGGGATGCTCTTCATTTTGAGCGCGTTGCGCCATCCCGTGATGACTTTTGACTACGAAATCTATCCTGAGCAGCGCATGATCGTCGCCCGTTATGCGGGCCGGTTTTCGCTGGCCGACCTCGTCGCCGCGACTGAGCGGATGTGGGATGATCCGCGGTACTCAATGAGCTTCGACGGGATTGTGGATATCTCGGATGGCTCGGTGGGAGTAGCGATGGCGGACTTTCGGGCGATGCTCGATATTGTGCGGCGGAGCGGGAAGACGTCGCGCGGGCGCTGGGCGGCCGTGGCGGGCACGCCGCTCGCGACGGCTTGCGGAATTCTTTACCAGCGGGCGCTGGCTCACCGGCACGCATTCGAGGTGTTTTCGACGGTGGACGGGGCGTGCTCATATCTGGGGATAAACTGGAACGGCAAGGGCGCACCGCGGCGGGGCCATGGCGGCGGAAGGGCCTGATAGGCTCCAGCCAACGGTATCACCCGCGTTACTGCGGCGAGGCGATCAGTCTTACGTCGAAGAGCCGCCAGCCGGCTTTATCGCGATCGAAGCGGCCGAGGAACTGCCGGCCAGCCTGGGCCTGCTCGCCAAGGGCGCCGGGTACGATGGCGAAGTCGTGGGTGCCCGAGGCAAACATGCCGGGAACTTCGCTGTGCTTTACTCGGACAGCGGCCCCGCCGGAGAGCAGTTCGACGATCTGACCGCGAATGGGATAGCCTTGCAGCTGTTCGGGCGTGGGGGCGCAGTCGCAGTCTTTACCGGCTTCGAGAAAGGCGCCTTCGGGAATGGTGATGAGGAGCGTGCGCAGCGGCTCGCTGGCGCCCTCGCGGGTGAAGGTGGCGAGGAGCTGGGCGTCGGTCTTGCCTCCGGCGTAATCGCGGAGGAGCGCGAGGCGGGGAAAACCCTTGATCCGGCCTTCCTCGGGGCGGGTGAGGGTGACGGTCTTGTTGAGGCCGTAGTCGGGCGTGACGCGGCGGAGCGCGAGTGCGCCGTCGGCATCGACCCAGGAAACGAGCACGGCGCCGTCGTGTAGTATCGCGGTGGATACGCGCCCGGCGGCCGCCTTGGGCTCGCTGAGGCGGAGCGGCATGAGGAAACGGGCGCCGGCATCGGGCGAGAAAGAGGCGAGGATGCGCGGATCGTTGTCGGCGGCGGTAAACCATGCGACACCCACGCGACCGCCGTCGCTGGAAAGTTGCGGGCCGTTGACGGGGCAGCCGGCGATGCGCCAGTCGTCGTTGCTGAGCGTGCGGGGCCGCGAAAGCGGGTCACGCGGATATCACGGACTTCTCCCTCGCCGCGTCCGCGATATACGAGCAGCGCGGTGCCGTCGGGAAAGGCGGTGAGCGCGGTGTGGCAGCAATCGCAGACGGAGTACTCGACGAGCGTATCAAGCGCCTCGGGCTGCACTGCCTCGGCGGGTGCGACGATGCGCGAGTAGAGCTGCTGCGAGAGCTTCATGCCGGGATGCGCGGTCTTGTGGTCGGGCATCGCGCCCATGATTTTTTTCACGCGGGCATCGAGCCACACGGCGAGCACGCGGCCATCTGCGAGGGTGGTGAGCGCGGTGAATTCGTTGATATCGCTCTCCTGCGAAAC
>JAZKEV010000006.1:6664-13819 GCA_040386765.1 Verrucomicrobiota bacterium | reverse complement strand
GCGCGCGGGCGCGCTCCACGTGGCGCCGCCGTCGCGGGTGGAACTCGTCACCGCATGATAGCCGGCACCGTGGTGCAGGTGCGCGGTCGCGGGGCTCGGCGGATTCTTGATGTACCAGAGCGCGGTGGCGCGTCCGGCCTTGCCTACGGTGAGCGTCGGCACGTCGGACGCGCCGGCATGAAGATCGGCACTGCGCGCGATGGTGCGGGCGGCCGACCAGCGTTTGGCAGCAACGTCGAAGGTGGAGAAGCGGAGCGAGACGGCTTTGTCTTCGGCGGTTTCGAGCCAGGTGAGCCACGCCGTCCCCTCGGGACTCATTGTGATCGTGCTGCTGCCGGCGGTGGCGCCGGCGGGCGGCGCAATTTCTTCGGCGACGATAGCGGGTTCGGCGGCGTGGGCAGCGTGGGCGGCGACAGCGAAGAGCGCGACGAAAGCTAGGGCACGGATCATAGGAGAAAGAGTGGTTAGGTCCGACGACGCTGCAATAGCGTCACAACAAGCAGCAATACGAAGGAAAGCACGAGAAGCGCGGCTGCAAAGGCGTGCGCCTGCGGGTAATTGAGTGCCTGCACCTCGTCATAAAGCGCGATGCTGGCGACCTTGGTGACGCCCGGGACTGAGCCACCGATCATGAGGACGACGCCAAACTCCCCGAGCGTGTGGGCGAAGCCGAGCGTGAGGCCTGCCGCGATACCCCGCCGCGCGAGCGGCGCATGCAGCCGGAGGAAGACGCGCAGTGGTGAGGCGCCATGCGCGGCGCCGGCATCGAGCAGCTCGCGCGGCACGGCGCGCAGCGAGGCTTGGAACGGCTGCACGGCAAACGGCAGCGAGTAGAAGACGGAGGCGATGACCAGCCCGGTAAACGAGAATGCGAGGGGCGCTCCCAGCGCATCCCGCCACCAACTGCCTGGCGCGTGATTGGGTGAGAAGGCGACGAGAAGATAAAAACCAATCACGGTGGGCGGCAGAACGATGGGCAGCGCCACGAGCGACTCGATCGCGGGCGCGAGACGCCAGCGGGTGGTATTGAGCCAGTGCGCCAGCGGCAAACCGAGAACCCCGAGGAGCACGGTGGTGATCGCTGCGAGCCGCAGCGTGAGCCAGAGCGATTGCCAGAGCGGCAGGGTCAGACCGAGGAAACTGGAGGCGGGATCGGGCAAGAGATGCTCAGCTCATCCGGTGCGAGCATAGAGAATGCGATCGGCTACAGCGCGGCGGACTTGGGAGTCGTCCCATTGCGGGTGGCGCGAGCGGAAGCCCGCGGCCAACAGGTCTCGCATCATGCGGTTCATGCGCAGGGCCTGCTGGAGGCGCTGTTGGGGAGACATGGCGCGGAAAATAGCCACCTGATGAGCGTGCGCGGCGCGCACGTGATCGGGTTCAGGAGGCATGGGCATGGGATTACCTTGAGCGAAGGAGGGACGACGGCAAGGCGTGCGTCGGAGAGCCGATTTTTCGCTGCGAAAATGTGGGGGTGAGAAATAGCTGCAAGCCGGGTAGCCGGCCAGCTTGCTGGCGCTGGTAGGTAGACGGACAAGCGCCTGCAAGCAGGCAGCCTACCTCGGTGGCGGATCATTTCCCAGACGCCTCTAAACCTTCAGGTGCGCGAGGAGGGCGCGCTCTTCGGCTTCGGGCAACGGATCGCCGTCGACTTCCAAGATGCGGCGGGCGAGAGGCTCGAGCTGCTCGGGCGGGACCTCGACGACGCCGCGGCCTTCGCGCCATTGGATGACCGGGAGGCCCCAGGCTTTGTTTTCGAGCACGACACGCGCATACGCGCGACGCATGGCGCGGAGCGAGCGGCGCGTGACTTCTTCGGGCGAAAAAGCAGGCCGATCCTCGACAAGGGACTGAGGCGTGTCGGGCATGAAGCGTACGCTAGCGGAGCGCTCGATGAAGGCAAGGCGGACGGGATCGACGATGTTGAGGATGCCGTTCTTCTCTTCGGCGACGAGATGCGGCTGATGGCCGGTGTTGTCGTACAGCCGCCAGTAGTCGATGAGCGGGCGGTAGAGCTCGGCGAGATTGCGGATGCCGAGGTGGAAGCGGCGCTGCTGCACGTGCGCAGGAATGTCGTGGCCACCCTTGGTGACTCGCTGGCGAACCCGTCCGCGCGTAATATCGAGATGGGGTATCCAGAGGAAATCGAGCTGGATGAAAAAACCGGCGGCGCGGAGATCGCGGAGAAGAGAAGCGTAGGCGCGACCGGAGAGCGTGGTCTCGAAGGAGAAACTTTCGCGGCGGGCGGCGAGATCGCGCAGGCGCTGAAGCATGATGCGGCCGGCTTCGAAAGAGGCCTTCTCCGGCGCGAAAGGGGAGAGGCCGGCGGCGATCAGGTCGGCATTTACGAACTCCCGGCAGCGCATCTCCTGTGGGAGAAAATCGCGGACGTAGGTCGTCTTGCCGGCGCCGTTCGGGCCGGCGATGACGAAGAGGTCGGGCATGAAGCGAGAGACGCGGGCGGCGTCGGGTCGTTCAGCTCTTCTTTTCGCTGACGACTTTGACGTCTTCGAGGACCCAGTTGGCGCCTTGGCGGGAGAGGAGGCCGGTGATGGTCTGGCCTTCCTTGGAGGACTTGAGGGTGGCGGCGTCGACTTTGAAGAGCATGGTCATCGCGCGCATCACGCCGGGGATGTCTTCGTGCTTCACCATCAGCGCGGAGCGCTCGGTGTCGACGCGGGTGATGACGCCGCGGAGCGGGTGGCGTTTAGCGGCGGGGGTGTCGGCCGTGGGTTTCGCAGCGGGTTTCGCGGAGTCGGCGGCGAAGGTGGTGGCGGGGGCGAGGAGGAGGAGGGTGGCGAGTGCGAGGAGGGTGAGATGGGCGGGATGGGTGGGTTTCATGAGGGGAGGAGATTGGGGGCTGGGAGGAGAGGAGTCGATGCGGGCGGGGAAATTTAACGATCCCTGCGCTCACGCGCAGGGCCACAAAAGACATTCGCGTGTAGTTATTATTTTGTAGTAGATCGATCTATCCGGCAGGGGATAGCGCGGTCGAGATTGGAGAGATGGACGACGCTTTTGGCGGGTGCGGTCCCGCCGCTCACGCGGCGGGCTACACGGAACTTTATTGGAGACGCTTGAGGAAATCGTCCGGGGACCAGCGGGGACCATCTTCGCGGTGGATGATTTTGCCGTCGGGGCCGACGAGGAGGGTGGCGAGGGTGTGTTTGAAGATGTTTTCGCCGGGCTCGGAGATCACGCCGAACTGCGTGAGGAGGTCACGGAGCGCGTTCTCGGGGCCGGTGAGGAAGGTGAAGTTCGAGGTATCGATGCCTCGCACCTTGGCGTACTCCTTGAGGACGGGCGGGGTATCGTGCGCGCTATCGAAGGTGATCGAGAGCAGCTCGAGGTTTTTGATGCCGGCCTTTTTTGCGGCGGCTTGCAGGCCCATCATTTTCGCAGTCGAGGCGGGGCACATTTCGGCGACGGGGCAGCGGGTGAAGATGAAATTGATGACGACGCGCTTGCCGCGGAAGTTGTCGATGGAGACGGCCTGGCCGTCTTGATTGTAGAGCGTGAACGAGGGGACGGTCTCGCCGATCTCGCGGTAGGCGGATTTGCCGCGGACGTGGGTATCCTGCCGCAACGCGAAGGCGGCGGCGGTCACTGCTTGATCGGCGACCGTAGGCACGATGCGAAACTGGGTGAGCGGAAACACGCCGTCGATGGGGGCGCCCATCGTGGCGGAGATGCGCTGGCCTTCGCGGAGGGTCGCGAGGTCCACGCCGGCGGCGGTGAACTCCATGGTCATCGCGGGCATGTAGCCGGGGATTTCCTCGTGGTGGATCAAGAGAACTTTGCGGGCGGACTCGATGCCGACGATCTCGCCGCGGATCTCGTGGGGGGCAGCGGCGACGGAGGGCGCAGCCGCTGGTTGAGGCTGAGGCGAGGAGGAATTGCGCGAGCAAGCCGTCAGGGCGAGCGCGAGTCCGAGCGCGATGGGAAGGGAGGGAACGGCGAGGCGGAAAAGGTGGCGCATGGGAGCGGATGTTTTTTACAGGAAGAGCGGGAAGGTCGCGAAGAAGCGGCGAGCTGCTTCCCGAGTTTATTCGGGCTGTTTCGGTTCTAGCGTGGCGAGGCGCACTACCATTTCCACTCGATGCCGGCGAAGTAGGAGCGGCCGTCGCCGGGGAGAAATTGGGGTTGGTCGGCGACGCGCCGCGCGCCGCTGGGGTCGGTGACGATGGCGGTTTCGATTACGCCGGTCGTCGGAGAGTAGGTTTTGTCAAAGAGATTACGGGCTTCGACAAACCAGGAGAGGCCGGCGGGGAGGCGGCGGCCGAAGCGGAAGCCGGCGATGGCATAGGCATCGGCGGCGAGGCTATTGCGGAAGTCGATGAAGGTTTTCTGCGGTGCCCATTCGAAGGTGGGGCCGGCGTACCAATCGTGCGCGTTTTCCCACGTGAGCTCGCCGCGGATGAGGTGCGGGGGGAGGCCGGCGAGGGTGTTGTTGCCGTACTGCGGGTCGTGATCGAAGCGGAAGCGGCCGTAGGTCCATGCGGTGCGGAAGACGAGGCGGTGCGCGGGGGTGTTGGCGGCGTTCCACGCGGAGCCGAGGAGATCGACCTCGGCGGCGAGCTCGAGACCGCGGTGGGTCGTGCGGTTGGCGTTGATCGTGGCGGTGGCGCTGGGGATCGCGGGATTGGGTGCGAGGGTGAGGAGTTCCTTGCGGAGCGCGGCGTGGTAAATGGAGGCGTCCCAGCGGAAGGCTCCGAGCTGGCCGCGGGCGCCGAGTTCGTATGTCGTGGCGGTTTGGGCCTCGCGCGCGGTGTTGAGGGTGAGTGTCTCGCTGAAGGAAGGCGGCTCGTAGCTGCCGGAGACGTTGGTGTAGAGTTGAACGCTGCGGAGATCGTAGCGGGCGCCTACTTTGGGCATGAGCTGGTCGTACCGAAGCTTGTAAGTAGGGACGCCGGCGAAGCCTTGCTGGTTCTCGCGGATATTTTTCGCGGCGCTGGCGCCGAGGACGAGCGTCAGTTCGCGGGTGAGGGCGATCTGCTCTTCGGCGAAGCCTTCGAGGTTGGTCGCGATCTGATCGGCGTTGGAGACGAGCGCGCCGCGACGGCCGCCGACGTTCAGATAGTTCGCGGCGTTGATGGTGCCGCGTTGAAAGAGCACGCCGGCGCGGAGGCGGTGGGAGTGGCCGGTGTGGGTGGCGATGGCGCCGACGAGGAGGTCGTTGGTGAGCTGGTCGATGACCTGAAAGATCGGGTGATCGAGATCCTTGTAGGACCAGGCAGCGCTGAAATCCCACACGGTCGGGCCGGTGCGAACGGTGGTCTTGCTGGCGACGCGGAGCAGCTCGAAGTCGCGCTTCTGGTCACCCGAGAGGTTGCCGGGATTGGCCTGGCGGGGATTGGTGCGGAGCTGCGCGAGAGTGAGACTACCGGGGAGCTCGGAGTCCGTCGTGATGCCGGTGACGTAGAGGCGGGTCTCGGCGTGGTCGGAGAGGCGGAGGCCGGCGTTGGCGAAGAGGCGCTGGTTGCTCTGTTTCGCATGATCGCGGAAGCCGGTCTGCGACTGGTGCGTGAACGAGCCGTAGGCATCGACGCTGCCGCGAGCGATGCCGCCGGCGAGGGAGGCGCGGAGGTAATCCCACGAGCCGAACTCGGCGCGGGTGAAGAGCGGGGTGGCATCGCGGCCGGTGCGAGTCACGTAGTCGATCGCGCCGCCGAGGGTCGAGGCGCCGGCGGCGAGGGCATTGCCGCCCCGCCAGATATTGATGTAGGTGGCGCTGAGCGGCTCGAAGGCCTGCATGTCGAAGCTGCCGTCGGCGAGATTGAGCGGGACGCCGTCCTGCAGGATGCGGAGGCCGCGGCCGTGGAAGGTGCGCTGGAGGCCGGAACCGCGGATCGAGAGGCGAGCCTCGTCGGAGCCGAAGCGCGACTGGGCGATCACGCCGGCGGAGAGACCGAAGGTATCCTCGACGGTGGAGGAGCGACCGCGGAGAAACCGCGAGGCATCGACGGTCTCAGTGCCGCCGGGGGTGAGCAGGAGCTCGGCGCGCGCGGCTTCGAGGGAAGGGACCGTGAGGGGCTTGGAGCGATCGGCGGTGACGTCGAACTTGCCGAGCTGGATCGGGGGCGGCGTGCCGATGGCAAGCGCGGAATTCTGGGCCATCGCGCTGGTGGCGAGAGCCGCGGTGAGGATCAGTGAAAGAGAAGGAGAGAGGGACCGGAAAGACATGGGAAAGCTCGTGCGCGAGGAGGCGCGGCCGGCGGCACGGGGGGCGCGGACGCGGTTCGCCACAGGGGGCGAACGAGGTAGGGACCGCTCGCGGGCGAGCGCTTATGCTCGGCGCGGGGCGGACACGGCGGTGCGAAGGCGCGTCAAACGCGCGGCGGGGGCACGGGCACCGACTCGATACGCAGGGGCGCCACGCTCACGAGCGTGGCCGGCCAGGCACCGGGGGAACTCTCGAACACGACTGGGGCGGGCGTATGCAACGCCAGCAAAAGCTTCTCGGCCACGCGCTCCGTCGAGTGCGGGAGCTGCTGCTTCGCGGTCTCCTTGGCGGTGGCGACACCGGCGCAAAGTTCGCAGGCTTTGGTGGGATCGAACGTCGCGGTGAGGGCGGCGCTGACGCTCATGATCCGGGCGTTATCGGAAAACATCTTGCCCCAGACGAGCAGCTGCGCGGCGTCCCAGATCGCACCATTGGCACAGATCCACGCAAAGAGCAGACTGAGACTGGCGAATTTTTTCCGCACGCGGGGACGGACGCTTGTGGGCCGAGCGAAAAAAGCAAGCGCTCCGGGCGGGTATCACGCCGGGTTAATGGAGGCATGGTTGCGGGAACTAAGAGCGGAAACTAGATCGAAAATAGTTGAAACACCGTGCATTCTCGTGCGTCGAAGGGCGTCGATGATGTGCGGAAATTCGTTACGGAGGTGGTTGGCTGGCGCGGTTCTGTTGTGCGGAATGGTGTCGGGATTGTGGGCGGCAGCGGAGACGCCCGCCAATACGCGCGATACGCTCGTCTACAAGGACGGCGATCGCATCCAGGGCTCGCTGATCTCGAAGACGGCGACCGAGATCGTGTTTCGTTCGGATCGATTTGGCGAATTGAAGGTGAAGGCGGCGGATGCGGTGGTGATCGCGGCAGTGAAAGCTCCCGCGACAGCTCCGACGCCGGCAGTGGCGGCGGTCAAGCCAGCC
>JAZKEV010000006.1:0-6654 GCA_040386765.1 Verrucomicrobiota bacterium | reverse complement strand
CTCAACCGCCGCCGAGCAGAAGACGCGTGCCCAAGCGGTGAAGGATGAGGCGGAAGAAGAGAAGGTCACGATCTGGGACCGGTTCTCGCCCGGCGTGCTGACTGCGAAGGTGCGGCAGTTCTTCGGCCCCTGGGGCGGGCGGCTCGCGTTTTCGACCGAGGTGATCTCGGACGTCTCGGAACTCAACACGCACGCGGTCGAGGCGAAGCTTACGCGCAAGTGGAAGAAGGACGAGGTGCAGATGAGCGCCCGCTACGATTATGTGGAGACGAATGACATCCCGACGACCGACATGGTGAAGGCTTCCGGCTCGTGGCGGCACGAGTTCGACAAGAAGTGGTTTGCGCAATACCGGCCGACCGCGGAGTGGAATCATGCCAGCCGCCGGCTCGACCCCGCTCTCGGTCGCCTCGTGCCTAACGACTACCTGCTGCTGCAGCAGGAAATCGGTGTGGGTTATAACCTCTACTCGTCGCCGACGCGGACGGTTCGCCTCGGCGTCTCGCAGAACTTATTCGATATCTGGAACAGCGCGCCGACGGCCGATCATACGTCGCGTGGCGTACAGTCGGTCTTCGAGGAAGTGGAACTCAAACTGCCGTGGCGCATGGGACTCACGCAGCGCGGCGTCTATTACCCCGTGCGAGGCCAGACGGACGGGTGGGAAAACCGCTTCGAGCTGAACAAGAAGCTCACCGAGACGTTGAGCGCGGCGGTTCGCCACGAAATCCGGCGCAACAACCCCGACGGCTCCGCGCAGGATTATACGCGGCTGCGGCTGTTGTTTGGATTGGATTTCTGAGGGTTCGGAGCGGCCTGAGGCGTTGGTTTACTCCGTGTAGGAGTATTCCCATGGGGTATTACAACCCCCTCCGAGGAGGGGTTAACTCCGCTAGGCAAACGATGCAATCGAGGCTACCTTGTCGTGCCGTGTTCCATCGTTTCCTTTTCTCACTCATCTCATGACGGAAGACAGCGCGATTTTGCTCGTGGAAGACAACGAAGACGACGTCTTCTTGATGAAACACGCATTGCACGCCGCTGGCGTGACCAACGCGGTGTTTGTGGCGTCGCATGGCCAGCATGCGGTCGATTATCTCTCCGGCACGGGCGAGTATGCCGACCGCTCGAAGTATCCGCTGCCGACCGTGATCTTTCTCGATTTGAAGATGCCGCTGATGTCGGGCCACGAAGTGCTCGCCTGGATCCGCGCGCGTCCCGAGTTCGAGGATATGCTCGTGGTGGTGCTCACGTCGTCGGACGAGCCCTCGGATGTGCGCCGCTCGTACAGTCTCGGCGCCAATTCGTTTCTCGTGAAGCCGCTGACCTCGCGGCAACTTCTCGATCTCGCCAAGGCGCTGAACTGGACCTGGCTGAATCGCGAACCCGCCCTCGCGTAGGCAGCGAGCCGCCCAAAAAACCGGGAGCTTGGTGCGGGCCGTGCGTTTGCGGTTTGTAGTTCCGCCTTCAGGCGGAATCCGAAAACCCTTCCGCCTGAAGGCGGAACTACAAACCCTGAAACTGTCCTGAGGGGCCTTGCTCGTTGCCCCGTCCGCGGCTAGCAGCCGCTCAAAAGGGCGGGATGCTCTTCAACGTCAGCGTGCCGCTTTTGGTTGGGCCACGCGTCCAGTAACCCTTGATTTCTCCTGAAGCGTCTTCGGGAAAATCGATCACGAAGGCGAAACCGGCCGGCGCAGGAGACGGCCATTTCTCCTGTTTCAGGATGAAGGTGCGATTCAGCCACGTGCCGGCGATTTCTTCTTCTGCCGAGGGCATGGTGCCATCGAGCCAGCGCAACACGCCCTGCACCGTGCCACCCAACCGGCCGGGGCGCAGATGGAACTCGAATTCGACGACGTTTCGGACCCCGTCGGTGGAGCGCAATTCACCGCGCAGCTTGAGATGCGTCGTGGCGGCGGTGAGGTTGAACGCGCTCGTGGGTTCCCTGCGCGTATCGGGAGAAACCTCACCCTCTGCTGACGGCATCGGGCCTGCCCCGCTTACGCCCGGGTTCGAAGCGTACTGATCTCCCGCCGGGCCCCTTTGAGCGGGCAGCGATGCTTCGCCCGCCGTGGAGGAGGGGGCGGTGCTCGAAGCAGGGGGGCCTGCGGAACTCGCAGGCACGGCGAAAGGCTCGCTTCGCTTCAGCCATTTGCTGAAGCGGGAAAAGAAGTCGCGCGCTGGTCCTTGGCTCACCGCGCGCTCGCTTGCCGGGCTCGTCGCGGGATCGTGCGCCGGCTGCAGCCACCACGCCGCGACCGCGAGCCCGCAGCCAAGCCCGAGCAGAAAATAAATCACCCTGCGCACGCCTTTGCGCCCCTTCGTCGGCCGCGATGCGAGAAGTCGCTCCGCGCTGCGGTAAACCGTCTCGTTTCGGTAGGGCGGGCGCGTTGCGGAGGTCTTCACGGAGGCTGTTTAATGAGACCCCGGTGCTAGCCGCTGTTCCGTAAACGTTTAAGCCCGCGGGGCTCGCTTTTTTAGGAGAGCCTTGTGACCCCCGCGTTCCGAGAAATCACCCGCGCCGAATCTCGGAACCTTGGAAACGGATCTGGATGCGGAAGACTTTCTTCGTCCGGCAGACGATCGCGCCGGTCGTGAGGTCGACCTTCTCGGGCACCTCGATCTTGTGCAGGTCGACGACGAGGTGGTAGCCGCGCTCCGAAAAGACGTCGATCAGCATGGCGAGCGCGAGCGGATCGGTGAGGACGGGGTCCTCGGTGTTGATGAGGGCCACGCCGGAGATCGCGTGCCGGATGACGATCGGCAGGATCTTCTTTTCGATGAACTGCACGACCTTCGCGAAAAGCTCCGGGTGCTCGAGCTCGTAGGCGTCGAGCCGCTTCACGAGTTCCTGCCGGGCGCCGACGATGATCTGGCTTGCGACCGGCACACCGCGCAGGCGGTCCACCGTGCGGGGATCGAGCTCGAGCGTGCTCTGGTACTCCAGCTCGCGGAGGATGTTCTGCTCGACCTCTTCGATCGTGCCCTGGGCGTTGATGAAGTGGTAGTGGAAGATCTCCTTCAGCGACTGCAGGGCATCCCACGTCTGCTCCTTGAAGACGCGATAGCGGCGGCGGGCGAGCTCCGGATCGTGGTCGGTCGGGCGGTCTTCGTGCAGCTCTCCTACGCCCGTGCGCTGCACTTCCTCGTTGTTCAGGCGGGTTTCTTGGCCGCGCTTCAGCTGGCGGCCGACGGATTCCTTCTCGTCGACGAAGAGCACCATGATGTGGATCGTCGGCTGGCGGAAATGGATGCTGAGCGGCGTGTGGTAGAACTCGCGGCGCAGCGCGTGCATCTTGTCCACGAGGAGCTTTAAACACTCGACCTGCACCTTGGTGCGGGGGAAGCCGTCGAGGATAACGCCGTCGCGATACTCGGCGCGGAGGAGCTGCCGGAGGAGGAGCCCCACGACTTCGCGGTCGCCGACCATGTTGCCGGCGTCCTTGAGGGCGCGGGCTTCGGGCGAGTCGAGCAGCGTGCTGATGACGATCGGCGGGCAGGTAAGGCCGCGAGTCTTGGTGATGAAGGCGGTGTTAGTGCCTTTACCGGAACCGGGAGCGCCGCCGAGGAGAATGATCTCCTTGGGGAACCGGAGGTTTTCCCGGCCAAAATCGTCTTCGATATCTCTCCAGACGGAACCGAAAATCAGGTGGGCGTCCTTGATCTCGAGGTCCGTGAGCTTCGGGAGCGCGGGAGACACGGGAGACGATACAAGAGTTGCGGGGGGTTGCGGCATTGGGCTGGGAAGAGAATGCGTACAGGTTTCGCGCGGAAATTCGACACTTTCCTATCGACTGGGTGCGAGAGGCGTTGCGGGGTGGGCAGGGTGAAGGCTCAGGCAATGCAGGGGCCGAAGGTGTCATAAGGACATGCATCAAACCTAGGAGCGGTTTCTCGATCTCGGCCCGGCATGGGGTTCCTTCCGTGAAGGTCGAAGGCGGGTGGTGAGAAGGATCTCCATATATCCCCACGCCATCGAATCAGCGCTGCTTTTTCGAATGCTGCGCATGATTCGCGGGCGCTTGATCGCCTTGGACGCCGCGAAATGCACGGGAACATCGGGAGTCCGCCCGATACGATAGATCCGTCTCGCGCAAAGCGCACGACACTCTTTTCGCTCTTTGGTTTTTCTCCTGCGGTTTCCTGCCGGCGGTACCGGATCGAATTTTTTAAGTTCGTGAGCCGACGAGAGCTCCGGATTTAGCGAATTTTTTCCCGCATCGTTTCGGAACTGCTCACCGCTCGCTCGGTCCATTCTGCACGACAGTTCATGTGAGCTTAGCTCACGGAGCTGTTAAAGTTGAAGCTGGACCTGGCGGGCTCGCGCAAGCGAGCCCGCCTTGTTTTTGGGCCACGCGAGCCACGTCCTTCCTAAAACTTTCTCCTCCTTCCTCTTTTAATCCATGCGCATTCTGATCGTCGACGACGAGGCGGGCATCCGCAAAACCACTCGCATTGCCATCGAAACGGCCGGCCACGAAGCCGCCGAGGCGCCGAGCGGCAGCCGGGCTTTGAAAGCCGTGGAGGAGGAGCAATTCGACATCGTCTTCCTCGATCTGAAGCTCGGCGCGGATGACGGCCTCGAGGTGCTCACCAAGCTGCTGAAGGCGCAGCCGGGGCTGAATGTCGTGATGTTTACCGCCTACGCGAATATCGCGACGGCCGTGGAGGCGATGCGGAAGGGTGCGTACGACTTCGTGCCGAAGCCGTTCACGCCCGATCAGATTCGCGGCATCCTGGCGAAGATCGAGAAGACCCGCGTGCTCCAGTCGAAGGTGCGCTCGCTGGAGAGCGATCTCGCCGCTTCCGCGCCACCAGTCGACCTCGAGTCCACCGAGCCGCCGACGCAGCATGCGCTCGAGATCGCGTTCAAGGCCGCCGACACGCAGGCGACCATTCTCGTCCTCGGTCCCAGCGGCACCGGCAAGAGCGTGCTGGCGCGCGAGATTCACAAGCGCAGCGCGCAGCGCGACGCCGCCTTCGTTACGGTAAGCTGTCCCAGCCTCTCGCGCGAGCTGCTGGAGAGCGATCTTTTCGGCCATGTGAAAGGCTCCTTTACCGGCGCGGTGGCGGATACGATGGGTAAGGTCGCCGCGGCAGACGGCGGCACGCTCTTCCTTGACGAGATCGGCGAGATGCCGCTCGAGATCCAGCCGAAGCTGCTCCGGCTCCTGCAGGAGCGCGAATATGAGCGCGTGGGAGAGGCGAAGGTCCGGCACGCCAATGTGCGCGTGATCGCCGCCACCAATCGCAATCTCGGCGAGGAGGCGCGGGCAGGCCGGTTCCGCGAAGACCTGTACTACCGGCTCAATGTGATCAGCGTGATCCTCCCGGGCCTGCGGGACCGGCCGGCGGATCTCGTGCGTTTTGCGGAAAACTATCGGAGATTTTTCGCCGACCGGCTCGGCAAACGCATCAGCGGTTTCTCGCCCGCAGTGATGACCGCTTTTGCAGGCTACAAGTGGCCCGGCAACTTGCGCGAGTTGCGCAATGTGATCGAGCGAGCGGTGATCCTCTCGAGCGGGGAACTCATCGAAATGGGCGATTTGCCCGAAGAATTCGGTGCTCAACTAGACCCCGGAATTGCGGTCGGTTCACGAGTCACCATCGATGCGCTCGAAGCCGAACACATTCGCCGGATACTCTCCATCTCCCGCAACCTCGAAGAGGCGGCGCGGACGCTGGGCATCGATCCGGCGACGCTTTACCGCAAGCGGCAGAAACTCGGGCTCCTCTGAGCGGCCGACCCCGCAGACTCACGGGAGGACGACACCGCCTGCTCCGGCCCGCGCCCGCCCTCCCACGCCCATGCTTCGCACGCGTCTCTACCTCGGCCTCCTGCCGCTGATCGTCCTCGTGATCGCGCTGGGCGGCTTTGCGATCCATCGCGTGCGGCCAGATCTTGAGAGATGATCACCACACGATATTTTCCGATGGCCGCCCCATAAATTCCCGCCGACTTCAGCGTGTACAGACCATCCGAAGTCAATTCTGCTCGGGGCAAATCGCCACCCCCTACTGCCCGCCCATCATCGGGATGGAACAGCACATAGCCTTCCGCCAAAGGCTGGTCACCAACGGTTACTTTTCCCGCCACAGGAACCAGTCCGCGAGGGACGCACCCCCCCACCACCAGCAAACCGAATAACACCCACAAACAGCGAAGCTGCTTACCGACTAGCTGCGGACGCTTCGCCACGGTGATCTCCTCAGTTTTGCGAGGTGCTAATTCCAGCCTCCTCCATCATCCCGCCATGCCCTCAACTGTCAAGCAAAGACTTTCCCACCACGTCCGAATTGCAGAACTTGTTCCAAATAACTCACAACCTCCTACCCGTTGGATAGAGACAAGAAACAAAAAAGGGACCTGACATAAGCCAGATCCCTTTTCCTGCAAATCAAAGACGCAACCACCATCAAAGGGTTACGCCGCCATCTTCTGACGCAAACGATTTCCACCTACCACACAAGCAAGCCCCAGCGACCACACCACGATCGAAATAGGCTCTGGCGTTGGTTCGCTAGGAGGAGGAATCGGTTCAAGCTCGCCACCGTTGATGAATGCTGAACTGCCACCGCCCAAAGTTGCGATGCTTCGTACGTGAAGCCCCATCCGGATCCCAGGCGTACCATTTGCTTTTGGAGTACCGTTGG
>JAZKEV010000005.1:0-47843 GCA_040386765.1 Verrucomicrobiota bacterium | reverse complement strand
GCATCGCGCAATGCCCCGATGTGCATTTCGCACACGCGCGCGGTTTCGTGGCGAAGACCTCGGCCACGGCGCCGCAGCGGTTGCGGGAACTGCTGCGCACGGCGGTGGGGATCGTTTAGCGGTTCTCAACCTCAAGCTCCAAGACCGCGGCATGCGCAGCGCGTGTAGCGGACGCAGCAGCGTGTTGAGTAGGCGTATCGGCAAGCGGGCGTGCTACAGGGCTACTTCGGGCCGAAGCGAGTGCCGAAGAAATCGTTGGGGAGCCAGGCAGGGGCCTTGGAGTCCTCGGCGAGAGTGCGGATCAACTCGGTCGCCACATCGGCAAAGTTCACGACCGTGGGCCAGTGGATCGAGCGCGAGAGATCGTCGGAGGGTTTGTGATAATGCGTCTTGCGGAACTCGGCCTGCAGCGCGGCGAGGTTGATGGTGGGGTCGGTGGATTTCTCGCCGATCTTGAGCGCGAGGGCCGGAATGCCGGCGCGCACAAAGGGATATTGGTCGCTGCGCACGAAGAAGACTTCATCGGGCAGCGGATCGGGCGTGATTGTGAAGCCGGTGCGCTCCGCGGCGCCGATCATGCTCGCGCCGAGGGTGGAGTGGTCAGCGCCGAGCGCGATGAGCTGGCGCGTCGGAGCGAGGATGAGCGGCATGTCGATATTCACGTTGGCGGCGAAGCGCCGGACGCGCGGCGGCGGCTGGCGGGAGAGGTGATACGCGCCGAGCAGACCTTTCTCCTCGGCGGTGAGCGATGCGAAGAGCACGGGGCGGCGCATCCGGGGCATGGCGGCAAGCCGCTCTGCGACCTCGAGGATCACGGCGGTACCGAGCGCGTTGTCGATCGCGCCATTGTAGAGCGAGTCGCCATCGACCGCGGGGCCGATGCCGATATGATCCAGGTGGCCCGTGACCACAATGGGATTGCCCGCCAGCGCGGGATCCGTGCCTGGAAGCCACGCGAGGACGTTGGCGCTGGCGGCATCGGTGACGGTGGAGCGACCGGCGAGGGCTATCTCGATGCCGAGCGGAAAGGCCTGAGCCTCGCCGCGCACGGCGGTGGCAAACACGACGTCGAGCGGCGTGGGCGCGTGCTTGAAAAGCGCGGCTCCGGCGGGACGGCTGACGCTGGCCGTGGCGCGAATCGCGGGAAAGGCCTCGAAGAGGCTGCCATCGGGCTCGACGAGCCGCATGGTCGGGAAGCGATTGCGGTTGGCCGTGAGCGCCCACGGCGTGCGCTTTTCTTCGACGGGCGTTTCGACGGTGACGATCGCAACGGCGCCACGGCGCGCGAGCTCGGCGACCTTGTTACGCGAGTAGTGCGCGCGGGCAGTGGCGGGCAGCTGAGTCGGTGAACCGGCGAGGATCACGGCGATCTTGCCCTTGAGGTCGATGCCCTTGCCGAAGTCGTCGTAGCCGAACTCCGGAGCCGAGATGCCGAAGCCGACAAAGACCGCGGCGGCCGACACCTCCGCCTCTGCGACTGCGGCGCCGGGACGCACGATGGTGTCGGTGATGGGTGTGAGCGTGACCTCGCTGCCCGCGTGGCGCACAGTGAATTTCCCCGCCTCGAGATCGAGCTTCGATTCCCGAAACGTCATCGGCTGGAGATAGCCCTCCGTGCCAGCGGGCTCGAGACCGAGGCGCGCGTGCTGCGCGGACACATATGCCATCGCGAGCGCGTGCCCGCGCGTACCGGCGGCGCGACCCTCGAGCAGATCGTCGGCGAGGAAGGTGACATGCGCACGCATCCGGCGCTCGTTTGCCGGCGGGGCATCGGAAGCAGCAAAGGCGGAGGCAGCGAAAAGCAGCGCGAGCAGAGAACGGATCATGGGAGAAGGTGGTCGCAGAGGGCGATGAGGCGGGAGCGGAGCGGCTCGCCGCGTGCGGCAAAAGCCCGCTGGTGGCGCTCGTACTCGACGCGGCCCGCGGGAGTTTCGATCGGGATCGGCTCAAAGCCGAGCGCGCGGAGATCGTAGGGGCTCGCGCGCATATCGATCTCGCGGATATCGCGCGCGAGTTCGAAGCAATCGGCGATCAGCTCGCCGGGCGCAAAGGGCGCGAGTTTGAAGGACCACTTGTAGAGGTCCATATTGGCATGGAGGCAGCCGCGCTGCTCTAGCTGCGGCGCGTCGGCACGCGTGGGCTGGAGATTGTTGAGCGGGCGGGCAGGCGCGGTGAAAAACCGGAACGCGTCGAAATGCGTGCAGGTAACCGGAGCGTTTTCCACGATCGCGGCAAGCGCCTCGGGCGCGAAGCGGAGCGGATACGCGTTGTGGCGGATCTGCTCGGGTGTCTGCCGATACACCATCGCCCACTCGTGCAGGCCGAAACAGCCAAAGAACGCGGGGCGATTCTGCATCGCGGTCAACATGCCGCGAAGCCACGCGACAAACTCGCGGCGGTGCGCCGGGAGCTGCGCGGGATCGAGCGCGATCGCACCTTCGATCTCGTGATACTCGGGCCAGCGGAGAAAATCCCGCGCCCCGGCGCCAGCGAGGCTCACCGCGGGACCGGGATGCCAGCGCCGCAGCCACGCGGGCCGGAAAGCGTAATACGTGAAAAGAAAATCGTAGACCGGGTGCTTCTCACCGCGCGCGGCGCGGGCCTGATGCGGATCGGTCCACGCGCGCACGCGCGTCTCGTGGGCGCGCTGGCGAGCAAGCCAGTCGGCCTCGGCGAGAACAAGCGGAGCGGAAGCGAGCGCAGTCACGTCCCAAATATTCGCTCAAGGGAGGCCCCGGGCGCAAGCGGTCGCCACGCCGCGCCGAACTCGCGCAGGGCATGGCGGATGCGCTCCACCTCCTCGGCCATGATATCGGGCGGCGTCACCGCACGCTGGTGGCAGGCGCGGAGCAGACGTTGCGCAAACTCGACGGGATCGGAGGCGCCGCCCCACTGCTCCGCCTCGAGGCACTCGATGAGCGCCTCGCACTGAAACGCCTGGGTATTCTTCATGCGCTCGAAGTCCGGGGACTTGAGCCGCTCGGCGAGTTCGTCGAGCGACACCCCAGCCGCCACGCGGCCGAACAGCGCATCGTGCCAATCCATCGCGCTCTCGATCACAAAGTGAAACGCGAGATGCGGCAGGATGCCCTGACGCGGCATCTCCGCGGTCGTCGTGCTGCCATCGGTGCGCACACAGGTCAGCGAGTCTGTCGTCGCAGCGGCGGGGCCTTTGGTGAAGCGAACGAGCATGGCGTAAAAACGAGGCGATGTGCTAGGGCTTCCCGGCCCCGGCGGGCTTGGGAAACACGTAATTATAGCGCTCGCGCAGGAAGATCGCCAGCACCTCGGCCGTCACGGCGGCGAAGCGCGCCCGGTTCTCTTCAGTATCACGAACGCCGATACGCCAGGCCTCGAACTGCACGCCATCGATCCGCGCGGTGGCCGGCGCGCCGGCGTGAGTGTGCACGATATAACCGCCGGAGAAAAATGGGCCCGGGCCGGGGCCCGGTTCCTTGGCGCTGGGGACGGCGCGGATGCCGCGCTCCGTAAACAGGGTGCCGAGGCTGCGCGGACCGCGGATCAGGTCCGCCCCGCTGCCACCGAGGCGGGCGTGGAGATCGCGGAGGCTGCTGAGCGTCGCGAAATCAGATTTATCAAACGCCGCGTCCGACTGATTCAACTGCACGCCATTGAGACCGTAGCCGAGCTCGAGGCGCGGCTGCGGGTGGGCGTGGCCGTGAATATCGATCAGGAAGGCAAAGCCATGGCGCTTCGCCGCGCCCCGGGTCGCAGCCTCGATAAAGGCGTGAAATTCGCGCCACGTACGCTCCGCCGCGGGATCGCCGGCGGCGGCCTCCTTGATCTCGCGATTGGGATCGAGCTTCCGGCGGTGCAGGTGGCTCGCGATCAGATGCGGGCGCTGCCCGGTCGCCTTCTGCAACGCGTCGACGATCGCGCGGGCGAGCGCCAGCGAGTTGAAGTCGCGATCCGTGACGCCGACCGTGCGGTCGGGAATCGTCTTAGGGGTCAGATCGCCGCCGTGTGGCGACGTGAGGACGATCGGGAGATCGCCGGGGGCATATTCGACGAAGCGATCGGTGCCAAACTGTGCCACGCCCGCGGAGGGCGCCTGCGCATACGCGAGCACGGGCAGGATCAGGACGAAGAGTGAAGCAAAGCGGCGCATGCAGAAATCTCCCGCTACGCGCGCATCACGAGGCGGCGGACGCCATCGATCGGCGCGCCCTCGACGGGCGTGAGCGGAAGCGGCGAGCGGGTGCTCAGCGCGGTGAGCGCAACGGGGTGCGTGAGGATCGGGCCGCTGAGCCCGGCCGGCAGCGTATCGAGCGCAACCTCGGGGAAGAGCTTCGTGGCGACGCGCCGGGCGAGCGCGAGCAGTTCCTCGAGCGATTCCACCATGAGGAGATGCGCCGTGTGATCGCCCTCGGCCGCGAGGCGGAGGATCGCAGGCGCCAGCCCGGCGATCTGGCGATTGGGCTCCGCGTGATAGTAGAAAAAGCGCGTGATCGCCGCCGCGTCAGCGGTCTCCCCGAGCTGCGTGTGATCGCGCACCGTCGGGCCCAGCCGCGAAGGGATGGCCCAGCCCTGCAACTCGAGCAGCGCGCGGCCGATGGCGCGGCGGCCGAGGTCGTATCCACTTCCTGGATCGCCGAAACGCCAGCCGATGCCACCCGCATAGTGGACGGAGCCATCGGGCGCGCGCGCCGCGACAAAGGAGCCGGTGCCGCCGTGCAACACGAGACCGGGCTGGCCGTGCGTGGCAAGCTCGAGCACTGGCCAGGAATCGTCCGCGGTGAAGACACGGCCAAAACCCGTGAGCGTCGCTCCGGTCTCACGCCAGAAGGTCCGATTTCCCGCGGCGTAGATGTGCGTGTGGGCGATCGTCGGAGCCTCACCGGCCGGCAGGTTGAGCGCCGCGACGAGCTGGCAAAGAGCATCGGTCACCACGAGCCGCGCCTGCTCGGGCCCGGCGACACTGGGGTTGCAGCCCGGAGCAAGATGACGGGCGACGACGTTGCCCGACTCGTCGAGCAAGACGCACTCGGTCTTGGTGCCGCCACCATCGATGCCGATGCGATAGATCATCGGAAAAGAGTACCCACGAAACGGGTCTTAAGCGAGCTGCTTGGTAAGACGATACTTGTATTTAGCGCCGACCTGACGGTTGTGGTCGATGGCTCCGGGGATATTCTGGCTGCGGAGAACCGGTAACGGGTGCTTATTGTCACGGAGCCATTCCATGACGGAGAGCATGAGCCAGTTCAGGATCGACCCGCCGATGAAGGTGCTCGTGGGCCCCGTCATGATATCGTCGGTCAGCTTCATGACGGTGTCGCCGGGGACGCCGCCATTATCGAGGACGTAGTCGGAGAGCTCGTGGAGTTTCTTGCCGCTCGGATGGACCGTCTTCGTACTGGTCGACATCACAACGGACGTAAGGCCGACAACGATGCAGCCCTTCGATTTGGCGTGGAGCGCGACCTCGATGGGGGAGGAGTTTTTGCCAGAATTGGAAATGACGATGATGACCTCGCCCGCGCGCAGTTCATACTGGCGATCGTAGCGCTGGACCAGCGAGGTGCCGAAGCCGACGAGATTCTCGATGAAACCGGCCGTGGGATCGGGGATGCTCGTGATGGCGACGAGGCCGCCGGCGCGGCCGACGATCTCCCGCGCGATGATCTCGCTGTGGCCGCTGCCAAACGTGTGGACGACCTCGCCGCGCGCGATGCTGGCGCCGATCACGGGCGCGAGTTGCGCGATGACGGGCGCATTTTTCTCGCGGGCAGTGGCGAGCATTTCATTGGCGCGGGCGTAGTAGGCTTCGGCGAGCGGTGAGAGCATGGTGTTGGAAAGAGAGTGAGAGATGAAGGAAGGAGCCCGTAAGGGAAAGGGCGAAACGGCGCGACGGGCTTGCGGTGGGCGCGGGTATTTACAGGGTGGCGGCGATGATTCGCGCGATCGACCACATCAATATTGTCGTAAAGGACCTCGAGCGGTCAGTGCGCTTCTACTGCGACGTGCTGGGCTTTGTGAAGACCCACGACGTCTATATGGAGGGCGACTGGATCGAGGCCATCGTGGGGCTGCGCGGGGTGAAGGGGAAGGTGGCCTTCGTGGAGCC
The DNA here is from genome assembly GCA_040386765.1 of Verrucomicrobiota bacterium. GTDB lineage: Bacteria > Verrucomicrobiota > Verrucomicrobiia > Opitutales > Opitutaceae > ER46. The sequence goes on along the minus strand of JAZKEV010000005.1, from coordinate 41,755 downwards.
GCCCGGCGGCGGCGTGCGCTTCGAGCTGCTGGAGTACGTCGCACCCCAGGGCGTGGTGCTGCCGGAGAACGCGAAGCCCAACACCCACGGCCTGCGCCACGTGGCCTTCCGCGTGGACGACATCGCCGCGATGACGGCGAAACTGCGCGCCGCGGGCGTGACGCTCTTCAGCGACCCGGTGAAGGTCCCGGGCGGCGTCGTGAAGTTCAGCGGCGGGGATAAGACGCTCGTTTATTTTCTCGATCCGGATGACGTCATCCTGGAGCTAGCGGAGTACGGTGGAGCGAAGGGGTAGGAGAGGCAGGACGACCGCGGTTACCTACGCCTCCCAGCGCCCGTAGATGCCGCAGGGGAGCACCTTCCCGTCGCGTTGAATGGAGAGGCCGACTTCCCCGGCGGTGATCTTGCCCCCGCGCTGGTGCATGAGCTCGGCGAGGAGGTTGGCAACGACCGTGGGAGAGAGACGGGCGGTGTAGGCGTTGATCAGGAAGAAGAGCGGCTTTTCGCTGAGGAGCGCGCGGCACTCGCAGAGCAGCGCCCAGAGGTGGTCTTCGAGCTTCCACATCTCGCCGGTGCTGCCGCGGCCGTAGGTCGGCGGGTCCATGATGATCGCGTCGTAGGTGCGGCCGCGCTTGATCTCGCGGCGGGCAAACTTGAGGCAGTCATCGACGATGTAACGGACGGGCGCTTCGGCGAGGCCGCTGAGGGCAGCGTTTTCGCGGCACCACTTCACCATGCCCTCGGCGGCATCGACGTGGCACACCGCCGCGCCGGCCTTGGCCGCAGCGACCGTCGCGGCGCCGGTGTAGCCGAAGAGATTGAGGACGTTGATCGGGCGGTCGGGGGAACGGGTGCGGGCCTGCGCGATCTTGGCGCTGAACCACTCCCAATTTACCGCCTGCTCGGGAAAGAGCCCCGTGTGCTTGAACGAGGTGGGGTGGATCTTGAAGGTCAGGCCCAGCGATTGGTAGCCGATCTTCCACGAATCGGGGAGGGGCCGGCGATACTCCCACTTGCCACCCCCCTGCTCGCTGCGGTGGTAAAAGCCATCCCAGCCCTGCCACTTCGCGCCCGGCTCCGCGCCGTGCCGGGGCCAGATGATCTGCGGATCGGGCCGGACGAGCGTATACTCGCCCCATTTCTCCTGCTTCATGCCATCGCCGCAGTCGATGAGCTGGTAGTCCCGCCAGCGGTCGGCGACGATGAGAGCAGGGCGGTGGACGGAATCGGACATGGGTCGGTAAAGGGCGAGGCAAGAGCCGGGAGGACGGCGTGTCGAGCCGTGGTTAATTGTTGTTTAATTGCAATTTAGATAGGGTGATGTCACCGGACTTGGGGTTGACATGGAAAACGGAGCGCCTACGACGTGACGGTCCTGAAATCCTTTATGATCAATAACCCTCTCCAACGTGGCCTCGTGGCCTTGGTTTGCGCGACTCTCTTGGTCGCTAATCTCTCGGCCGATGTGGTCGAAACCAAAAACGGCGCCCGTATCGTAGGCAAGGTCCTTCGCATCTCCGACGGTTCCGTCGCGGTCGAGACGAACTTCGCCGGCCTTCTGAATGTGAAACAATCCGAGGTCACCAGCATCTCAACGGATGCTCCCGTCTCGGTGCGCCTCGCCAGTGGCACCCGGATGGATGGCAAGGTGACAGGCTCCCCCGATGGCACCCTGCAAATCGCAGGTGCCGACGGCACGATCACCACCTCGGTCACCAAGGTCGCCGCCACGTGGACCGCCGGCGACAAGGACCCGGAAATGGCCGCGCTGGAGCGCCGCTGGACGTATGAGGCCGCGGTCGACGTGACCGGCAAGGACGGCAACAAGCAGCAGCTCGGCACCGCCGCCTCGCTGCGCGCCACGCTCAAGACCAAGCAGGACACCCTCCAATTTTACACCGCCTACGACCGGCAGGAGTCCGACAATACCAAATCTGCTGATCAGTTCAAAGCTGGCGTCGACTACCAGAATAACTTCAAGGGCAAGGCTTCCTGGTACGTGCGCGACGAGGGTGGCTTTGACCGCGTAAAGGGAGTCGATCTCTACAATGTCGCCGGCTTCGGTATGGGCTACGACCTCATCAAAGAGCCGATGCATCTGCTGACGACCCGCGCCGGTCTTTCGTATCGCTATGAAGGCTACAAGAACTCGACTACGACCGACGTAAACAGCGCCGGTCTCGACTTCGGCCTCGCGCACGAGCTGAGCCTCAGCAACTCCAAGCTCGTCAATCGCCTGTCCTACGTGCCGACATTCGAAGATTTCTCCAACTACCGCGCCACTCACGAGTCGTACTACGAAGTGCCGCTCACCGCTCCGAATTGGAAGATCCGTTTCGGCGTGAGCCATGATTATAACAGCCAGCCCGGCAACAGGCTGGTGCCCAATCCCGCCGTCCCCGGCACAACGGTGCCGCAGGCGATCGACAAGATGGATACGTCCTTCTTCATCCGCCTGGTGCTGAACTGGCGCTGAGTGCGAGCCGGCTAAGAGCTGGCTCTAGCTACAATTGTTTCAATGAAGCGGCGGGCCGAAAGGTCCGCCGTTTTTGTTTTGGAGCGGGAAGGATTCGCCCGATCTCGCTTCTGCCGAAGCGGCCACGACCGAGAGGTAGTCCGGCTCGGAAGAGCCGGGGTCGTCGCACCCACCACACGCCACGCGCGACGCCTCGGAGGGCAGGGCATTGGTTCACCCCACATGGCGAAGCCTTCTTCCCAACCTTCCCGTTCTTCCTCTCCAAACTTTCATTCCGGCCCCTGCCGGTCGTCACCACGCATACGTCACGCTCAGCTTCGCTTCGCGCAGCGGGGCCTTGGTGACGATGGTGTTGGCGGCAAACATCGGGTCGGAGCCGTAGAACCAGTCTTCGTTGAAGACGTTGGTGCCTTCGAGGAGGACGGCGATGCGGCCGTGGCGCCAGGCAAGGGTGCCGTTCCAAACGAGGCTCGAAGGCATACGAAGCGTGTGCTCGAAATTGTGCCAGTAGGCGCCGCGGAACGTCGGGCCGAGCGCAAAAGTGAAGTGCGCCGGCAGCTCCACGCTACCCACCACGCTCGCGACTGTCTCAGGTGAGCCAGCGAGGATCGTGTCGGGATTGTTGCGGGCAAGCAGGCCGTTGTTGTCGCCAAAATCCGCATACAGCCCGCCGGCGAGCAGCGGCATGTAGTAGTCCTGCGTGGCGGCGAAGCGAAAGCCGAGCGGGTGCGTGAGCACGGTGCGGCGCACCCCGAAATTTCCGATCACGGAAAACCACCGTGAGGGCACCCACGTCGCCTCGACCTCGAGGCCCTTGGTACGAAGGCCATAGGGATTAGCCGTGATGCTGTTGAATCGCGCGAGCGTGGCGTAGTAGGCAGCGAACGAGGCGAAGAGCCGGCCGTCGAGCAGGGAGGCCTTGGCGCCGAGCTCAGCGAGCTCGGTCTCGCCGAAATTATCCTCGCTCGTGACGGTGCCGCCTTGCGAGGCATTGAGCGCGGTGCCGTGCTGCGCGGTGCCGTAGAGCGAGAGGGTGGGCGTGAGCTTGAAGAGCGGGCTCAGGCTCGCGGAGTAGTAGTTCTTTCCGCCCGAGGCAGTCTGGCGCCCCCGCGTGGGGCTGCGCTCGAACTCCCCCGGCGTGCGCGCCTCGAAGCGCGCGCCTTCCACCCGGAGCGAAGCCGTGGTGGCGAAGCGCTCGCTGTGGCGAAATTCGCCGACCGCGAAGAGCCCGAGCGTGGTGAGCTCCGTGTCGTCGCCCTGGGCCCAGAGGTTGCGCGTATCGCCCGTGAGCGGGCGCTGGCTGCCGGTGAGCACGATGGAATTAGGCGAGAGAGTGGCCGCGGAAATATCCCGGCGCGAAAAGGGCTCCGCGGAAAAATCCTGGAGCTGGTGCGCCCACTGGTAGCGCAGCGAGCCGCCGTAGACGAGGCGGCGCAAGAGCCCCGCGTCGAGCGCGTGCTCGGCCGTGATCTTGTCCTCGAGCACGATCTGCTCGGTGGCATAGGCGTAACCGTAGGAGGAGCGCTTGTCGGTCTCGAGCCAGTCGACAATGAACTGGTTCTTGAGCGTAAGGCCGCGCCGGCGCTGGTCGACGAGATCGGCGAAGACGAGCAGGTCGCGCGAGTCCGCGAAATCAGCCGGATCGGCGAGCACCGTGCGGCGATCGAGCTTGGTGGTGAGTGCGCGACCGCCGGCATTGAAGAAGGCCGAGGTGTACTCGCCATTGGGGCCGAGCAGCGCGCGGAGTGCGGGCGTGAGAGACGCGCGGTAGTTCGCGGGCGCGATGATCGCGGCGCCCGCGGTGTCGAAGGCTGCGCTACCCGGAGTCGCGGCGCCGAAGACGGGGATGAACGGCACCCCGCCCGGCAGCACAAAGCCACCCGCCGCCGCGCTCGTGGCATCGCGCACCTCGCCGACGATGTAGTTGCCGTTATCGATCAGGTCCTGGGTGATGCGATTCCAGCCGGCGTTCTCGTTGGTGTGAAAGCGGTAGTACTCCGCGCCCGCGAAGAGCGACACGCCATCGGCGAGCCGCGCTTTCAGCGCGCCGTAGAGCGAGAGGTAATCGTTGCCGATATTGCGCGCATACGCGCCGGCATCCTGCGCGGTGAGGGAGACGCGATAGGCGGCAGGGCGACCGAAGGCGAGGAACGGCCCGCCCAGATCGAGCGCAGCGTTGAAGTAATCGTAGGTGCCCGCCGTCACGCGCAGCGAACCGCGCGCGCGGTCGTAGTAGGGCGACTTCGGCAGGAAGTTCACGTAGCCGCCGGCCTGCGTCGCGCCGAGATTGCCGGGCGCGGGGCCCTTCACGATGTCGAGCCCTTCGAGCGAGCCGAAGGACATCGGCATCTCATTGCGCTGCCACGCGCGTTGCATGCCATTGAAAAACGTACCGGCGAAATCGCCGCGGAGGAGCGGCGCGCCGGGCACACCGTAGTAGTTGGGTCGCATCGCGCCGGCACTCACGCGCTCGAGGTCGGCGAAGTCGCGCACGCCTAATTTCTGCAACAGCTCGGGCGTGAGCACCGTGACGGCGCGCGGCGTATCCAGCAGCGAGGCGCTCCAGCCCAACACGGAATCGCTCGGTCGCGAAGTCGGAAGCAGGTCGCCCGCCTGTGCGAGCGCGCCTTCGGTCAGGATGAATTTCGCCAGCTCCGTCGGCGGCTCGGAGGCGACGCTGGCTGACGTGGCAGATGTACCGGAGGTGCTGGGCGCAGCGGACGCAGCGGAGGAAGCTTGGCCGCGGAGCGAACCAGCAAGGGCCGAAACAACGGTGCAGGCGACAAAGGCGAAGCGACGCGGAAGCGGAAAGGACATTCGAGCCGACGGTGGGGCGGCGCTAACGCAAGTTCAAGGCGGCGGGGCGTCATGGGATCTGACGCAGCATTCGGAGGTTGGTGTTTGTAGTCCCGCCTTCAGGCGGAATCCGGAGATCGAAAAAACCTTCCGCCTAAAGGCGGAACTACGAACGAGCAGGAGGCGAAAAAGAGGCATCAGAGGTAGAGCGGACCGTCCTCGGTGAGCCGTCGTGCGGTAACACGCGCGAAAAAACATGAGATAGTCGAACGCGCAAAGCGCGACGGCTCGGAGGAAACGCCTCGCCTTACCTCAGACTTTCACCTCTCCGGACACAAAAAAGGGCGGCTCATCGAGCCGCCCTGCTTGAACGAGTCCCCCAGTCCTCCGACGCCCCGCCCCACTCACTCCTTCTTCGACTCATCCACCGCCACAAAGGTCGTGCGGCCGTTGCGCCAGACGCGCACGAGGACTTGCGGGCCCTTGATCTCTTCGCTCAGGCGCACGGCCTCGTCGGCGTTGGTGACCGGCTTTTTGTTGAGATCGAGAATGATGTCGCCCTCGCGGAGGCCTTGGCGCGCGGAGGGGCTCTCGGGGTCGACGCTGGTGATGAGCGCGCCCTTGATGTTAGCCGGGATCTGCAGCTGGTCGCGGAGTTGCGCGGTGATCTCGCCGACGCCCACGCCGTTGAGCACCCCGATATCGCCCTTCGGTGCGAGCGGCGCATCGTCGCCCGACTCCGCGCTCTCGGGACGGTTGCCGAGCTTCACGGTGGCCGTTTCCTTTTTGCCGTCGCGCAGATACTCCACCGTCACCGGCGTCTCGGGCAGGATCTGGCCAACCGTCAGGAGCAGGTGACGGGAATCGCGGATCTCGGTGTTGTTGATCTTGGTGATCACGTCGCCGTCCTTGAGCCCGGCTTTTTCCGCGGGGCTATCGAGGGTGACTTCGCTGATGATCGCGCCCTTCTCGACGCCAAACTGCGCGGCGAGGCCCTCGTCGGCGATATCCTGCGGCGCGACGCCGAGGAAGCCGCGGTTAACGCGCCCGGTATTCACGATCTGCTCGGCGATATTGCGGACGAGATTGATCGGGATCGCAAACCCCACGCCGGCGAAGCCGCCACTGCGGGAAAGGATCGCGGTGTTGATGCCCACCACGCGGCCCTCCGTGTCGATGAGCGCGCCACCCGAGTTGCCGGGATTGATCGCGGCATCGGTCTGGATGAAATCCTCGATCGGCCCCATGCCCACGCCGCGGCTCAACGCGCTCACGATGCCGCGGCTCACCGACTGACCCACGCCGAAGGGGTTGCCGATGGCGAGCACCACGTCGCCGACTTGGAGCTGCTCGCTATCGCCAAAGACCGCCGGCGTGAGGCCCTTGGCGTCGATCTTGAGCACCGCGACATCCGCGAAGGAATCGCGGCCCACCACGCGGGCCTCGTAGCGCTTGTTCGATTCGCCGATGGAAACCTTCACCTCGTCGGCGCCCTCGATGACATGATTGTTGGTGAGAATGTAACCATCGGCCGAAATGACGACGCCCGAGCCGAGTCCCTGCTGCATCTCGTCCGGCGCGCGGTTGCGTGGGACTCCCTTGCGGCCAGGGGCATTGCGATTGCCGCGGCCACCCAAGCCGGGCGCATTCTCGCTGCCCTCTTCCTCCGGCGTGGGAATCCCGAGGCCGTCGAAGAACCGGCGGAAGCGCGGGTCGCTGAAGAGCGCCGACATATCCTGCGAACGGACGCGCTTGCTGGAGTGCACATAGACCACGCTCGAGGCGGTGCGCTTGATGATGGGCGCGTAGCTTACGCGGTCGAAGGCATCGCGGTTGATGGACTTGGTATCCACCGTGAGCTTGAGCGGGGTCTTCTCGTCGGGCGGCGGCGCGGGGACGGCATCCGTCGGCTTCTTGGCCTTGGAGGCCGCACTGCCGGTGGCAGGAGCCTTATCTTTCTTCTTTTCCGTCTTTTTCTCCGCGACCGGGACGATATCGCCGGCACGGACGGTGAACGACGTGCAGAAGACGGTGAGCGCGAGGACCGCGGGGAGGAGGGTGATTTGGAGGACGCGCGATTTCATGGCAGGGAAAGGCTTCGAGGACTTCGGACACGAGGACTTCGAAGACTGTAACAGGTTCCGTCTGCGAGATTCTGCAAACGGCTCAAGCAAAAGGTGCGGTCTCCGCCGCGCCCTCCCTTATACCTTGAGTGCCGCATCCCGCAGCTGCCGCACGCGATCGTGGGCGGCCTGCACCTGCTCGTAGTGGCGCTGGATCATCGTCCGGGTGATCTGGTCGAGGTCCTGCGATTTGAGCGTGGCCGCGTACAGCTTGAGCGCCAAGTCCTCGCCGCGCTCGCATTCCTCGAGGAGAGCCCGCGCGTGGGTGGGATCCGCGTCGGCCGCCACTTTCAGGTCCATCCAGCCGCGGTGCAGCGCCCCGATGGGGCTGCCGCCCTTCACGGGGGTGGCCCGCAGGGTCTTGATCCGCTCCTCCATCTCCCCGGCAAACTTCGCCCGCTGCAACGCATAGCCCTCGAAAAGCTCGACCAAATCGCGCAACGCCACGACATCCGCCGCTTCCTGATAGCCGCGCTCGGCATCGCGGGTCGCGATCAGCAGCTCGTTGAGGGCGAGCAGGGTAGCGTCGTCGTTGGTTGTCATGGAGCTATAGAGCGCCCCGGCAGCAATCGGTTCGCGGGAATCGCCCGCTGCGCCGTTGACCGCCGCGCGGCATTGAACAGGGTGCCGGTCATGGAGCGCCCTGACCCTGAGCCCTCCGGCAAAACCGCCCGCCCCCCATCCCCGCCCAGTGCCGGTTTCAGCCTGCCCCAGTTTGCCTGGACAGCGGCGGGGGTGTGCGCCTTTGCGCCGCTGGCGGGCGCCCTCGGCCGCGCCGCCAAGGGCAGCCTCACGTGGCCTGCGGCGGGCAGCGCGCTGGGGCTGGCGGTGGCCTTTATTGCGTTGCCGGTCGGTGCGGCCTGGCTGGCGTGGCGTTGGGGTGGGATGCGCCGCCGGCTGCGGGACGGTGTCTTCGGCATCGTACTCGGCGGCCTGGCCTTTGGCGCGGTACGCTACGCTCTGCACGAAAATGCCGTACGCCAGACCGCCATCGAGACCGAGGCGCAGGCGCTGGCCTCCGATCTCGTTCGCCGACCGGCAACCCCTTCCACGCCCTCTGCCTCATCCGCTTCGCAGGCCAAACCCAACGCCATCGTGCAACCCATCGTCGATGCCCGCCGCGCGGTGAAAGCCCGGATCGATGCCGTCCAGCTGGCGTACGATATCGCGGCGGAAGCCGTCGTGCCGGAGACATTTTTCGACCTTGGTTCCGTCGCAACCCCTGAGGCCATCGCCACGCGACGCGGTCTGATGCAGGCGTTTGCGCAGGCCAATCACCTGCGACACGAAGCGGCTACGTTGGGGGCCTTCTATTTTTCCTCCGAGCTGCGCGACCGCGCCGTCTCAGAGGAGGCCGTGCGCGACGCCGTCGCCGCCTACCGCACTGCGACCAAAAATCACCTTCCCCGCATCAAGCGGCTGCACGACAAGGACTCCGCGCTGGTTCTGCTCATGCAGCAGTTTCTCGAGTTTGCGGAAGCCCAGCGCGGCCAATGGCGGGCCGGCGGCGAAACGGGGAAGTTCGACTTCGATTCGCCTGCTGCGGGCCACCGGCATGCGGATATTCTCCGCACGGCTGCGGTCCTCGCAACCGAGCGTCAGCGGCTGCGCGACGCGCTGAAGTAGAGCAGGGTTTGAAATAGGGCGGGCTTTTAACCCGCCCTGGATTGGGAAAGGCGAGCGAAGACCATCAATCCACAAAGCCCGCGATACGTCCGCTTGTTCGGCACAAGGAGGCTTCCGCGTAAGATAACGTGCGAGAGGGCGGGTTAAAAACCCGCCCTGCTTCAGAACGCCATCCCGCCCCCCAAAAAATCCCTTCCGCCTCCGCCATTGACCACGTGCGCCGCGCTTGGTTATATCTCACTTCTTATGTCAGCAGAATCCGCCACTCCCGCCGTCACCATGGATGCCATCGTTGCGCTCGCCAAGCGCCGCGGCTTCATCTTTCAGTCGTCCGAGATCTACGGCGGTCTCAACGGTTTCTTCGATTACGGCCCCCTCGGCTCCGAGCTGAAGAAGAACATCCGCGACTGCTGGTGGGCCGATATGGTGCGCCGCCGCGACGATGTCGTGGGCATCGAGACCTCCATCATCATGCACCCGAAGGTCTGGGAAGCCTCCGGCCACGTCGCCGGCTTCACCGATCCGCTGGTGGACTGCAAAGTCAGCAAGCAGCGCTACCGCGCGGACCAGTTGTTTTTCTCCCCCATTGTCGTCGACGGCAAGACGGTCGGCTACGTGAGCGCGCTCGAGTCCGAAAAGACCGCCGAGGATCTCCAGGCCGCCGCCGAGAGTTTCAAGCGCAAGAAGGCCATCCAGGGCACGCTCGCGCCGGTTACGCCGAAGGATTTCACCGAGGCCCAGCCCGATGAGATCGCGCTCATCCCGTCGCCCGCCACCGGCGAGCCCGGCAGCCTCACGCCGCCGCGCGCGTTCAACATGATGTTCGAGACGAGCGTCGGCGCGATGCGCGATGCCTCGTCGGTCGCGTACCTCCGCCCCGAGACGGCCCAAGGCATGTTCGTCGACTACAAGAACGTCGTCGATACGGGCCGCGTGAAGCTGCCCTTCGGCATCGCGCAAATCGGCAAGTCCTTCCGCAACGAGATCACGCCGCGCAACTTCATCTTCCGCTCGCGTGAGTTCGAGCAGATGGAGATGGAGTACTTCATCCATCCCGATGCCGACTGGCTGGCGTGCCACGAGGAGTGGCTCAAGTGGTGCCGCGACTGGCTGCTCTCGATCGGGCTCCCCGAATCACACCTTTCGCTCTACGAGCACAAGAAGGAGAAGCTCGCGTTCTACTCGCGCCGCACGGTGGACATCATGTTCAACTATCCGTTCGGCGTGCAGGAGCTGTGGGGCATCGCGGCGCGCAGCGATTACGACCTCAAGCAGCACCAGCAGCACAGCGGCGTGCCGCAGACGTATTTCGACGAAGCGACGAAGCAGAAGGTCGTCCCGCACGTGATCGAGCCCGCCGTGGGCGTCGACCGCATCCTCCTCGCTGTGCTTTGCGCCGGCTACGCGGAGGAAGACGTGAAGGACGAGAAGGGCAACGTCGAGAAGCGCACCGTGCTCCGGCTCTCGCCGCGTATCGCGCCGGTGAAGGTCGCCGTTTTTCCCCTGCTCAAGAACAAGGAGGCCCTCGTCGGCCGCGCCAAGGAGCTCTACAAGAAACTCCAGCGTCGCTACGCGGTCTTCTACGACGAAGCCGGCAATATCGGCCGCCGCTACCGCCGGATGGACGAAATCGGCACCCCGTGGTGCGTCACCATCGACTTCGACACCATCGAGAAGGATGGCACCTTTACGCTGCGCGAACGCGACAGCATGCAACAGAAACGCATCAGCGAGTCAGAGCTGTTTGCGCTTCTCGAAGAGAAGGTTTTCTAAGGCAGGGTGCGTCGCTCGCGACGCGCCTTCCCTTTTCTCATGGCTCGCGCCCGCCCACCACATGTGCGCAGCGTCCAGACGCCCGAGGCGCTGGCCGCCCTGCGTGCATGGCTGAAACAACTGCCCACCCTCGCGCGCGAGCGCGGTGAGGATATCTTCGCGCAGGGCGTCGTCGAACGCGTCTGGGCCGGCGCCGATCACTACGTCGAGGCCAAGGTCACGGGCGAGGAGCCCTGCTCCGTTACGCTTTTCCTCACGCTGGGGAAGTGGAACGCACGCTGCACCTGCGAGCGCCGTACCGACTGCCTGCATACCTACGCGGCTGCCCGAGCCTGGCTCGGCGCCGTGGAATCAGGCACGCACACCTCGGCACCACCGCTCGACGACTCACCGCCCACGCCGACGATCGCCATCGCGCCGGCCGCGCCCGACCTTCCCGCGCCGCCCACCAAAGTCGCCTTCCGCGAACACTGGTCGCCACGCCTCGCCAAAAAAATCGGCCGCCCGCTGACCGAGGCCGAGGATAACCAGCTCGAAAACCTCGCGGCGCTGTTCTCCGACTTCGTGCAGGCACACGGGACGATTTATCCCGGCACGCTCCTGCGCCACGGCTTCGAGTATGCGCCGGTGCCCGGCGCGCCGCTGCACTCGCCCGCTTACTCGGGCTGGTGGGATCCGGCGGTCGTGCCCGCCGACCCGTGGGCGCTCTGGCAATTCATCGCGCACGAGTACGCCTCGGATGGCCGCGAAATCCCCGAGGCCTTCCGGCCGCAGACCGATCTCGCCACCACTCGGGCGGCGGTCGAAGCCCGCGCGCTGCAGAACGATATCTCCACCTGGCAGCGCGCCCTCGCTGTCTCCGACGACGCTTCCTCCGCGCCACGCTCGCATCCTGCGACCTCCGACCTCGCGGGACTCCGCGCCCGCGTCCGCCCCGAGGGTGGGATTTCCATCGAGGTCCGCTCCCGCTCCGGTGTCGGCACCGGCAAAGCCTGGCGCCCGCCGCCGCAGAAGTGGTTCGTCGCGCTCGCCACCGCGCGCCCCATCGACTTCGACCATCTCACACCGCCCGAGGCCGCGCTGGGCGTCGCGCTCGCGGCGGAATGCGCCGCCGGCCTGCAGGCCCCGAGCCTCCGCCAGCCGCTGCCCGCCGAAGCCGCCTCGAATATCCTCCGCACCCGCGCTGCGCGTGACGCGCTCGTGCTGGCCGATGGGCAGCCCTTCGTCATCCAGGAGTTTCCCCTCGCGCTACAAGCGGGCATCTCCACCGACGTCGCCGAGCGGCTCGATCTCCATCTCGTGACGCCTGACGGCCGCGACGCCTCGCGCGCCACGCTCGTTTCGCTGCGACCCTCGCCGCTTTATTATTTCGAAGACCGCGTGTGGAATGGGCCGCCGCCGATTCCCACCGCGCCGCTGCCCACCGCGGCCCTGTCCGACATGAAGCTCATGTCACGGCTGCGCGCCGTCGGCCTCCGTCTGCCCGCGGCCCTTGAGCGCGATGTCCGCCGTGTCATTCTCCGCCCCGTGATCAAGTGCTGGCTCACCTCGATGCCCGACGATGCGGACACGATGGAGTTTCACGCCGTGCTCGTTGCCCGCGCCGATGAGGCACCCGTCGAGCAACAGTATCTCGAAGCGGGCTGGCAATGGACCGCCCGCGGCGCTCCCGCGCCCCGCCGCCCCGGCGAACCGCTCCTCGAATTCGACCTCACGCTTGCGCAGACGGCCAGCGCCCGCCTGCTGGACTTCCGCGTCGTCTGGCGCGAGTGGCAGTCGGAGTGGACGCGCGGCGTCAGCCCGGATTTCCCCGACGAATTCATCGCGTGGCACGCATCGCTCCCGTCCGGAATAAAGGTCGAAGCTTCGCCCGGCCTCGCCAATCTCCTCGGCCCGCCGCTGATGGGCCATGTGGAGTTTACCGCCGCGCCGGCGGAGACGCTCGGCCGCGACTGGTTCAACGTCTCGGTAAAGCTCCGCATCGCCGACACCACGCTCAATGCCGACGAGATCGCGCTGCTCGCCAAGGCGCGCGGCAAGTGGGTCGCGCTGCCGCGCCATGGCTGGCGCCGCCTCGAAATCGAAAACGAATCGCCCGCCGCGCTCGACCGCCTCGGTCTCGATACGGGCGATGTGCTCACCGATGGTCGCACGCACACGCACCGCGTCCACGCCCTCCAACTCGCCAGCGAGGCCGATGCACTCGAGCTCAAGGATGCCCGCCTCGCCGCCGCGCTCCGCGAGCGCGCCCGCACCCTCGCCACCCAGCCCGCGCCGCCGCTGCCCGCGGGTCTCCGCGCCACCCTGCGCCCGTATCAACAAGAAGGATACCACTTCCTCGCGCATCTCGCCGCGCTGAGCCTCGGCGGCGTGCTCGCCGACGACATGGGTCTCGGCAAGACCGTCCAGACGCTCGCGTGGCTGCTCCATCTCGCGGAGACGCATCCTGCCAGCGCGCCCACCTTCCGCGTGCTCGTTGTCTGCCCAAAGAGTGTCACGCACGGCTGGCTCACCGAGACGGAACGTTTTGCCCCTTCGCTCCACGCGCGCTCCTTCGATCCGATGCGGCTGGGGCCCAATGCGCTCTTCACCAAGCCGGAGTCTCACCTCCTCGTCGCTAATTACACCCAGCTGCGGATCAACGCCACGTGGTTCAAGGCGCAGGCGTGGGATGCCGTGGTGCTCGACGAAGGCCAGTTCATCAAGAATCCCGCGAGCCAGGTCGCGACGACGGCGCGCGCTCTCGTCGCCAAGCATCGCGTGGTGCTCACCGGCACGCCGATCGAGAACCGGCTCAGCGATCTCTGGAGCCTCTTCGCCTTTGCGCAGCCCGGCCTGCTCGGCACGCAAAGCGCGTTTCGCCGCCAGTATCACGACACCAATCCGGCCGCGCACGAGCGGCTGCACCGCCGCGTCCGCCACTTCCTCCTCCGCCGCACCAAGGCCCAGGCCGCGCCCGAGCTGCCGTCGCGCACCGAGGACGACCTGATCGTTGAGCTCGAGGGCGCGCAGCGCACCCTCTACGACGCCGAACTCAAGCGCGCCCGCGCCCATCTCCTCGGCATCAACAACGCGACGGCGCTCGCCGCCGTCCGCTTCAACGTCCTCTCCAGCCTCCTCCGGCTCCGCCAGATCTGCTGCCACCCGGCGCTCATCGACCCCGCCCATCGCGATCTGCCGAGCGCGAAGCTCGAGGCCCTGCTGGAGCGGCTCGAGGAACTGCAGGACGAAGGGCACCAAGTCCTCGTCTTCAGCCAGTTCGTCGAGATGCTCGAGATCATCCGCCACCGGCTCGTGGCGGAAAACATCGGTCACCTCATGCTCACCGGCCAGACCGAGAACCGCGCGGAGCTCGTCGACGAATTCCAGCGCGACAAGTCAAAGACCGTTTTCCTCCTCTCACTCAAGGCCGCCGGCTTCGGCCTCAATCTCACCGCCGCCAGCTACGTGATCCTCTACGACCCGTGGTGGAATCCCGCTGCCGAGGCGCAGGCCATCGACCGTACGCACCGCATCGGCCAGACGCAGCCCGTCGTCGCCTACCGCCTCCTCGCTGAATCCACCGTCGAGGAAAAGATCCGCTCGCTGCAAAGGGAGAAGGCCGCTCTCGCCGCCGCCGTCGTGCAGGAGGAATCGCTCTCGAGCATCCTCGATCTCGACAGCCTCAAGCAGATCTTGGCGTAGAGAGAGGCGTAGAAAATTTCGTTTCATGAAACTTCCGGCTGCCCGCTCGTCCGCACCTTCGACTTCGAACCCTGCGCCGCGGCGCGGAGGTCATGCGCTACGGTTGTTTCTCCTCGCCGTTTTTTCCGCATCCTTCGCCCTGGCCGCGCCAGCGCCAGCGCCGGCGCCGATCGCGAGCACCGGCCAGGCCGAAGCGAAACCGTTTTCCGTGCCGCTGAACACCCAGGTGCAGCTCGGGATCGACGCCTACGAGGCGATCCAATTCGGCTACACTCAGGACGAGAGCAACGAGGCCTTCGTCGATATCCTCGCCTCGCTGCGGGTGCCTCTGCTCCCGGCGCAGCAACCGGTGCATGGCCACGGCTGGCAGCTCTTCGGTGATCCCGCGTGGGCCTGGCATCCCTTCTGGGCCGCGACCTACCGCGGCGGCCAGCATCTCCTCACCCGCGAATCCTCGCCGGTGGTCAGCAAGCGCTTCAACCCCGTCCTCCTCGCCGCGCGCTTCGTGCGCAACCCGGAGGAGAAGACGCGGCACGAGTTCATCGACGTCCTCTACGCCCACGAATCCAACGGCCAGTCGATCGCCAATCGCCGCGACTTCGAGGATCTGCGCGCGATCCACGCGCGCTCGGAATCGCCCGAGACCGCCGAGAACATTGCACGCGACGCCATCAGCCGCGGCTGGGATTACTTCAGCGGGCGCTACGACTACCATACCGAGAGCAGTTCATTTTCCACCGTGCTGAAAGTCTTCATGGTCGAGAGCCTGCCGCAGGGTGAGAAAGAAGAGTACAACCGGGATTGGGAAAACGACCCTCAAGGAAAGTCGCGTCAATCCGTCGACGGATTGACGGTGAGCTATCTCCGCCGCTTCAAATCGCACTACGAACTGGGCGCAACGTGGACCACGGGCCTCGAGCATGCCTTCAAGTATCACACCGTGAAGATCGAGGCGGGCTACCGGTTTTCGGGTAGGACGCGGCCACGCGCTTTCCTGTGGGTGCGCCAGGGTTACAACAGCGACTTGGTTAACTACTACCGGCGCAGTGTCAGCGTCGGTTTCGCCATCTCGATTTGGGAGCCCAGCTATTTGTCGAATCTGCTGCCTCCCAGCGCTCGTTGAGCGCCGGAGGAACTGCACCCCTGACAAAATCTGTCAGTTGAACCGACTCGCGGGCCGTATCGCGCCTTGAGCACGCCACGCGCGAGGTCACGCTGGATGCCTTCCGCTCATGTCTGAGCCCGCTGCACCCACCGAAAGCGACCACGTACCGTTCTGGCGCAGCGTGGCCTCCGCCCTGAAAGGCGAGCACCACGACTACACCTCCGCGCCGCTTAACCGCGCGGTGCTGCTCCTCGCGGTGCCCATGGTCCTCGAGATGATCATGGAGTCGCTCTTCGCCGTCGCGGACGTCTTCTGGGTCTCGCGTCTCGGCAAGGAGGCCGTCGCCGTCATCGGGTTCACCGAGTCGGTGATGACGCTCATCTACGCGGTCGCGATCGGCATCTCCTTTGCCGCGACCGCGATTGTCTCCCGCCGCATCGGTGAAAAAGATCCTGAGCGCGCCGCGCAGGCCGCCGGGCAGATCCTGCTCATCGGCGTCACGCTCTCCGCAATCCTCGGCGTCGGGCTCTCCTTTTTTGCCGAAGAGATTCTGGTGCTCATGGGCGCCGATGCGGCCACGGTAGCGCTGGGCACGAATTTCGCGCGCGTGATGCTCGGGGGGAACATGACGGTGTTCATGATTTTCCTGATCAACGCGATCTTCCGCGGCGCGGGCGACGCGGTGATCGCGATGCGCACGCTCTGGCTCGCCAACGCCCTCAACATCGCGCTCGGGCCCTGCTTCATCTTCGGCCTCGGCCCCTTCCCGGAGATGGGCGTCACCGGCGCCGCCGTCGCCACCAACATCGGCCGCGGCACCGGCGTGCTCTACCAGCTCTGGCATCTCACGATGAAGCCCGGCCGCATCCGCGTCCGCCCGCATCATCTCCGCCCCGTGTGGTCCGATATCGCCGCGATCCTCAAGCCCGCATGGAGCGGAATCGCGCAGCTCCTCATCAGCACCACGAGCTGGGTGGGGCTCTTCAAAATCCTGTCCCAATTCGGCAGCGCCGCGGTCGCCGGATACACCATCGCGATTCGCGTCGTGATGTTTGCCCTCATGCCTGCGTGGGGTCTCGCCAACGCCGGCTCCACGCTCGTCGGCCAGAATCTCGGCGCGGAAAAGCCCGACCGCGCCGCCGCCGCCGTGCGGCTTGCGACGAAATTCAACATGCTCTTCCTCGGCGCGATCGGCCTTGTGTTCATCGCGTTGTCGGGGCCGATCGTCGGCCTCTTCACCCCCGATCCCGAAGTGCAGCGCTACGGCATCCGCGCGCTGTGGATCATCAGCGTAGCCTTTCCGCTCTATGCCGCCGGCATGTGCTTCGAAGGCGCCTTCAACGGCGCGGGCGACACGTGGACGCCCACGCGCCTGAATTTCTTTTGCTTCTGGCTGGGCCAGATCCCGCTCGCGTGGGTGCTTGCGACGCCGCTCAAACTCGGCGCGCTCGGCGTTTTCATCGCGGTGCCCGCCTCCTTCTCCGTCCTCGCGCTCTGGAGCGGAATGCTCTTCAAACGCGGGAAATGGAAAGCGCAGAAAGTATAGCCGGACCACACGCCTGAGCCCATGCCCGCCCGTCGTCCCCGCCTTCTCATTGTTAATGGCGCGCTCGCGGGCGATGCAGGGAATACGGCAGTGCTGCTCGACCGTGCCGCTCGACTGCTCGGCCGGCGTGCGGTCGTGGAGCGCGTCACCCTCGCCGCGAACGAAGGTTCATCTGTGGACTTCGCTGCACTGCGGCCCCGGCTCGCGGCAGCGGATGGTTTTCTTTTTGGCACGGGTACGCATTGGGATTCATGGAGCAGCGTGCTGCAGAAATTTCTCGAGGATGCCACGCCCGCCGAAGGCACCGCGCTCTGGCTCGGAAAACCTGCCGCAGCGATCGTCAGCGAGCACAGCACGGGCGGCAAAGGCGTGCTTTCGCGGCTGCATGGCGTGCTCGTCACACTCGGCTGCACGCTTCCGCCGATGAGCGGGCTGGTGCTCTCGCGTGCGGCACTCCTGGCCGCGCGACATGACGCCAAGGCCGCGCGTGACTTCTGGTCGGTCGCCGACCTGACCGTGGTTTGTCACAACCTCACCGAGGCTGCGGCGGTACGGGCCGGTCGCACCACGCCGCCCAAGTGGCGCGCGTGGTCGGTGGATCGGCGCGATTTCGACGCGCGTTGGATCGGCTGACCGAAACTCTCTCTCCCTCTCTTCTCACTCCACCGTGAAACGCAAAGTCATCATCGATCAAGACGCCTTTGGCCCCAGCGGCTCCAATCTCCAGTCGATCCTCATGGTGCTGCAATCGCCCAACGTCGAGGTCCTCGGCATTACCGTTGTGAGCGGCGACGGCTGGGTGAAGGAAAATGTCTCGCACGTCCTGCGAATGCTCGAACTGATCGACCGGCCGGAGGTGCCCGTCGTGCCCGGCGCAACGTTTCCCTTGATCGCCACGCAGGAGAGCACGCGCCGCTGGGAGACGCTCTACGGCAAGCTGCCGTATAAGGGCGCGTGGATGGAATCGTGGCCCGAGTACAATACCGTTCACCGGCCGCCGTATCACGCACCCGAGATTGTACCGCCGTCGCCACTCGGCGCACCGACGCTTGCCCCGGCCAGCGAAACCGCGGCGGCCTTTCTCACGCGCAAGGTCCGCGAATTTCCCGGCGAGGTCAGCGTGCTTGCGATGGGGCCCTTCACCAATCTCGCGCTCGCCGCGCGGCTCGACGACAGCTTCGCGGCCAATGCCCGTGAGCTCGTCTTCATGGGCGGTTCGTTCAGCCCGGTGGTGTCGACCATCGACGAATTCTCGCTGCAGTTTGTCCACAGCCCGCGGGTGGAATTCAACTGCCGCTGGGACCCCGAGGCCGCGCACATCATGCTCCACGCGGGCTGGAAAAAGATCACCTGCATCCCGCTCGATGCCACCGCCGCCACCAAGCTCACCCCCGAGCTTGTGCGCCGCGCCGGGGCAGGGGAGGGCGCCGCCGCGCGTTACTTCCGCCAGCATCCGAGCCTCGGCTATCCGATGTGGGATGAGATCGCGGCGGCTGTGCTGCTCGATCCCACGCTCCCAACCGAGACGCTCGCGCTCGCGATGGATATCGAGATCGACCATGGCGCGAGCTACGGCGCCACCTTGAGCTGGCCCGTGAACGCCGGGCCGGGCCTTGGCGAGCCGGCGGTGACCGTCGTCCGCGCGATCGACGTGCCGCGCCTCGAAGCGCTCTTCGTCGCGCTGCTCCAGCGCTCCTCGTAAGCGAAACGGCAAGCGTACGTCTTGCGTGGAGGGGAGTAGGGATACGGAACCCCCATGGAAATCGCCTTGGCCGTCGCGTCCGGACAGGACCGTCCGACGCTACCTATTCGAGCTTCCTGCTTTTTGAAACACGCGCTATTTCGTCGGCCCCGGCGCCGCGAGGCGCTGGAAGATTTCGGCGTTGAGCTCGGAGCCGTCCCAAGGGCGGGCGAGTTCGATTTCCGGGGCATCGGTCGTGGGAAGGTGGCGGGCAAGCGCCGCCTTGGCTGCGGAGATCTTCGGGTCGCGCGCAAGGTTAGTCCACTCGTGAGGGTCGGTCGCGTGATCGTAAAATTCCTCGTCACCGTTGCGGTAACGGATGTAGCGATAGCGGCCGTCAGTGACTGAGTGGTTGCCGAGGCCGAAGGTGGAGAGGACGGGTTTGCCGCGTTCGCGCTTCGCATCGCGGAGGATGGGCGTGAGGTCGATGCCGTCGAGCGCGTGGCTCTTGGGCGCGGGCAGACCGCAGAGCGCGAGCAGCGTGGGGTAAATGTCGATGAGGCTGACGGGCGTGGCGCTGACCTGGCGGGGGAAACCGGGACCGGAGATGACAAAGACCACGCGGCAGGTTTGCTCCCAGAGCCCGTACTTGGCCCACATGTTTTTCTCGCCGCCGTTGTAGCCGTTGTCGCTGGCGAAGACGACGAGGGTATTGCGCGCGTGCGGGCTCGCGTCGAGGGCATCGAGCACGCGACCAAGCTGCTCGTCGATGTAGCTCACCGAGGCGTAGTACGAGCGCAAGTACTCGCGCCACAGCCCGGCATTGATCACCGCGGCGTGCGTGCCCTGGTGCGTGGCCTGCCTCCGGCCGGGCGCCGGCACATCCTCGAGATCGTCGACGCGGTAGCTCGGCGGGATCTGGATCGAATCGAGCGGATACAGATCGTAGTAGCGCTGGGGCACGATGCGCTCCGAATGCGGCCTCCAGAAACCGACCGAGAGGAAGAAAGGCCGGTCGTGGCTGGTCTTGAGAAAGGCAATGGCGCGATTGGCCTGCTCGGTATCCTGCTGCTGCTTGTCGGGGTCGTCGCGGTCCCAGTCGTCGGGCAGCGCGCCGAAGCGCGTGGGTAGATACGTGAGGTCGGGCACGCGCAACGTCTCCGGAATGATGTGCGGCACCAGTGAGGCATCGGTATGCCGCACGTACTTCTTTACCCCGTGACCCTTGAAATAGCCCGGCGTGTAGTCGGCGACGTAGTCATCCTGATAGCCCGTGTGCGTGATCTTGCCGTAGCCGGCCGTAAGATAGCCGTGCTCGAGGAAGTGGCGCTGCAGCGTCACGGCCTGCGCGATCGGCGCTTTGGTGCGGCGGGCGCCCTGGTTGTTGTAGTACACGCCGGACTTGTACGCGTGAACACCGGTAAGAAACGCCGTGCGCGAGGGCGCGCACGAGGGCACGTCGGCGTATGCATGCGTGAACCACGACCCGCGCGCCGCGAGGCGTTCGATATTGGGCGTATGCACCGGCGACTCGCGCAGCACGCTCGTCATATTCGCCGCGTGATCGTCGATCAGGATGAAGAGGATATTCGGCGGCGTAGGAGTAGTCTCCGCCGCCACGAGGCGCGCACTGCCGGCGAGGCCGAGCACGGGGAGGACGAGGCGAAGTAGTCGAGCAAGACGGTGCGTCATGGGATCGAGAGCAAAACAATCGTCGCACGGAGAGCGGTGCCAAAGCTCGGGGACCCACGATCACTCGCGACGCTCACCTTGCGGCGGGTGGCAGGACGCCCCAACGAAAAGCCCCACCCATGCACCTTGCCTTCAGAGAGGGGCTCATTTCTTTCGGGGAGGCACGAGCCGGTCCATTTCCTTGATGACTTCGTCGATGCCTGCAGGCGAAAAGCGCATCGCGAATGTGCCATTGGAAGAAGAACCGGCGCCAATACGCAAGGAATCCACCGGCACCAACTGTCGGGCGAAGTCCCTGCCGTCAAATTTGAACGAAGCCAACTGAAGTTCGTCAGGGGTGACTTCTATCGTCAATTCCACCGATTTTCCTCTATCGAAGACCATCAGCGCCACCATTGGACCCGCCTCCACCGGTACTTCAAAGTCCAAAGAGACCGCGATCAGCCCCCCTTGATAGCTCAAGGTTAGTATGGGGCGGCTTTCAACCCCACGGATCTTAACCACGACCTCGGAGGGAATTCGTGCAACTACAAAAGGTACGTTATCTCCGGGGATTGCATAGGACGTGACCGTCCACTGGCCGATCGCTTTTCCCGCTGAAGTTGCCACCTCCTTGGTGCCGAACTTCACGGCGAGTGCATCGAATGCCGCCAGACGTTCTTTATCGTTTTTAATCGCGGCGATCCGCGAGAGCTCGCTCGTCACGTTCTCCTGTGCAAAGGCCGAGGCAGCCAGGAGGCAGCACGTAAGAATAAATTTTTTCATATGCGCGGGGATAAAAAAGCCTGTCTTCGGAGGACCGAAAACAGGCTATAAATCCGGCAAGGACGCCCTCCAAAGTAAACTTCAATTGCAGTCACCCCGGAAGGCTCGCCAGCGAAGAAACTATATTACCCCGGAGGCTTACGCCTCGAGCTGCGGACGGCCCTTCTCGGGCCAGTCGATGTGGTAGAACTTGCCGCGGGGCTTGTCGGTGCGCTCGTAGGTGTGCGCGCCGAAGAAGTCGCGCTGGCCCTGGAGCAGGTTGGCCGGCAGGCGGGCCGAGCGGTAGCTGTCGTAGTACGAGAGCGCCGAGCTGAAGGTCGGCGCCGGCACGCCGCACTCGGCGGCAAGGGCGACAACTTTGCGCCAGTTTTCCTGCGCCTTCTTCACGGTCTTGTTGAAGTAGGAATCGAGGAGGAGATTGGCGAGCTTCGGGTCGCGGCTGTACGCCTCGGTGATCTTCTGGAGGAAGACCGCGCGGATGATGCAGCCGCCCCGCCAGATCTGCGCGATCTCGGCGAAGTTCAGCGTCCACTTGTACTCCTTCTGCGCCTCGCGCATGAGCTGGAAGCCCTGGGCGTACGAGCAGATCTTGGAGCAATAAAGCGCGTCGTGGATCGCGGCGATGAGCGCCTTCTTGGAGCCCTTGTACTTCTTCGAGGGACCCTTGAGGATCTTGGAGGCGGCAACGCGCTCTTCCTTCACCGCGCTGATGCAGCGGGCGAAGACGGACTCGGCGATCGTCGGGGCCGGCACGCCCATATCGAGCGCGTTGACGGAGGTCCACTTGCCCGTGCCCTTCTGGCCGGCGGTATCGAGGACGATGTCGACGAAGGGCTTCTTCGTGACGGGGTCCTTCTGCTTGAGAATGTCGGCCGTGATCTCGATGAGGAAGGAGCCGAGCATGCCCTCATTCCACTCGGAGAAGACTGCGCCCATCTCGGGAGCCTTCATCTTCAGGAGGCCCTGCATCAGCGCGTAGGCCTCACAGATCATCTGCATGTCGCCATACTCGATGCCGTTGTGGACCATCTTGACGTAGTGGCCCGCGCCGTTTTCGCCGATGTAGGTGGTGCAGGGGACGCCGCCCTTGACGGGCTTGCCGGGCTTGGCGCCGTTGATGGGCTTGCCGGTCTTCTTGTCGACCTTGGCCGAGATGGCCTTCCAGATCGGTTCGATCTCCTTGAAGGCGGCTTTGTCGCCACCGGGCATGAGGGAGGGGCCGAAACGGGCGCCTTCTTCACCGCCGGACACGCCGGAACCGATGAAGCGGAAGCCCTTTTCCTTAAGGGCCTTCTCGCGGCGGATGGTGTCGGTCCAGAGGGCGTTGCCGCCGTCGATGATGATGTCACCGGGCTCGAACACGGCGGTGAGGCCGTCGATCACGGCGTCGGTGGCCTTGCCGGCCTGGACGAGGATGATGGCCTTGCGGGGCTTGGAGAGGGACTGTGCGAATTCCTCGAGGGTCTTGGAACCGATGAGGCCGCCGGGGGTGTTCTGGTTTTCAGCAACGAACTTGTCGGTCTTCTCGACCGTGCGGTTGTAAACCGAGATCTGGAAGCCGTGGTCGGCGATGTTGAGGGCGAGGTTCTGACCCATCACGGCGAGCCCGATGAGTCCGATGTCGGATTGTTTGGCCATGGCGAAAAGAAAAGGGAGGCCGAGCACAACCTTAACTGCCCGGAAAACCAAACCCTTTCTCCCCCCGCGTCATAAAAATTCGTTCGCCCAGTCCGAGCGCACTCCCCGGGGAGCCCTTAATGGATCGTCGGCCGGACGCGCCCTTTGGAGGGGAAAAACTCCGCCAACCACGAAACCACGGGGGTCGCCCACGAGGGCTCGTTGCGCTCGTAAACCCAAGTAAAACCGAGGATGGACAGGGCTAGCGCCGACCCTACCGCCAGCACCACCTTGTTCACCTTGGCCACTTTGCGTAAGACCAACACCACCAGGATGAGCCCGACGACGCCGATGCCGATCTTTACCCAGAACTCGGTGGGGATCGCCCGCAACCGTTCCATGGCGGTCTGGGTAGGGCCTGTAGCGGCGGCAAGAAACAGGTTCATCTTAAACGCCTTATAGACCCGCCCCCGCCCAAGCCGAGCGTGAAGAATAGCGGAATTTTATTAGCCAGTTTTTTGCTCGAGCGGCGACTGAGCCGCCGAGGGAGAGGGGCGGCGTCTGGTATTTGGGAGTAGACCTCCAGATGCGATTGGGGACAGGGACCATAGTCCTTGAAAGCCGGGCTTCAAGGTGGCGATCGCAACCGACCGCCACCCTCGGAACGTCGAGCTGTTTGTAGTTCCGCCTTTAGGCGGAAGCTTTGAAGCGTCCGGATTCCGCCTGAAGGCGGAACTACAAACGCTAATCCCACCCTCAGATGTCGAAACTCGCCGTGAGGATGAACTGGCGCGGGTCGACGATGCGGTAGCCGTTGGCCGTGCCGTCGGGCAGCGCGCTGATCGCCTGGAGGCGCCCGCTTTCCTGAAGGTTGCGCGCATTCAGCTGAAAGGTGGCGTTGATGCCGGGCGTGAGCTTGGTGCGGTAGGTGAGGAAGGCATCGAAGTACGTGCGGGCCTTGTCGTAGACCGGCCGCGCGGGATCGAGGGCGGTGATGATCGCGGGCAGCGACTGCACGCCGTAGTAGCCGATGGCGCCCTTGTCTTCCCAACGCACGGCGCCGCCCACGGAGAATTTCTTCAACAGCGCGTTGTCGGTCACGCCAGCGAGCCGGTAGTTCGTGCTGTAGTTCACGCGATACTTGCGGATCTGGGGGCGGCTCTTGCCCAGCGTGGCAGTGGCGATGTCGAGCTGCGAGGTGACGTTGGCCGCCAGGTACTGCGAGGCGGAATTGGCGTTGTTATAGCGCTCGGTGAACCACGGGCGGCCGATCTCCGGGTCGATGATGCTCTGCCACACCGGGAGCCGCTCGGCGATCCACTGCCCGGCGCCGGGCGCAAGCTTGGCGTCGATCGACTTCTGCTCGGTGAAGTTGAGCTTGTTGGTCCAGAAATTGGTCGGGTTGAAATGCAGCTCGATCTCGGTGCCCTTGGCCGTCACGTCCTGCGTCTCGGAGACGAGTTCGTTCTGCTCGCCACGTGTCTCGGGGCGGGTGAAGTAATCGATATCAAGCTGGGTGACGCGCGCCGCGACCTGGGCGGCTTCGGCATCGGTGATCGGACGGCCCAGCCGGGTCTCCTCCCAGCGGCGCGAGAGCGTCATGAGATTGAAAACGGAGTTGCCGTTCGGAGAGTCGAAATCGAGGTTGCGCACGCGCTGAGCGATCGTGCGCATGCTGCCGTTGCGCGTGTCGATCTGCACCGTTTTGTAACGGGTGGCGCGGAGCACGACCTTGCCTCCGAAGAAATTGAGCGAGAAGCCGTAGTCCGTGCCGCTGCCGGTGGGATCGGGGAGCGGCTGCAGGTGGAGGCCCACCGCCACGCCGGAGGGCTGGAAGCTGTCGGACTTGTTGTAGTGGAGATTCAGCCACGGGGTGGGCTTCACCACGACGCCTGCCGTCTTGGTCGGGCCGCTCGCGCGGACCCAATCGGAAGGGTTCAGGGTGTGCGTCGAAGCGTAGTCGAGCACGATGCCGTCCGGCGTGGAGACGAAGAGCGGCGTGCCGCGCTGGCGATTGCTGCGCTCGTCGCGGCGTAGTCCAAACGTGGATACGATGCGGCCGTTCAGCAGGTGGCTCTGGAGCACGCCGCCCCGGGTCTTGAGCAGGGAGCGATCCCAGGTGTTGGTCGAGTCGTACCAGTAGCCGGACCCGAGCCTGGCCTGCTCGGTCTGGAATTGCCGCGTGGCACCATTACCCTAGCGATAGGGATAGATGCCGGGCGTGAAGTCATGCGGGGCCTGGTCGGCATTGTAGCCCTGGTTGTCGCCGACGTAGTAGCGGTAGTAGTTCAGCGCGATCTCGGGCCGCGCGAAGTCGGACGCCGTGCCCGTGGCCATCGGATACCACGAGTGGGCGGACTGGATCACGTCGCGGAAGGTGTCGGTACGGGAGCGGTTTTCCTTGTACTCCCCGTAGCCGACGAGTTGGTGCATGCCGAGCCAGCGGAGCACATTCTGCTCGCGCCGCAGATCGAGCCGGTACGCGAGCTGCGCGCGGTAGGTCTCGCGCTCGTACGGGCTGCGGACGATGCCCTTGGTATTGAAGAAGCCGACGAAGGGCCGCATGAAGAAGGGATTGGGGCTGCCATCGAGCATCTTCTCGTTCACGTCGAGGTGCAGGAAGCCGGTTGCGCCGGAGCTGCCGGCGGTGCCGTACAGGCTGCGGTTGTCGCGCTTGCCCGCCTCGCGGAAATAACCGGCCTGCACCGCGAGCATGTGCCGCGGCGTATCGAGCAGGATCTGCTCGACCTGCAGGTGCGTGACGTACGTCGTCTCGTTGAGCCGGTTCATCGCGGCGAGATTAACCTCCGTCCAGTCGTAGAGCGCCTTGTCGTTGACGGCAGGGTCGCTGGAAAACAGTGGCTGCGTGGCGCGAATCGGGTCCGGCACCGTATTAACGATGATGAAGTTCTGGTCGGGCGTGTTGGGGGTGGTCGTCGAGGTCGTGCGGCCCGGCCCCCAGTAGCCGATCGAGCCGTCGTTATCGATGAAGAGCGTCGACTGCGCGCGGAAGTTGGCGTTGGCGAAGAAGGGCGGGAGCGTCGTTCCGGTGTAGGCGCCGGAGCGGGCGACGCCGTCGAACTTGACCGCGTTGGCCGCGGTTACGGAGGGATCCCAGGTGGGCTTGCCGGCCTTGATCCAGCCGGTGATCGCATCGCGCGGCGTGGTGGTGTTGGGCCGGTTGCCGGTGATGTGGTAGTAGAACTGCGAGGCGGTGATCGTCGTATTCTTGAAGGGGCGGTAGCGCACCATGCCATTGAGGCGCTTGGTGTTGGTGCCGGAGGGCTTGCGCTCGTAACCCTCGTGCATGAAGGCGGCGCTGCCACGCACGGCGAGGGTATCCCGAATCAGGATACGATTGAGATCCAGGCTGGAGCGGTAGCCGCCGTAGCTGTCGAAACGCATGTCCACCCGCGAGCGGTTGCGGCTGATATTCGCGGTGGCGGGCTGCATGTTCACCGTGCCCGAGGCATTGCCCAGGCCGAAGACGGTGGAGTTGGGCCCGCGGCTGATCTCGACCGCGTCGATGAGCAGCGGGTCGATCGGCATGCGGCCTGAGAGCTCGAAATTGGCGAAGGAAAGATTGGCCGCGCCGACGCCGCGCACGCGGTTGGCCGTGTTGGGATTGAGCGAGTT
This sequence comes from Verrucomicrobiota bacterium, assembly GCA_040386765.1. Lineage (GTDB taxonomy): Bacteria > Verrucomicrobiota > Verrucomicrobiia > Opitutales > Opitutaceae > ER46. Next base: position 15,235 of record JAZKEV010000005.1, on the reverse strand, counting down.
GTCGACCGGGCTGCCATTGCGATCCACGGAGAATTCCGTGTACGTCCCGATGCCCTCGGTGCCCGCCTCGTAGAGGAAGATATCGTTGATATCGAGCATCGCGAAATCGCTCATTTGCTCCTTCGTCACGACGCTGATCGACGAGGCCAGGTCCTCCACCCTCGAGTTGAGCCGGGTCCCCGACATCGTGCTCGAGGCGTAGTATCCACGATCCTGTGACACGACCTCGAAGGGCGAGAGCAGCACGGGCTCCTCGCGCGGCGGCTCGGAGGAAGAGCTGGTCGCGGTGGCGGGTGCCGTAGAGCGACGGGAGGCATCGCGCGCGGCGAGTTCCTCGGGGTCGAGCCGGCCGTTTTTATTGGCATCGTAACGGGCAAGCTCGAGCGGATCGACCGCAGGAGCCTGGGCAAACGCTAAAGGAGCCAGCAGCAGCGCGGCGCACACAGGCGCGAGGGTAGGGAATGAACGAGGCAGGTTCATAGGGACTTGGTTTGGAGGAGGGGTGGACGCGGCACGCGATCGCTCGCGGCGCTCCGGGGTGATGGGGAATAATCATGCGACGCAGACGACTCGCGACAAGCTGTTAAAAGGACAGCTGTCCTTTTTATTTACGCCGAGGACGGTAGGCGCGGGCGACCGCCAAACGCGGTCGCGAACTCGATGAAGAGTACGATCACGAACGTGCGTGTAGCGCCGGAGCACGAACTCGTGGATCGGCCCGTGCTCCTGATCTTGCTCGTACTCTTGATCGACTGCGAAAGGCCGCAGTCGGCTCCATTGCTCGCCAGTCCTTTCTCTCCGTCTGTAGCGGCGGTCTTGACCGCCGATTGCGCGCGAAGGCGCTATCCGGTTCGTCGGCGGTCATAGACCGCCGCTACAGGGGCTTCTCCTCAGCTCGCTTCTGCTCGGCATGCTCGCCGCGCGTCGCGCAATTGATCCAGGCCGTCGCGCCGGAGGTATAGTGTTCTTTTTTCCAGATAGGGAGGCGCGCCTTGGCTTCGTCGATGATGTAGCGGCACGCATCGAAGGCGGCGCCGCGGTGCTCCGCGGTCACGCCGACCCAGATCGCCATCTCGCCGAGCTGGAGATGGCCCACGCGGTGCACGCAGGCCGCGCCAAGCAGGGCGAATTTCGCGCGCGCTTCGGCGAGGACCTTTTCCCCTTCCGTGGTGGCAAGCGGGACGTACGCCTCGTACTCGAGCGATTGCACGGGCTGGCCTTCGTTGCGATTGCGCACCCAGCCCTCGAAGGTCACGCACGCGCCCGCGCGGTCGTCGGCGAGCGCGCGTTGCAGGGCGACCGCGTCGATGGATGTGGCAGAGATCGAAAACATGGCGAAGCGGAATCAGCCTCCGGCCACCGGCGGAATAAAAACCACGCGATCGCCTTCGCGCAGCGCCGACGTCGAATCGACAAATGCGTCGTTGACCGCTGCGCGGATACGATCACCCGGCAGCGTAAAGGGGTGTCGCGCGCGCAGCTCCTCGTAGAGCGCGGCGGGTGTGGCGGCGGGCGTGGAGATTGTCTCCTGGCCGAGGCCGCGCTGCTCGCGGAGGATGGCAAAGTACTGGACCGAGATCGTCTTGTTCACGTCGCCAGATAGTCGCTCTTGCCGCCGGTTTTTTCCAGCAGTCGCACCTCTTTGATGACGATGCCGTGCGTGACGGCCTTGGCCATGTCGTAGAACGTGAGGGCGGCGATGGTCACGCCGGTCATCGCCTCCATCTCCACGCCCGTCTTGCCGTGCACCTGCGTGCGGCAGTGTATCTCGATCTCGCGGCGCTCCGCATCGGCCTTGATCTCGATCTGGCAATCGTCGAGCCCGAGCGGGTGGCAGAGCGGGATGAGGTCGCTGGTCTTCTTCGCGCCCATCACGCCGGCGAGGATCGCGGTTTGAAAAATCGGGCCCTTCTTTGTCGCGATCTCGCCATCGCGCAGCAGCGCGGCAAGCGAGTCGGGCAGCGTGATGACGGCCACGGCGTGCGCGGTCCGCCGGGTCACGGGCTTGTCGCCCACATTGACCATCGAGGGACGGTTCTGCGCGTCGAGGTGCGAAAACATCGCGCACACTGTCGCACGTGCGCGGCGCCGTTGACGAATCAAAATCCTCCGGGCCAAGCCCTACACGTAAAAAGGTCGCGCCACCGCCCTCGTTAATTCATGATAGGCTCACTCTCCGTCCCCACCTCCTCCATGACTCCTCCGGTCCTTAACGACATCGTCCTCACCAACCTCGAAACCGTGCCCGGCCGCCAGATCGTCGAGCATTACGGCCTCGTCTCCGGCAGCACCGTGCGCGCGAAGCACGTGGGCCGCGACATCGCCGCGAGTCTCAAGAATCTCGTCGGCGGCGAGTTGAGGGGCTACACTGAGCTGCTGCAGGAAGCCCGGAAGGAGTCGACCGAGCGCATGGTGGCGCAGGCCCGCGCCCTCGGCGCCAACGCGGTCGTCAACATCCGCTACTCCACCTCCTCCGTCGCGCAGGGCGCGGCCGAACTCTACGCCTACGGCACCGCGGTGAAGATCGCCTGACCGCCATGGACGACCCCTCCACCCTCGAGACCTACGACTGGGCGATCGTGCTCTTGGTTTACGGTCTGCCGGTCCTCGGCCTGATTTTCTTCGGCTTCATCGGCGCCCACGTCGAGAAGAAGCATTACGCCTCGATCCGCGCCCGCGAAGCCGCCACCGCCCGCCTGCCGATCATGGCCTCGCGCACACTCGAGAGCGGCCGCACGGTCGCCGAGGCGCGGCTCGTGGTCGCGGAGGTGATGATCTCGCACGACTACTTCAAGCGCTTCCTCGCGCAGCTCCGCAACTTCTTCGGCGGACGTATCCGATCGTACGATACATTGATGGACCGCGCGCGCCGCGAGGCGCTGCTGCGGCTGAAGGAGCAGAGCCCCGGCGCCAGCATCATCGCCAACCTGCGGCTCGAGACCGTCTGCATCTCCACCCAGCGGAAGAACGCCATCGTAGGCGTCTCGATCGTCGCCTACGGGACGGCGATTCGCTACGTGTGACCTCGCGCGACGTGCGATGAAGTACGTCCACCGCGAGCTCGGGGAGGCAGCCGAGGCGAGCAATCCCGGCACGAAGGGCATGCGCCGCGAGATCGTCGTGCTGCTGCTGGGCACCGCGGCGCTTTTTCTCGCGGGGTATTTCGCCATCGGCTGGGCGGTCGAGCTCGCGCTGCCGCGCATCTCGGTGGAGCGCGAACGGGCGTGGTTCAGCAATTTCAAGCTAGGGGTGACAGCCAGCACACCGACAACGGAGACGGAGATCGCGCGGTTCGCGTATGCCCAGGATATTCTCGCAAAACTCGCCGCGCGGCCCGGCGTGCCGGCGCTCGACTACAAGCTCGTCTTCCTCGCGGACAAACAGCCTAACGCCGTGGCCTTTCCCGGTGGGACCATCGGCATCACGCGCGGCATGCTGGAGCTGGCCGATGACGAAAGCTCCATCGCCTTTGTGCTGGCGCACGAGCTCGGCCACTTCGCCCAGCGCGACCATCTGCGCGGGATCGGCCGCGCGCTCGGCCGCGGCGTCGTGCTGGCGCTCGTGTTCGGCGATGTCGGCGACATGGTGAGCGAACGGGCGGGGGCGCTGCTCGATCTGGCACACTCGCGCCACCAGGAAAGCGGCGCGGATCTCTTTGGACTCGCCCTGGTGCACGGAGCGTACGGCAAAACCGAGGGCACGGACAAAGTGTTCGTCTGGCTGGAGCAGCGCCAGCGGCGCCCGGCGTGGACCTATTGGACGCAAACGCATCCGGAACCGGCGGATCGCCTGGAGCGGCTGCGGGAGCATGCGAAGACGCTGGGGACGACGAAGTAGTGCTATTTCGGATACGCAGGGGTGGAGCGGGTTATCGCATCGCCAGCTCTGCGACGGGGCGACGTGTGCAGCGCGACGGCTCACCGGGACGGTTCGCCCTACCTCAAGATAACACGCCCTTAAACCCAGGGACGGAAAGGCGCGAGCGTCCCAGCTGGGAACTCGCTCACATCCGCTGGCAGCTCGATGAAGCCATCGGTGCCGACGAGGCCCGCGAAGTCTCCCGAGGTATTGCTCGGGTCCGGGATCGCCAGCAGCTCGGCGCGCGGGCCGCTCGAAAGCTTCACGGGGAGAAGATACGCCAGCGGCGGCTTGAAGGTCACCGGCGAGGCCAGCGCCGTCATGCGCAGAGGCGCGGGCGCGAGGCCGCTCGCGTGCGCCAGCGCGGGCAGCACATAGCGGTGCAGGCAGGTGTACGAGGCCACGGGGTTGCCCGGCAGCGCGAAGATCGGCGTCTTCCGCGAGCTCACACCAAACCACATCGGCTTGCCCGGGCGCTGCGCGACGCCGTGGAAAACTTTCTTCACGCCCTGGCGCTCCAGCTCGGTGGGGAGGTAGTCGAACTTTCCCTTCGATACGCCGCCGGTGATCACGATCACGTCGTACTCCGCAATAAGGTGCCAGAGCATGTGCTCGATCTCATGCCGCACGTCGCGGAAGTGAAACCGCGCCACATTGGGGAAACCCGCGGTCTGCAGCGCCGCGCGCAGCGCATGGTCGTTGCTGCGGCGGATCTGGTGCGGCGCGACCGGGGCATCGACCTCCACCAGTTCGTCGCCCGTCGCAACCACGGCGATCTTCGGGAGATGGCTGACCGTGAGTGCGCCGTAGCCGCACGCCGCGGCCACGGCGATCTCGCGGCCGGTGATGCGCACGCCCGCGCGCGCGATTGTGGACCCGCTCTTGTTATCGCTGCCCCGGGCGTGAATCGCATTTCCCTTCGGGGGATCGACGTCGTCCTTCAAGGTCACGACCGTGCCCTCGCGCGTCGTATCCTCGTAAGGCACCACGCAATCGGCGCCCTCGGGCAGCACCGCACCGGTCATGATTTCGATGCACGCATCCGGCGCCTCGCCGAGCTTGAAGGCCCGCATGCCCGCGGCCTGCAGACCCTCGATGCGAAAGACCCGCGTGCCCGCAGCAATCGACGCCGTGCGCACCGCATACCCATCCATCGTCACGCGATCAAAGGGCGGCAGGTCGCGGTCGGCGCGGAGGTCGTTGCGCAAGACGCGGCGGTGCGCGGCCACGAGCGGGCAATCTTCGCGGTGAAAGGGGGCGATCTGGTCGAGGATCAGCTTCTCAGCCTCGGCGGGGGTAAGCATGCCGGCGCAGTAAAACACGGAAACGACTGGAGCACAGAGAAAAGAACTCTGCTTTTGCCACCGCGCCCTCCCTGTGTCTCAGTAGGGACACCGCATGCCCTCGTCCGTCACCGACCAGTTTTTCCGTCCGCTGCGCGATTTGCGCATCTCGGTCACGGACCGCTGCAACTTCCGCTGCCCGTACTGCATGCCGGCGGAAATCTTCGGACCCGGCCATGCCTTCCTGCGCGATCCGCAGTTGATGACCCTCGCGGAGCTGACGCGGATCGTCCGGGCTTTTCAGACGCTCGGAGTACAGAAGGTGCGTCTCACCGGCGGCGAGCCACTGCTGCGCCAGGATGTGCCGGAGCTCATCCGCTCCCTCAAGCAGGACCTCGGCCTCGCGGATGTGGCGCTGACGACGAATGGCTGGCTGCTCGAGAAACTCGCACCCGCCCTCCACGCGGCCGGGCTCAATCGTCTCAATGTCTCCGTCGACTCGCTCGACGATGCCACGGCGGGAAAGATGAACGGCCTCGGCTTCAAGGTCAGCCGTGTCCTGCGCGGGATCGATGCCGCGGCGGCGCTCGGCCTCACGGTCAAGATCAACTGCGTGGTGCAGCGCGGCCTGAACGACCATGAGCTGCCGGCGCTCTGCGAGTACTTCCGCGCACGCGGGCACACGCTGCGGTTCATCGAGTTCATGGATGTCGGCAACACCAACCACTGGCAGCGAGAGCGCGTGGTGCCGGCCAAGGAGATCGTCGACCGCATCTCCGCGCTCTGGCCGCTCGAGCCGGTGGGCCCCGCATATCGCGGCGAGGTCGCGGCGCGCTACCGCTACCGTGACGGCCGCGGCGAGATCGGGCTGATCAGCTCGGTGACGGAACCGTTTTGCCGCGACTGCCACCGGGCGCGGCTCTCGGCCGACGGAAAGCTCTACACCTGCCTTTTCGCCTCGCTGGGCTGGGATGTCCTCGGGGCGCTCCGCGCCGGCTCGAGTGACGAGGAGCTGGCGGCCTTCCTCCGCCGCATCTGGCAGGGCCGGATGGATCGCTACAGCGACGAGCGCTCGGCGGTGCTTGCGAGCGGCGAACCGCGCGCCAAAGTCGAAATGAGTTACATCGGCGGCTAGCCGGTGTCTGCTCCTCCCCGTGACCCGCAAATCCTCCGCTTTTGCCCTCTGCCTGGCCTTGCTTGCGCCTCTTTCCACGCCTGCTGCGGTGGAGATCACGGCAACGGGGCTCTCGTTCCCTTTCTTCAACGACGCGGGCAAGCTGACCCACAAGGTAAATGCCAAATATGGCACCAAGGCCGGCGGCGCCCAGCAACTGCGCGAGATGGAGATCGAGTATTTCGCGGCCGGCGATCCCACCCAAGTCGTCCAGCGCGTCGTCGCCAGCGATGCCCTCTGGGATGAGAAGAAAGGGACGCTGAAGGGCGAAGGCGCCATCACGGTTGAGACCGGCGAGAACCGGATCACGGGCGAGGGTTTCTTTTTCGAGATGGCCCGGTCGCAACTGGAGATCCACCGGAATTTCACGATGGCCAATCGCGAGGTGCTGCTCAGCAGCGACCGCGCCACAGTCGACCTCGTGCTGGAGCGCGACGGCGACGAAAGCACCGACGTGAAGCTCCGCGACATCAAGAGCTGCGAGGCCCTCGGCAACCTGCGCGTGAAAGTGCTGCCGACCGCCACGCAAAAATACGACTCCGACGAGGCACACTCCGACCGCGCGGTTTACGATGGCGCGACCCACACGGTCACGCTGCCCCACGAAACCGAGCTGTTCAAAGGCGGGCGCAAGACGGGCCGGACGAGCCATATGGTCTACAAGCTCGATCAGGATAAGCGGCCGGCGCTGAAGCTGAAGAAGGATTGAGCCAAGGTCAGCCGCTCACGCGGGCGGGCTACAGTCGAGCCAGCGACATCTCAATACCGGGCCGCGCGACCCAAGTAATTCAGCATCCAGATCTCTTTCCAGACACGGTAGCGTCCCTCCTGGGTGAATTTACCAAAGTCTTCGCGCTCGGCGTGCGGGTGGAGAAACCCGAGCTCCGTGTTCAGGCGGTCGAGCTCGTGCTGCACCGAGTTCAGGTCATTGAGCGGCTCGGCGTCGAACGGCGTGGGAGTTACCTTCGCCCGCATGAGGCGGGTGTGGTGTCGCGCGATCAGGCGAGGCAACGACCGGCGCCAAGGGGCGCGCTCCACGAACCAGTTTTCCGGATAGAAGCCGGCAAAGGGGATGTAGAGATTATCGGTCAGGTAGCGGCTGCCATCCGCACCCATCGAGGAAACGGCGTAGCAGACGGAGATCGCGCCATTGGCCTGCGGGATGAAGGTCACCTGCACCCGGAGCGTAGCCTGCGCGTCCTGATAAATCGAGATCCGCAGATAAACCCCGCCGCCAATCTCGGCCTTCAGCGCCTGGACCTGCCGGAAACCCTGCGCGCGCAGCCATTCCCGCGTTTTGAGGAGTCGGGGCTGTACTGGCCACTCCTCGCCACTGGAATTGACGGCATAGCGAGGAAACAGGGGTAGCGGGCTCAGGCTGTGCGCGGTGATCGCGAGCCAGTTGTAAAGTGTCTCGATGAGGAACCAGACGATGAAGAATACGCCCGCCAGCGCCCAAAATGGCCGGTCGATCAGCTGCAACGCCAGGCACAGGTGGGCCACGCCAAAGCTGAACACAAACCAGCGCAGCCAGCGCGACATGATCGAGATCACCGGGGAGGCCCGCCGCTGGTTGATCCACATCAGGGTCAACGAAACGACAAAACCGAGAACGATAAAATAGGAGGGCTGCACCACTTGAAATGACAATGGAAGAGTTGGCGTCTTAGACGCCGGGGATACCCGGAACGTTCGGCAATCGCCGAAGCGACAGCCGAAAAAGACCGAGATGAGCCAAACGCGACAGGCCGGCCTTAGCTCAGCCGGACGGGCATGATGACGCAGACAAAGCTCTCGAGCGTCTTGAAGACGCCGGGGCTCACCTCGTCCTTCACCTCGAAAAACACCTCGTCCTTGGAAAGCGCCTTGAGCGGATCCATCAGGAACGTCGGGTTGAACGCGACCTGCAAATCCGGGCCGCTGTAGCCGATGGCCATCGATTCATGCGCTTCGCCGAAGTCGGGACTCTGCGCCGTGAGCTCCAGCAGATTGCTCGACAGCTTGATTTTGACGGAGTTGGCCTTTTCCGAGCAAACGAGGGCGGCACGGTGCACGCAGTTCAGGAACAGCTCGCGCTCCAGCTTGATGCGTTGATGAGTTTCCTTGGGAATAACCTGTTGGTAATTGGGGTAATTTCCCTCCACGACCTTCGAGTAGAGGTACACGCTGTCGACCAGCCCGCTCGTATCCTTGTCGGTCGCAATCTGAAACGCCGCGCGGCGCTCGTTGAAGTTGATTTTGACCTTTTCGCCCTTGTCGAGGAGCCGGGTGAGCTCGCCGACCGTCTTGGCCGGCAGGATGATCGCGCCGGCGCTCTCCGCAGGCACTTCCATCTCCTTCGAGATCAGAGCTAGGCGACGCCCATCGGTGGCTACCAGCGAGAGTTTGCCGTCCTTAAAGTTGAAGTAGACGCCGTTGAGGATGTAACGCGTCTCGTCGGTCGACTGGGCGTAGGCGACGCTCTTGAGCATGGAGACCAGCTCGCCCTGCTCGAGGCTGTAGGCCTTCTCCTCGCCGAACTCGGGGAGCGGGGGGAATTCTTCCTTGCCGATACCCATGATCCGGAAGGTCGAACCACCGGAGGTGAGCTTCACCTGATGATTTGGCGACGCATCGAAGGTCACATCGACATTGGGCAGCTCGCGGACGATGCCGGCGAGGCGTTTCACGGGGAGCGTCACCGCGCCGGTTTCCTTCACCTCGGCCTTGATCTTGCAGCGGATGCCGAGATCCAAGTTGGTCGTGGTGAGAGAAATCTGATCCTTCTCGGCCTCGATCAACACGTTGCTCAAGATGGGCATCGTGGCCTTTGAGCCAACGACGTTGAGCACTTGGGCAAGGCCGTTGGCGAAGTGATCGCGGTTGATTTTGAATTTCATGCGGGGTGCCCGAAAGTGGTCTAGTTGGAGAAACTAACAAAGGCTAAGAGAATAGATGTTCAATAAGGAATTATATCCGTAGTCATATGTGCTGCGAACAACCGCAGTAACTGCGCTGTTCTCCTATGGGAAAATCCCCGATGAGGCCCCTGAGTAACTTCCGGCAACCTGCGAGAAAGTAGGCGGTTACTCGCAAGGTTCGAGTTGCCCGGAACGGATGCGCACGTTTCTCACACACAATTCAGAAGAGGATTTTGGGCTGGTTTGGAGGTCGTAAAGGTAAGCGAACCGTCGCTGGTGCGGCGTCGCGATGCACACGTGAAGACACGCTCACCCTAGGCGTTACACCTTATGTGGATGCGCCAAGCCCGGCCGTCCGCGGCGCACATAACGGAATAGGCCGAAGAAGATGTAGGCGAGGCAGATGCCGAGGACCGCGACCTCCTTGTAGAAGACCACGAGGCCAATGCCGCAAAGGATGAAGATGAAGGGCTGGAGGCGTGTCTGCGTCTGCATGTCGACGTTTTTGCCGCTCGGGTAGCGGACGGTGCTCACCATCAGGAAGGCGACGAGCAGCATAAGCGGCGGCAGAAGAAGAGCCCAGGTTTTCAGCGAGCGGTCGGTCTCGGCGAGCTTGAGAAGAAAGAGCACAGTTGCGGCGACAGTCAAAGCAGCAGCGGGCACCGGCAGGCCCACGAAATCCTTGCCGGAATCCTTGGTGCCGGGGCGCAGGAGGGGGTTCGTGATGACGTTGAACCGCGCAAGGCGCATTGCGGCGCAAAGCAGGTAGATGAAACCGATCGCCCACCCGATGTTGCGGAACCAGTCGTAGTTGCCCGTGGTGGGCGCCAGGATGAGGTAGAACATCAGCAGCGCCGGCGCCATGCCGAAGGAGATCACGTCCGCCAAGGAGTCGAACTCGGCACCAAAGAGCGATTCGCGCCCACCCATGCGAGCAAGCCGGCCATCAAGCGTGTCGAACGCGGCGGCGCCGAAGATGAACCAGACCGCGTACTTGTAGTGCTCGTAGTTGGTCGAGCCGCGGTATTCGCCCGTAAGCATGCTCTCGGCGAGCCGGGCTTGGATGCAGTGGACGATGGCCATGAACCCGCAGAACAGGTTGCCCGCCGTCATCAAGTTGGGCAGGAAGTAGATACGGCTAGCCTGCGTGACGTTGTAGGGGTCCTCCCGGCGGGCCAGATCGGCGGCCGCAGCAGAATCGGATCCAGCTTCGGAAGAGGGGCGCGGCTCGGTCATTTCGTCAGGCTTTCGAGGTATTTCCAGAACTTGGAGTGTTGTTCCACCAGTTGCTGTTCCGAAACCGGCAGTTTGTTGCGCAAAAGGAAGTCTTCCAGCGAGTTCCGATGAAGGATGTAGTCGACGTGGAGGGTGTCGCCATGCGCCTCGAAATAGAAACGGAAATCTCCCGCGCGCAGCCGGTAGAGCGATTTCTGCCCGCGCTTGAAGTGCCCCAGCGGCTCGCGCGGATGAGCCAAGTCCGCCGGCTTGAGGCCGCTGATGGGATCGATCGCGTCGAGTTGGGCGAATTGATCGAGCTTGTTCAGCTCGTGCATGGCCTGCTCGGAAAAAGTAACCTGATACATGGTGAGGGCACTGCCCCGGCGTGGGACGGTTGGGTGTAGCTCCGCGTAAGTCGCGGCGGCAACGCTATTCGGCAGCGCAGACCGGCGGAGGGCGAATCGGTTGCGCGCTTCCCAAGCCACGGATTTCGCGCATCGTTGGGCGAATGAGCGTCGGTCTTTCCGCAATTCGCGCGGCACAGCGTCGTATCGCCGGTGGCGTGATCGTGACGCCATGCCCCGAATCCATCCCGCTTTCCGAAATCGCGGGCGCGCGGATCTTCTGCAAACTGGAGAACTTCCAGCGCACGGGATCGTTCAAGGAACGCGGTGCGCGCAATGCCCTCCTCCAGCTCAACGCGACTCAGCGCAAACGCGGCGTCGTAGCCGCAAGCGCGGGCAATCACGCGCTCGGGCTCGCGTATCATGGCAAGCTGCTGGGCATCCCCGTGACGGTCGCGATGCCCGACTACGCGCCGCTGATCAAGATCACCACGTGCGAGCGGTTGGGGGCGCGCGTACGGGTGGGTGGCCGGGACTTTGCGGAGGCCAGGGCGGCGGCGGATGCATTGGCGGCTAGCGAGGGGCTGACGTACATCCACGGCTTCGATGACCCGCACATCATCGCGGGCCAGGGCACGCTCGCGTTGGAAGTGCTGAAACAGGTGCCGCAGCTCGATGCGATCGTGTGCCCGGTGGGCGGCGGGGGCTTGATCGCGGGGATCGGTGTGGCGGTGAAGGCACTGCGCCCGCGCGTAAAGCTTATCGGCGTCGAAAGCACGGCGACGGCGAACTTCGCTGCCGCTTTGCGGGCGGGCAAACCCGTGCGCGTGCCGCGTCGCGCGACGCTTGCCGATGGCCTCGCGACGCTCACGGTGGGGAGCAATGCCTTTGCGCTCGCGCGCCAGCACGTCGACGAGACGGTAATCGTGAGCGAGGACACGATCGCGCTCGCCATCCTCCGCATGCTCGAGCTCGAGAAGACGGTCGTCGAGGGCGCGGGCGCCGCGCCGCTGGCCGCAATGATGAGCGGCCAGCTCCCGCAGCTCGCCGGCAAGCGCGTGGCGCTGATCGTCGGCGGCGGCAACATCGATCCCGCAATCCTCAGCCGCATAATCGAGAAAGGTCTCGTGCATGACGGCCGGCTCACGCGTTTTACCGCGGTGATCAGCGACCGCCCCGGCGGCCTCGCCGAGCTCTGCCACGTAATCGCGAGCTCCGGCGCGAGCATCAAGGACATCACGCACGACCGCGCCTTTAGCGGTCCCGACGTGAGCGCGGTTCACGCCGTCTGCACCGTGGAAACGCGCGACCGCGCGCACATCGCGAAACTGCGGCGGGAGCTGAAGAAGGGCGGGTTTCGGTTGGTGTGACCCGAAAAATTATGACCTCTGAAGGTAGCGGCGGGCGTCCCGCCGCCATGGGTCGAAATCCGCTTTCACACGAAAGCCGCCCGGTCACGTGGCACCACCTTGGATCAAATCGGGCGAGTTGTTTTTCGTGACGATTTGCTGTGAAGAGCGAGGTAGGGACCACCTTGTTAGTGGTGAGGTAAGCTCTAAAATTATGGAGTCGGTGCGATTTTACCACGAACACAACCGCTGGTTCGCCCGGCTCTTTCTCGTTATGCCGGATCACGTGCATGCATTGCTAGCATTTCCGCCCGATGAGAAAATGAGCGACGTCATCCAAAACTGGAAAAGCTACATCGCGCGTGCTTGTAGCGTGAAATGGCAGCGCGGGTATTTTGATCACCGTGTGCGCAATGGGGAGAATTGGGAGCTGAAGGCCGCGTATATTCGGCAGAATCCGGTGCGGAAGGGGTTGGTGGCGTGCGGAGAGAAGTGGCCTTACGTGTTTGAGGCGTAGGGCCTGTTTTGGTAGACGTATATCCTGAGTGGCGGGCAGGGACGCCCGCCGCTACCTCAAGGCATTTTGCGTTCCTGTATTCTATCCTTACTTATCCGCCGCCACCGGCGGCGTCGCCGCGTTGAACTTCTCCTTCTCCTCCTCGCGCTCGATGTAAGGGATGCCTTGCTCGAGCCACGCGGGCGCAGGCGCGCCTTTCAGGTAGTGGTCGAAGTACTGCTGCATCCGGCGCGCCCAGTCCTTCTGGTCGGCGCGGCGGCGGAGGCCGTGGAATTCGTTGTTGTAGTTGAAAAGCCAGGACGGCTTGCCGTGGCGGCGCAGGGCGAGGAAGAGCTCGATGCCTTGGTACCACGGCACCGCGTCGTCGTGGTCGTTGGCCATCATCATCACGGGGGTCGTCACGCGCTCGATGTGGAAGATCGGCGAATTATCCAGAAACGCCTGCGTGCCCGCCTGCAGCGAGCGGCCGATGCGGCTCTGGCCGGTTTCGTACTGGAACTGGCGCGGCGAACCGCTACCCCAGCGGATGCCCGAGTAGGCGCTCGTCATGTTGCCCACCGGCGCCCCTGCGACGGCGGCGCGGAAGCGGTTGGTCTGCGTGAGCATGTAGGCGATCTGGTAACCGCCCCACGAATGGCCCTGGATGCCGATGGCCTTCTCGTCGACGCAGCCGAGGCGCGCCGCGGCGTCGATGGCGGGCAGCACGCAGCGCAGCGCGCTCTGCCCGGGCTGGGCGGTCTTGTAGACGATGTCGGGTAGGAGCACGAGGTAGCCGTTGCTCGCGTAGAAGCTGGCGTTGATGCTCGTGCCCGGCGCGGGGTTCACGAAGTTGTGCACATTCTGCGAGAGCCGCTCGTAGATGTATACGATAAGTGGATACTTCTTCTTCGCGTCGAAGCCGGGGGGCTTGATCAGCGTGGCGGCGAGCGGGACGCCCTCGGCGTTCTTGAACTGCAGCAGCTCGGAACGGCCCCAGGCATAAGCCGCCATTTGCGCGGCGCCGTCGGTGAGCTTTTTCGGCTGCGCAAACGAAGGATCGGTCGCGTACACGTCGGGAAACTCGTCGAAGCGGGAGGCGCTGAAGAGGAGCACATCGGCCTCCTGCGCGCGGCCGAGATAGCGGTGGGCCTTGTCGGCCCAGAGCAGGCGCGTGGGCGCGGCGGTGGCGGTAAATGAGGTTTGAAAAAACCCGCTCGCCCGCGTGACTTCGCTCTCGGCGCGCAGCGTGAGCGGGCGCATAGGATCGACGCCGCGCTCGTCGTCATCGGCATCGAAGGGCTCGATGCGCTGCACGCGGAACTGGATCTTCTGCTTGCGGCCCTCGCCGGCGGTTACGTTGCGCGGCGCGCGGCCATCGGGGAAAAACTGCCACACATCGTAGCGGTCGTAGACGAGGAAGGAGGCGCTGTCCTTCGTCCAGCCGGCGGAACCGTAGGCGGACGGCGGCTCGGGGCGGTCGTGATCCTCGTTGTGAAACGCCAGGCGGACCTTGGCGGTGAGCGGCTGGATCTTTCCTGTGGCGGTATCGAGCAGGTGCCACTGCTGCGCCTGATAATAGCAGCCCCATTTGCCATCGGGCGACCATTGCACGGAGGAACCGGACTCGCTGCGGAGCTGGGAGAGCACGAGCTTGCGCGTGCCGGTGGTGGCATCGACGACGTAGACGTCGCTATAGCGCCCGTCGTAATCGGTGCGCGCACGATACGCGCGATCGTCGTACCCGAGCGCGCGCAGGCCGTCGTCGCTGAGGGTGACGGTCGGGAGCGTCTTATCGGCCAGCTGCGTATAGGTGCCGGAAGCCAGGTCGAGCACGCCGCGGTAGGTGCGGCTGCGCTCCTGGCTGGCGCGGACTTTCTGCACCGATTGCACGTATCCATCGCGCCAGTGCCAGAGGTCGGCGGTGACTTTCTCTTCGTCGGCGGGCGGGGTCGCTCCCCCCGGACGACGGGAGGATTTCGAGGGCGGCGCGGCGCCGACGTAGAGTTTCTTGCCGTCGCGGGAGAACGAGGCGGTCGAGCGGTCACTCACCACGAGGTCCGCGGGCAGGCCCTTGGTCTTGGTGGTGACGACGGCCTTCGCTTCGGCTGCGCCGCGGGGCCAGAGATATTGGGTGTAGCGGGCGCTGGCGCTGCGCTGGTTGGTATTGCCGTGGTCGCTGACAAAGGTCGCCTGGGTCTGCTCGCGGTCCCACGTGAGCTTGGTGTAGCGGCCGCGGCCCGCGAGCAGCGCGGTCGGGGCGAAGGTTTCGCCGGGGGTGAAGGCGTAGACGCCGTTCTCGGTCTGCGTGCGCGAGGAGACGCTGTAGAGCAGTGTGCGGCCATCGCGTGCGATCGAGTAGTCGAGCACGCCGGGGAAGGTGTGCTCGCCGCCGATGGCGAGATCGCGCAGCACGAGATCGGTGCCGTAGGTGCGCTCGCTGGTGGTTACCCCGGTCGAAGCCATCTCGCGTGGTGGAGTGGCGGCGGGCGTGGGTGAGGTCGACGTGGCGGCCGGGCTGGCTGAGGTGGCGGTGGTTTCGGGTGAGGCGGGCGGAGGCGTGGCCGGCGCGGGAGTTGCCTTTGCGGCCGGAGCCGCGGCTGTCGCGTCCTCGTC
>JAZKEV010000004.1:0-5135 GCA_040386765.1 Verrucomicrobiota bacterium | reverse complement strand
GATGATATCGCCGCGCGACATGCCCGCGACATCGGCGGGGAAGCCCGACTGCACGCCGATCACCAGCACGCCGCCGGCGTCGTCGAGCTGGTTTTCGCGCGCGTAGGTACGCGAGACCTTGCGCACGCTCAGGCCCCATTTTTCAAAGGCCCACTCCTCGCCTACGCGGCTCTCGAGTTTCTCGGTGACGACGGCGTACTCTTTCACCTCACCGTTGCGGCGCGCGGCCAGTTTTAAAGTCGAGCCCACCGGACGGCTCGCGATGAGATTTTGAATCGGCGGCAGCTGCTCGGGGAAACGTCCGTCCACCTTCACGCCGTCGATCAGCAGCACGATATCGCCGGCACGGAGACCCGCCTTCGCCGCGGGCGAACCGAGGTCCACGCTGTGCACGAGCACGCCACCGGCGGCGAGATCGAGCGAGTAGAAGTTCTCCAGATCCTGCAGCGCGCCGGGCACCATCCCGATGTAGCTGCGGGTAACCGCGCCGTCGCGCACCAAGCGGTCCATGACGGTCTTGGCGGTCGTCGCGGGAATCGCAAAGCCGAGATTGTTCGCGCCCATGTAGCCGCGCGAGGAGATGCCCACCACTTTGCCATCGGTCGTCACGAGCGGGCCGCCGGAGTTGCCGGGGTTGATCGCCGCGTCGGTCTGCAGCCACGTGTTAAAGGCGCCCGTCTCGTAGCCGTTGATCGCGCGCGCATCCTCGAAGTAGCGGTTCTTGTTGGAGACGATGCCGCGCGTCACGGTGCGCGTGAGGCCGTGCGGAGTGCCGACGGCGAACACCTCCTGGCCGGGAAACAGTTTCTCGCTCTCGCCGAACTCGGCGTGGGTGATCGTGAGCTTGCGGCGCTTGATCTCGGCCATGTCGAGCCGGAGCACCGCGAGGTCCGTCCAGTGATCCCAGCCTACGAGCTTGGCACCGACGCGCTCGAGGTTGGCGAGGGTGATATTCACCTCCACCGCGCGGGGGCTGACGACGTGGGCGTTGGTGAGGATCAGGCCATCGGCAGTCAGAATCACGCCCGAGCCGATGCTCGCCGTGTAGCGCCGCGTCCCCGCCTCGAAGGCGATCTCGCGCACGTCGATCCGCACCACCGCGTCCAGCAAGCGGTTAAACCCGCGACTCATCGCGGCCTGCGCGGGAGAAATCAGCGATACGGAGAGGAAAAAGAGGGCAAGGAGCGCGGGGATTGACCGGGCAGGGAAAGGTTTCACAGTGGCAGGTTTCACACGATGGCTACCAAGAGCATAGACTACAACTTCCATGACATCGAGCCGCACTGGCAATCGTTCTGGGAGGAAAATCGGTCATTTCGCGCGGAGAACAGCTCCACCAAACCGAAATACTACGTGCTCGATATGTTCCCGTACCCATCGGGTAGCGGTCTCCACATCGGCCATCCCGAGGGCTACACGGCCACCGATATCCTCGCCCGCTACAAACGCGCCAAGGGCTTCAATGTCCTCCACCCCATCGGCTGGGATGCCTTCGGCCTGCCCGCCGAACAGCATGCGATCAAGGAAGGCACACCTCCCAGTTCGAACACTCAGAAGAACATCGCCAACTTCAAGCGGCAGATCAAAGCCCTCGGCTTCTCTTACGATTGGGAGCGCGAGATCGATACGACCGACCCGAAGTACTTCCGCTGGACGCAGTGGATCTTCCTGCAGCTCTTCAATCGCGGCCTGGCCTATGTCGACGAGCGCCCGGTCTGGTGGTGCCCTGCCCTGCGCACGGTCCTCGCCAATGAGGAAGTCATCGACGGCAAGAGCGAGCGCGGCAATCACCCCGTCGAGCGCCGCAATATGCGCCAGTGGGTGCTGCGCATCACCGCCTACGCCGAGCGCCTGCTCGCCGACCTGAAGGACGTCGACTGGCCCGACTCCACCAAGCGCATGCAGGAGGCCTGGATCGGCCGCAGCGAAGGCGCCGAGTTGCTCTTCGACCTCGAGGATAAGTCGCTCGGTCAGCTGAAGATCTTCACCACGCGGCCCGATACGCTCTTCGGTTGCACCTACATGGTGCTCGCCCCCGAGCACCCGCTCGTCGACCGGCTCACCACCAGCGAGCAGAAGGCCGCCGTGGCCGAGTATCGCAAGAAGACCGCGGGCAAGAGCGATCTCGAGCGCACCGATCTCGCCAAGGACAAGTCCGGCGTCTTCAGCGGCGCCTACGCGATCAATCCCATCAACAACGCCCGCGTTCCCATCTGGATCGCGGACTACGTCCTCATGGGCTACGGCACGGGCGCGATCATGGCCGTGCCGGCCCATGACGAGCGCGACTACGAGTTTGCCCAGCAGTATAGCCTCCCGATCGTCCAAGTCATCTCCGCGCCCGAAGGCACCGAGACAAAGCTCCCCTACGTCGGCGACGGCCAGCTGATGAACTCGCCCGGCTTTGACGGCATGCCGTGGGCCGAGGCCAAGAAGAAGATCACCGCTGACCTCGCCGCCCGCCAGGTCGGCAAGGCCACCGTCAACTACAAGCTCCGCGACTGGCTGTTCTCCCGCCAGCGCTACTGGGGCGAGCCCTTCCCGATCGTGTGGGTCAGCGCCGCCGACTACGAGCGCGCCAAGGCCGTGCGCAGCGACCTGCCTGCGCAGCCGGTCACGTATTCGCAAAGTGGTGACACGTTCTACGCGCTGCCGTTGCCGGCGGCCGCCCTGCCGCTCCAGCTGCCCGACGTGACGTCGTATCTGCCCGCCGATACCGGCGAAAGCCCCCTCGCCAACGAGACCGCGTGGGTCGACATCTGGTTCAATGCCGCCACCGGCGCCGCTGTGCCCGCCTCACAACCGCAGCCGGCCGACGGCGTGTGGCTGCACGGTCGCCGCGAGACGAATACCATGCCCCAGTGGGCCGGCTCGTGCTGGTATTACCTGCGCTTCCTCGATCCCCGCAATCCCACCGTCCTCGCCTCTCCGGAGGCCATGCGCTATTGGGATGTGCCCGATCTGTACGTCGGCGGCGCCGAGCACGCCGTGCTGCATCTGCTGTACGCCCGTTTCTGGCACAAGGTGCTCTTCGACCTCGGCATCGTGCCGCAGCACGAGCCGTTCAAGAAGCTCTTCCACCAAGGCATCATCCTTGGCGAGGACGGCGAGAAGATGTCCAAGAGTCGCGGCAACGTGGTCAACCCCGATACGATCATCCACTCGCACGGGACCGACACCCTGCGCCTGTACCTGATGTTCCTCGGCCCGCTCGAGGCGATGAAGCCCTGGAGCATGAAACAGATCGAGGGCGTGCATCGCTTCCTCCAAAAGGTCTGGCGCGAGATCATCGCGCAGGATGGCAGCGTCCATACCCGCATCGCTCCGGGCGCGGCCGAACCCGCCGAGCTCACCAAGCTGCTCCACGAGACCGTCAAGAAGGTCGGCACCAAGATCGAGACGATGCAGTTCAACACCGCCATCTCCGATATGATGGTCTTCGCGAATGCCCTCCAGAAAGCCCCGGCGGTCTCCCGTGAGACCGCTCTCGCCTTCCTGCAGGTGCTCGCGCCCTTCGCGCCGCACATCGCCGAAGAGCTGTGGGCCCGCCTCGGCGGCTCCGGCTCGGTGATGAGTGCCGCGTGGCCGACCTACGATGCCGCCAGGCTGGCTACCTCCGAGGTGAAGCTCGTTTTTCAAGTAAATGGCAAACATCGCGGCGACCAATTGGTCCCGGTTGACACTACTCAGGAGACTGCTTTGCAATTCGCTCGCGAAAGCCCTCGGGTCGTTCCCCATCTCGAAGGCAAGACGATCAAACGCATCATCTTCGTACCCGGTAAAATTCTAAACATTGTGGTCGAGTGATATAGGGTAGAACTACGGTCTTGCCATTCCTAGGGGTTATACCCCATTTTAGGGCATCCCAAAGTTCCCTCTCTATCCGCTCGCACACAAATCATGAAAACAGGCGCTTTCCTCTCTCGCCGGGTCCGGTCGATGGCTGCGTTTTCCACCGCCAGCGCCCTCGTGGCGCTCGCGCTCCCGTCTGTCGCGTCCGCCCAAGCGAAGAAGAAGAATCCCGCCAGCAAGGTCTACGTGTCGGATGTCAGCGGTGAAGCCGTTATCGATACCGGCGACTCCATTGAGGATTTGTCCAAGCGCTCGGTTTACACGGCTCAAGGCACGGTGATCGAGACCAAGAAGCCCGAAAACGACGCCGACCGGGACAAGTATTATTCGACGATGGTGTACTCTAACGGCACCGGCGCCTTCTTCGACGCCGATACCCGCGTGGAAGTCCGCCGCTTCGTTCAGGAGCCGTTCACGCCCAATCGCACCGATGTCGAGACCGAGCCCTCGATCTCCCAGACCTCGGCCTTCCTCTCCCGCGGCGCCGTCGGCCTCTGCACCAGCAAGCTCGTTGCCGGCAGCAACATGAATTACCAGACGCCCCACGGCTCGGTAAACATCCGCGGCCGCAAGATCGTCATCGAGACCCACGGCGAGCTCACCAAGATTTCGATGCTCGAGGGCGACAGCACCGTGCGCGGCGGCCCGCAGGATCTCGGCGGCCACACCCTGCACTCCGGCGAGCAGGCCATCATCCGCCCCGGTCCTCCCGGCCAGCCCAATATCGTTCAGATCAACGCGATTCCCCAAGGCGAGGTCGCCCAGCTCGACGACAAGGTCGCGATGGCCTGCATGGCCAAGAAGACCGTCTATTTCGAGGTCCGCGACAAGAAGGGCGGCTCCGATTCCGCTGACGGTGGCACCGATGGTGCCGGCGACGGCGGCGGCGATGGCACGGGCGGAAACGGTTCCGTGACCGCCTTCGATGGCAACAGCGGCACCAGCAGCGTGACGACCGGCCGTGAGATCGTGCCGGTCGAAGTGGTCCCCACCAATCCCCCTATCCAGCACACCGTCAGCCCCGCGTCCGTCACCACCAACCAGCCTACGGGTTAATCCGCCGGTTTCCTGAGCGCGATGAAAGTGAGGCGTGAGCTTCGTGCGAGTGTGGCTTTGCTGCTGGCTTCGTTGCTGGCCTGCCCCCCCGCGCACGCCCTCGTCGCGCTGAACGACGGCCGTGACCGGATCTACGTCAACGGCTCCGTGACCCTCGCGCACGATTCCAATGTCTTCGCGAGCTCTGAGAGCGAGGGCGACGTCGTCTACAGCACGGCCGTGAGCGC
>JAZKEV010000003.1:856-18692 GCA_040386765.1 Verrucomicrobiota bacterium | reverse complement strand
GGAGGCGTTATCCCGTTCGTCGGCGGTCATAGACCGCCGCTACAGTGCAATCCTGTTTCCAAACAGCTCTCGAGGTATTCGCGCCCTCCCGTCCCGGCGCTTCCGAACCGGGCTACGATCGGAGGTCGTTTTAACCCAGCCCGTTTTCGAGGCACCAGCGCACGAGGCCGGCGGTATCGCGCACTCCGATCTTCTGCATGATGTGTGCGCGGTAATTTTCCACTGTGCGGGTGCTGAGCGTGAGCTGGCTCGCGATCTCTTTCGAGGAGAGCCCGCCGGCGACGAGTCGGGCGACGTCGCGTTCTCGCGCGGTGAGGAGGGCGGGGCTGACAGAGCGCGCGGCGGTGGCGCGCAGCGCGAGGCCCGAGGCATTGGGCGCCACGCCCGCAAAGAAATACATGCCACCGGCGAGCACGCGCTCGACGGCGCGGACGGCGTGCTCGAGCGGCGCCGCCTTGTCGACAAAGCCCGCGACTCCGAGGGCGATCAGCTCCGCCGGCAAGGTGCCATCGACCTGGCCTGTGAGCACGACGACACGCGGCTTATGGTCGCGCGCCCGCGTCTGGCGGATGATTTCGCGGCCATCGATGTCGGGCAGGCCGAGGTCCACGAGCAGCACGTTGACGGGATGGGCGAGACAGTGTTTCAGGCCGTCGCGCCCGGTGCCAAAGGCGTGGAGCGCCGCGGGTTTAAAGTGTTGCCGGAGGGTAGTGGCCAGGAGATCCCGCAGGAGCACCTCGTCCTCGATCAAAGCAAAATGGGCGGTGCCAGGGCTGAGATTCGCGCTTTTTGCAGGGGGAGGGGTGGCAGTCACACTCGCGGACTGTGTAACCGGCCCTGCATTCGGCAAGTCGGTTTCAAGTCTTGTGACCGCGGTGGGGTGTTTTCCGCCTGTAAAGTGAGTTGCCAAGAGGCGCGGGGGATTTGGATTCTGCGGGCCGTGTTGCTGCGCTTCCTCCTTTTCTCCGCGCTCGTGGCGGTGGCGGACGCCGCCGAATCCGGGGCGGCGGCCAGCCAGGGCGTGGTCGAATTGGTCGATCAATCTCGCGTGTCGGAGGTGACCGATCTCGGGCGGGCGTGGGAACTGGCCGAGCAGGCGCGCGCGATCGCGCGGACGCCCTACGATCGGGCGCTGGTGGAACTGCGGCGCGGTGCGCTGCAACGGAGGCGCGGCGACTACAACGAAGCGATGGCCACGGCCCGCGGGGGTCTCGCGCTCGCCGAGCCGTTACGCGACGACGATCTGATCGCGCAGTATTTTCACCTGCTCGGGCACACGGCGTGGAGCCTCGGCGATTTTCCCGAGACGCTGGAATATTACCGCCGCAGCGCGGCTCTGGCCGGGAAGACCGGCAATAGCGGGCTCGCGGCGCGCGCGCACACCGGGATGGCGGGCATGTATCGGGATCTTGGAGACAAGGCCGCGGCGCTGCCGCACCACGAGGCGGCGCTCAGGCTCGCGGAAAAATCCGGCGACCGCCGCATTCTCGCCGATGTGTTGAACAACTTCGGCAACTACCAGTCGTTTGTCGGCAACTATGCGGACAGCATGGCGACCCATCGGCGCGCCCTGGCCCTGCGCGAGGAGATGGGCAGCCAGCTCGGCATCGCCGACTCGTATTTCAATCTGGCGGCCACCGCGGATATGTCGGGCAAGCCCGGGGAGGCGCTCGTCCACTTTGCCCGGGCACAGAAGATCTACGAGACGCTCGGGATCGCGCGCAATCTCGCCAACCTCCATCACTCCACTGCGGAGGTGCTGCGCGGGATGGGCCGGTTCGACGAGGCGCTCGGTCACTTGCGTGAATCGGAGAAGCTCGCCAAGCCGCTGAACGCGCACCTGCTATGGGCCAATCTTTACGAGGAGTATGCGCTCCTCATGGAGGCGCGCGGTGATTTCCGCGCAGCGGTCGAGTATCAGAAGAAGTATATGGCGGCCAACGAGGAGGTGCGCGGGGAGCGCACGCGGAAGCAGGTGGCCGCGCTCAACGTGCGCTACGAAACCGAGCGGCGGCAGCACGAGATCGCGCTGCTGCGGCGTGACCAGGAGTTGAAGGAAGTCGAGCTGCGGCGGGCGCACACGCTCCGCTACGGTCTCATCGGCCTTATCCTGGTGGGTGGCCTGGCGGTCGCGGCGATCGTGAGCCGCCAGCGCCTCAAGCTCGCGACGGAGCGCCGGGTGCACGATGAGACGCGTGCCGCGAAGGAGGCCGCCGAGCGCGCGGATGCCTTTAAGACCCGCTTGGTCGGCATCGCCTCGCACGACCTCAAGGCGCCCGTTGCCGCCATGATCGTCGGCGCCGAGTCGCTGCGCAACGAGCCGGGCGATCCTGTCGCCGTCGCCGCGATGGCGCAGATGATGGTGGGCGAGGGCCGCCGCACGCTGACGCTCATCCGCGACCTGCTCGATCTCGCGGCGCTCGAAAATGGCCGGCTCGAGCTCGAGTGCATGCCGCTGGAAATTGCCGGACTGGTGCGCGAATGTCTGTCGACACTCGAGCCCCGTGCGCAGGCGAAGGAGCAGACGCTCACCTGCCGCGTCGAGCCCGGCGCGGAGCACGCGTGCGTATCCGCCGATCCCGCACGGCTGCGCCAGGTGATCGACAACCTCGCGGACAACGCGATCAAGTTTACCCCGGCCGGAAAATCCGTGGAGGTGAGCGTGACGGCGCTCGTCGGCATCGTGCGCGTGGCGGTGAAGGACTCCGGGCCCGGCCTTTCGCCGGAGGACTACGTGAAGATTTTCCAGCCGTTCCAAAAACTCTCTGCGCGCCCGACTGGCGGCGAAGCGTCGACGGGGCTCGGGCTCTCGATCGCGCGCGAGTTGATCACGCTGCACGGCGGGCAAATGATCGTGGACTCGGTACCCGGCGAAGGTGCGACGTTCAGCTTCGAGCTGCCGGCGGTGGAGCCGCCGGAGAGTTGAGCGGGGTGGGGCGGGGTATCGCCAACGCACGCTCTATCCCGCGCGGTGAAGGCACCACGCCACCAATGACTTGGATCTCAGAGTAAATCTACTCTCGCGACAGGGTGGACCTCCGCGTCGCGGACGGGGCAAAGGGGCCATTGATTGGCGGCACTCTCCCGCGTGTCCTCCTTCGCCACCACCTCTCCTCTCTCTCTCGCTGAGCCGGGCCGTGTGCTATGCGTCGATGACGATCCGGCTTCGCTGCGGCTGCTGCTCGCCTCTCTCGCGCGCGCGGGACGTTTGATCGAATGCGTGTGCGATGGCGCGCACGCCCTCGAGCAGTTTGCCGACGATCCGTGCCGCTACGATGTGCTGGTAACCGATCACATCATGCCCGGCATGGACGGTCTTGCGCTGGTGGGCCAGCTCCGCGAGCTGGGCTTTGAGGGTGAAGTCATTGTGACCTCGGCCCAAATCACGAGCGAGGAGGCCATGCGCTATTACGAGTGGGGTTGCCGGCTCGTCCTGAACAAGCCCCTCGATGTCGCGCGATTGCGCTCAACCGTCGAGACGGCGCTGGCGGAGAACGCCGTGGCGGTCGTGCGCTGAGAATTTTCTGCCGGCTCCTGCGCTGGCTTTCCACACGGAGTCGGATTCTCCCGTTTGCCTTGAAGGGTCCGTCGCCAAGATCGTGGTAACCGGCGGCGCGGGCGCCGCGGTGGCCCTCTTGCAAATCTACGCGCTTCCAAAGTAACGACTAACGTCAGCGGGGCTTCCGAACCGGGGCCGCCCGGCGCTGTCCGATGCAGGATGCGTTTCCCCCGGACAGTGTGGCTGGCAATGGCGTTGGGCGGCCTCGTGGCCCTGGCGGGTTACGCCGCAGGCGCGAGTGCCACGCCGCTGCTCGAGGAATCGGTGGAGAAGTGGCTCGGAGAGCGAGACAACTGGGCTTTCACGCAGCGCGCAGTGGAATATGACGATGGCAAACCGCGCGAGCGCTTGGAGCGCTACGATCCCTCGCGCGCCGGCGATGGACGCTGGACACTGCTAGCCATCGATGGACGCACACCGACAAAGGAAGAGCACGCCGCGTGGGCGAAAAAGAAATTCAAGAAGAACCGCAGGCGCTTCGATTCGCCGTTGAGCGACTATTTCGATTTTCGCGATGCACGTGTGGTCGCGGAGACGCCCGCGCTGATCAATTTCGAGGTGCCACTCCGCCGCGACAAAAACTGGCTCTTCCAGACCGACAAGGTGCGCGTCGTCGTGACGATCAACAAGGAGACGCGAGCGCTCGAGCACCTGACGGCGACCGTGCGTGAACCAGTGAAGGTGCTCCTCGGCCTCGCGCGCATCACCGACGGCAAACTCGATCTCAGTTTCCTCAATTTCGACGACGAGGCCGAGCCCGGCCCAGAGACCACCCAGCCCACGGGCAGCGCGCGGGTGGTGGTGTCGAAGCTCGGCGAGCGCGCGGAGTTCACGTGGAGCGATTTCAAGCGGGTGTCGCCCGTTTTGTAGGGCCGGTTTGGGCGGGGGAGAGATCGCCCCGCTTCTCATGCCGGAATCGGTAAATCTCCGGCGCACCAGTGGCTTCGACTCCGGTCAGTGCATGGAAACGCCTTGCCGGGTTTCGTGACGACGTCGTCGGCAGGGCGGAAACCATGCCATGAATACCACCCCTCGCTTCCAGCCGCGTTTGCTGCGCCACCTGCGGTTTGTTTTCGCCTCCCTCGCGCTCCTCGGTGCGACGACTGCGGCCCTGGCCCAAACCAAATCGCCTACGGTCACCATCGTGCCCAACACCCCGCAGACCGTGAAGGTCGGGCAGCCGATTACTTTCACCTCCACCGCGACCGATGCCGACAGCAGCATGGAGGCGCACCACTTGGATTGGCGCGATCCGGACGGGCGTTGGAAATGGCAGGGGACCGCGACCGGGCTGGTCTTGAGCGAGAACAGCGAGAAGTGGTTCGGCCCCTCGGCCTCCAGCTCGCGCTCCGTCGTGGTCACCCCGGAGCGCGCGGGCGTTTTTCAAGTACGCTTCAGCGCCCTCGATGGTGGCAACTGGACGGAGTCGACGATCATCGATGTGACGGTGACCGACGGCAACACGGCGGCTGCGACCGCGAGTGTCACGATCTCGCCGACGGAAACGCAAACGGTGGCGGTGAACCAGCCGGTGACGTTCTCCTCGGTCGCCACGAGTGCCACCGCGGATATCACGGCGCATAATTTCGACTGGGCCGACACCTCGGGCCGCTGGATCTGGGATGCGGGCGCGGATGCCGCCGCGCTCCAGCTCAACACGGAGCGCGAAGTGTCCTTCACGCCGAGAGCCACCCATTCGCGCACGATCACGATCACGCCGAAAAAGCCCGGCACGTACAAAATCCGCTTCGCGCTGCAGCGCAATGGCTCGGCCGACTGGACCACGGGCCAGGAGGTGCAACTGGTGGTAAACCCGCGCGGGAATGCTGGCGGCGGGCGCAACGCGGGCGTAAATGCGCAATACTATAAGGGGACCGACCTCCGCAACTTTGCGGGCAATGCCACGGTGCCCAATATCGATTTCACGTGGGGCACGGGCGGCCCCATCCCTGCGGTGGGCGGAGATAATTTTTCCGTGCGCTGGACCGGTTTCATCGAGGCGACCGAAGCCGGCGGCAACTACCAGTTCACCACGCGGACCGATGACGGCGTGCGCCTCTGGGTCGATGGCAAGCTGATCGTCGACGATTGGAAGAATCACAGCGTCACCGAGCGCACCGGTGCGGCTGCGCTGACGGCTGGCCAGCGTGTGGCCTTCGTGATGGAGTATTACGAGGCGGATGCGAGTGCGACGGCCCAGCTGCTATGGCAGCCGCCCGGCCAGGCCAATAAGAGCGTGATCCCGCCGCAGCGTTTTTATCGCGCCGCCTCGCCCTCGAGTGCCGCGATACCGGCCACCGACAACGGCGCGCGCTCGACCGCCTTCGACGGCACCCGCGGCTCGCGCTGATTTTCAGGAAGGGGGGGCGCGGATTCCTGCACCCGAGATCTTGCGGTGCGAGCGCCGCGCGGGGAACATCCGCGCGGCTCACTGCTCCCAAGATCATGCTATTTCGCCTCATCCTCTGCGTCGTCCTCTGCGCGCTCTCGGTCTTGCGCGCCGGGGCGACGGCGCGGCCCGCGACCCCCGAGGAAGTCGCGATGCTCAATGAGTTGCTGCACAAGGTCGCCGACGACATGCGGCGCTGGGCGTACACGGAGCATAAGATCTTTCGGGACACCAAGGGCGCGGTGAAGTCGGAGCACCTCCTGCGCTACGATCCCTCCAAGCCGTATCCGGAGCAGTGGACGCCGCTGAAGATCGACGGCAAGGAGCCCTCGGAAAAGGAGCGGTCCAAGTACCGCAAACGTGGCGAGCAGGCGGCGCCCGGCCCCAAAAATGGCGTGCAAGTGGGCGGCCGGACCTCCGAGCGCGTCGCACTGGGCGAGGTTCTCGATGTGCCGCGCTCTTCGATCGCACACGAGACGGAGACTCATCTTACCTTTGAGATTCCGCTGCTTCAGGTCGGCAACGTGCGTTTCCCGCCCGAGAAATTTCAGGTCCAGGCGCGCGTGAAGAAGGAGGGCCGCTTGCTGGAAAATGTCTCTGCCAAGCTGCGCGAATCGTTCCGCGCGAAGCTCATCGTGAAGGTGAAGTCGGGAGAGGGCAGCATCGATTTCGTGCAGGTGGACCCGAAGCACCCGCCGACCATGGTTCGCGTCTCGGGCGACGCCGCGGCTTCGGTTTTCTTTGTCACGTTTGGCGGCGCGCTCGACGTGGCCCGGACGGAGCTCAAGCACGTGAAGCCCTTCGACGAGCGGTTCGAGGTGCAGATCGGGAATCTGAAGGCCATCGATTTCTGACGGGGTGATCGTCGGGTAGGGTGGGCGCCAAGTGGTGCGTGCGAGGAGCGCGTGGGAAGGGCAGGGGTACGTAAATTCGCTCTCAAAACCATGAGGTGCGGAAGATGGCGGTGATTTTACTTAGGCTTGGAGGGGTTTGTGCCGATTTACGCGGAACATCGTTCCCTCGGCCTTATGTCTCTCACGCGCGAAACCATCCTTACCCTCGGCAACAAACTCGCGCCTGCGGCCTCGACGTTCAGTCGCTTGCGGACGCTCCTGCTCGATCCCAATACGAGCCTCGACGAGATCGTGAAGCTGATCCGGCTCGATCCGGCGCTCACGTTTCACGTCATCCGCATGAGCAATAGTGTGCTTTTCGGCCTGCGCGAGAAGACCGACTCGCTCGACACGGCGGTGGGCCGCGTGGGACTCGGGGAGATTTTCCGGCTGGTGGGCCTCGCGGCCACCCAGCAGGTGTGCCAGCGCGACCTCCTGGCCTATCGACTGCCGGCCAGCCGCCTGTGGGAGAATGCCGTGGCGACGGCAGCCGCCGCCGAAGTGCTCGCGCAGCGCGCGGGCCGCGATCCGGGCCTCGCCTATTCGGCGGGTCTCCTCCGCACGCTCGGCCGCGTGGTGCTCGATGGCGCGGCGCTCGGCCAGGTGTACCCCGGCGAGGCGGAGTGGCCCTCGGTCTCGGAGTGGGAGAAGAAGACGTTTGGCATCACCTCGGCCGATGTGACGACGATCCTTATGAATCACTGGCGGTTCCCCGCCGAAATGATCGAGTCGGTGCGCGCCCACTACGAGCCGCTCAGCAACATGGAGAGCTCGAATATCGGGGCCTGTGTGCTGAATCTCGCCTGTGGCGTTGCGGCGCGCTTCGGCCTCGATCTTCCCGGTGAGGAGGGCGACTGGCTCGTCTCCCCGGCGAAGCTCACGATGGCGTGCGTCAGCGAGACCGATCTCGAAGAATGCGCCAACCGCGCGCGAGCGCACTACGTGTTGCTCTGCGCTAATGTGGTCTGAGGCCCGCCTGCAAAGCGGGCGTGGCATCCCGTTCGTCGGCGGTCATAGACCGCCGCTACAGGGACATGGCAGGGCTTTAACCCCTGTTGGCTGCGACGGCATGGGACCACGCTTTTGGCCAATTGATGGCAATACGTGGCCTCTTTGCCCGGCGGGCGCGGTAAATATGGGTTGTGGACCTCCCCTCCTGCTCAACGGCGCCCCAGCGCAGCGTCAAAAGTAGGCGGATACTCCCTGCGCTTTCTGGTCGAAATTGGGTCAAATGGTGGCGCAATGAAAGCGCGCACCCATACTCACAGTCATCGAGAGAGGGAGATCTTCCCTTCGATGGCCTTGCCCAAACTCTCGGCGTTGGCGAGTGGGGGCTGGCAGTGGTTGTGCAGCCGGTTCAGCTTGGTGAAAGCGGAGGCTTCCTTCGAGGCCGCATGCAACGACCTCCCGCTGCTGGATGCCGACCGCGCCACGGAGCTGCTCGGCCTGCTTGAGCAATGGGAGGCCATCGAGGCCAAGCGCGGCACCTCCGAATTTGAGCCGTGGACCCTGCAGGTCCTCCGCAACGACATTCGCCGCGTGATCGCCGGCGATCCGGCTTTGGCGGCGCTTTATACGCGCCTGCAGCACGCGGAGTAAAGGGGGAGGATAGCACCCCGCGAGTTGAAGGTTGAGCGCGGAGAGTTGAGTCCCGAACGCCGAAGGTGCCCGAGGATCCGATGAGGCTCCCGCGCGGCCTTGTGGCGCGCTGCGGAAGAAGCGGATGGTTCGAACGCCTGGAGCGTGACCTATCCGCGGGGACGCCTCCAGCCGGTGAGCGTCTTCAGCTTTCGCTCTCAGCGCCGGCCTCTCAGCCCCCGACTCCTGTCGGCCCCTGCACACGCCCTTGCTAACCATGGACCGTGCAGGCTAATGCGGAGGCGTGGCCGCGGCACCCAAAGACCCTGCAGATTCCTGCAACTTTGGGGAGGGCCGCGGGGTTCTGCCGGGGAACGATGCTCCTCCAGTGCACACCACCGAAGCCGGCTTAAGGCCGGCGACCGATTTCACCACCTTCATGCGCAATTACCAGGACATGGTTTTTTCCACCGCCGCGCGCCTCACCGGCAACGACGCGCAGGCGGAGGATATTTCGCAAGAAGTGTTCCTGAAGGCCTACGAAAACTACAGTCATCTCAGCACCAGCCCGACCGCGGGCGGCTGGCTCAAGACCGTGGCCACCAACCTCTCGCTCAACCATCTCTCGCGCTACCGGAACCGCTGGCGGTTCTTCTCCGAATTCAAGCGCGACGATGCGGGCGGCGAGGGCGATGCACCGGAGGTGGAGTTTGCCGCGCCGGATACCTTTTTCAGCGGCGTCGATGCCGCCGATCGCCGGGCGCAGGTGGAGGACGCGCTGGGCAAACTGCCGGAGCACCAGCGGGTGCCGCTCGTACTCTACCATTTCGAGGATATGCCGTACGACGAGATCGCGAAGAAAACCGGCGTCTCGCTTGCCAAGGTGAAAACCGACATCCTCCGTGCCCGCACCGCCCTCGCGAAGATTCTGACGCGCGGCGGCGTGCGCCCCGAAGCCCTTTCCTGAACGCGCCATGAACCCGACCCCCGAATCCCCCGATCGTGAGGAAAAGCTGGAGCGGCTCGTGCATCAGACCCTGCGCGACCTGCCCGCGCGCCGCGCCCCGCGCGGGCTCGAGCAGCGCGTGCTCGCCGAGCTCGAGCGCCGGGCGGCTCTGCCGTGGTGGCAGAAGAGCTTTACGCACTGGCCGCTGGCGGCTCGTGCAGCGTTTCTTGTCCTCGGCTTCCTCGGCGTGGGCAAGCTCATGCTCCTCGGCTCGGAGTGGGCGATGCCTGGCCTCGATCTCACATCGTACCGCGTGGCTCTCGCGCAGCAGTTTGCCTGGGTGGACAGCATCGTTGCCGTGGTGCACGCGATCCGGGGCTTCTTCGAAATCCTCGGGCGCAATATCCCGCCGCTCTGGCTGTACGGCGGTCTCGCTTTTTTCGCAGCGATGTACGCCGCGATTTTCGGCCTCGGTGCTGCCGCTTACAAGGCGCTCCGCGTCCAATCCTAATCCCCTGACGCCGGTGGCGTCGTTTCCCGTTTCTCTTTTTTAAATGAAAACCAAGTCCAGCATACTTTACCCATGGACCGCGCTGATGGCGTGGTGCGCGCTGACCCTCGCGGGCGTAGCGCAAGAGCCCCCGGCCGCTCCGGCGCCGGCGGCCACCCCCGCGAGCCCCGCGGCCCCCGCCGAGGCCGAGCAGAAGGCGACGCCTCCGGTCGAGCAGGAGGGAGGGCTCCGTCGTATCGATCGAGTGAATACGGAGGCGCAGCCGGAAGCTGCGGCGGCTCCCGCCCCCGCGCGGCGGCGGCACAACCCGGGCAGCAGCGAATTTCCGATGGGCGACCACTACGTGCCGGCAGGCTCCCGCGCGCACGAGGCTGTCTCGGTCTTCGGTTCCACGCAGGTCGACGGCGAAGTCACGAGCGATGTGGTCTCGGTCTTCGGCGATACCCGGATCGGGCCGGAGGCCAGGGTGGGGGGCGCGGCCGTGGCCGTTTTCGGCACCCTCGAGGTGGACGGGCCGGTGAAGGATGAGGCCGTGAGCGTTTTCGGTGGGGCGCGGATCAATAGCAGCGTTGGCGACGAGGCGGTGGTGGTCTTCGGCCACCTCACGCTCGGACCCAAGGCCGTGATTGAGCGCGACGTGGTGGTCGTGGGCGGCACGCTCACCAAGGAGCCGGGCGCGGTCATCCATGGCAACGTGGTGCACGTGCCGATCCTCGGTGGCTTTGGCGACATCGAGTGGTTTGTGACCTGGATCAGGCGGTGCGCCCTTTGGGGGCGGCCGCTGGCCTTTGGCGACAATCTCGGCTGGGCGTGGGGGATCGCAGCGTCGTTCCTCGCCTTTTACCTGCTGCTCGCGCTTATCTTCCCGCGCGGCATCGAGAAATGCGTGACGACGTTTGAGACGCGGCCGGGCTCCTCGATCCTTTCGGCGATCCTCACCGTGTTTCTCACGCCGGTCGCGGTGGTGCTGCTCGCGGTGACGGTGGTTGGCGTGGTGCTGGTGCCCTTCCTCGGGCTCGCGCTGTTTTTCGCCGCGCTCTTCGGCAAGGCTGCGATGCTGGCGTGGATCGGTCGCCGCTTCACCCGCTTCTTCGGCGATGGTCCGCTGGCGCATCCCGTGTTTGCGGTGCTGGTCGGCGGCCTGCTCGTGATGCTGCTCTACACGGTGCCGGTGTTTGGCTTCCTGATTTACAAGCTCCTCTCCTGGCTCGGACTCGGCGTGGTGGTCTATGCCGTCTCGCTGAGCATGAAGCGCGAGAAGCCCGTCACTGCGGTGGCTCCGGGCCCGGATGCCGGCCCGATGGAGGGCGGCGTTCCGGTGGCTTCCAGCGCTGTGCCCGAGGGCGTTCCTGTGGCAACGTCGGTGCCGGTCGAGGTTGTGCCGCCGACGAGCGAAGGCTCCACGGGCGTGGCGAATTATGGTGTGGTATCGGCTGGATTTTTGGGCACGGGCGTCGAGCCGCCGCCGGTGACGGTGGTTCCGCCAGTCCCGCCAGTCCCACCTGTGCCCCCGATTCCGCCCGTGGCTCCGCCGCTGCCGCCGCGCCGCCCGGAGCCGGTCATCTCGGCCGCGACGCTGCCGCGCGCCACGTTCATGCTACGCATGGGCGCGCTCTTCCTGGACGTGGTGCTGGTGGCGCTGTTGACGGCGATGGTGCGCGGCCTGATGCCCCGCAGCTTCGACTTTAACCCGCCATCGTTCCTGCTGGTGGTCGCGATCTATGGCGCGGTGATGTGGAAACTCCGCGGAACAACCATCGGCGGCGTCGTCTGCGGGCTGAAGGTCGTGCGGGTGGATAACCGCGCGATCGACTGGCCGACAGCGGTGGTGCGTGCCCTCGGCTGCTTCCTCTCGCTTGCCGTGGCCGGGCTCGGTTTCATCTGGATCGCGATCGACGACGAGAAGCAATCGTGGCACGACAAAATTGCCGGCACCGCCGTGGTGCGGGTGCCGAAGGGTGTGTCGCTGGTGTAAGATTCGCGAGGCGCGGGCAACAAACCGTAGCCGCAAAAAGGCACAGAAGGCGCAAAAATATCAGGCGCCTTCCTGTGCCTTCTGCGTTTTCTGGCAGCCAATCGTGAAGGCGAATTTTGCAGCGGAGGTATCGGTACTCTTCACTCCCGTTATCTTCCGTTCAATCTCAGCGTTCCGAAAGCCTACGGTTTAGGCGCTTGCGCGCGGTCGACGTGCTTTTTTAACGCGGCTTGGGTGGCGGGGGTGTTGTCGAAGGCGAGGAGCTTTTCCGTGATCATGCGGGCTTCTTCGAACCGGCCCGCGCCGGTGAGCACTTCGATGCTCACCACCGTGTAGGCGATGACCTGCTTGCGAAAGGCGGGCTGGACGGCGATTTCTGTCTTCGCGACCTGCTCCGGGGTGCTTTCGATGAAGTAGAGCATGTAGCTAAACGGTCTGCCGAGCAGGACGTCCGAGTAGCGGCGGGCTTCGATGAACGCATCGTTGGCGATCAGGGCCAGGTTCCGACGGGCTGCATCCTCGGGAGGCAGCGCATCGTAGAGCGCGAGGGTGCGGTGGCCCTCGCCGAGGCACTCGTTGAGGTGCGCGACCTCGAACCGCAGTTCGCGATGGCCGGGCTGGGCCTGCAGTTGAGTCATCGCTGCAGCGCGCAGACCGTCGAGCGCAACGAGGGCGGGCGGGTAGGTGTGGCCGAGCGACTTGATCGCGCGCATCAACCGCTGGCATTCAGAGCTGCCGGGTCGGATGGACTGCAGCTCGCGATAGATGGTCAGATATTCTTCGAGCGCCTGCTGATGCTTCCCCTGCTTGATCAAGCCGGCGCCCCGGGCGACGGCAGCATCTGCGGCCGAATCGGCGTCGAAGGTGGATTCTTTTTCGGCCTTGCGGGCTGGCGGGGAGGAGGAGGCCGTGCCGCTTTCCTTTGCGGCCTGCAGGAGCGCCGTCACTTCGTTCTCGGCGGCAGCGACGCGCTGCGTTTGCGCAGCCACCGCTTTCTCAAGCACGGCAAGATGCGCGGAAGTCGCGTGGGCGTGCTGGGTAGCTTCGGCGCGCAGCTGACTATTCTCCCGCAGTTTCCAAGTGAAACTGGCGCCGATGCCGACGACGAAGGCGAGGCCGAGGCCAACGTGGAACCTGGAAAGGAGCATGACAGAAGGCCCGTGGGTGCGCAGGCGAAGGCGTGCCGCTACGGCTTCCCGGCTTGAGTAGCGCGGGTCAGGTGGCGCTGGATCGCCGCCTGCGTGGTCTCGGAGCGATCGAAGTCGAGGAGCTTGTCGGCGAGGAGGAGCGCCTCGGCGTTCTTCCCCACGCCGGCGAGCACTTCGATATGGCCGGCGGTCCTCTGCACCACGAATTCGCGGCCATTTTCGGAGCTCTTGCCGCTCGAGCGCTCCGCAAGGCGGGTGTGGCGTTCCAGTTCGCCTACCATGTTGGCAAAGGATTTGCCGGCCAACGCGTCGGCGTACCGGCGGGCTTCGACGAAGGAAGCGTGGGCAATGTTGCCGATGGATTGGCGGCCGGGGTCGCCCGGGGGCAGCGAGTCGTAGAGCGCCAGGCTCGCACGACCCTCGCCGAGGCGCTCGTTGATGAGAGCGATTTCGATGATGAGCTCGCGCGAGCTGGGGTCCGCCTGCCGCTTGAGCATCGCAGTATCTCGGAGATCGCGCAGCGCGGCGAGCGCCGCGGGATACTCGTCTCCCAAAGTTTTCAACGAACTCATAATCAACGGCTGATCGGTGATTCCTACGCGAGTGCCCGCGATCTCGCGGTAACACTTGAGATACTCATCGAGCGATTCCTGGAATTTGCCGTCGCGGCGCAGTTGTTCGGCGCGCTCACGCGACGCGCGCGCCTCCTCGCGGGCATCGACCAGCGTGCGGGTCGGTGCGTTCGCGGGTGGGGTGGCGGCTTTGGCGGACTGGAGCGCTTTTTGGAGCGAGGCCGCATCGGCTTCGGCGGCAGCCGCGCGCTGCGAAAGCGAGGTGAGCCTAGCTTGGAGTTCATCGGTGGCCGTGCGGGCGACGGCGGTCTGGTGGGCAAGGTCGGCGCGAAGCTGGGCGTTTGCCCGCGCCTCCCACACGAGACCGCCGGAGCCGGCGACGACGACCGCGGCGGCGATGCCGAGTTGAAGTTTGGAGATTGTCATAAGACTCGTGAAGGCGAGCAGGCCGCCCACGCCGGCGCCGCCGGTGAGGCCCGCACTCGTCGCGGCGGCGGCGAGTCCCGCGGGCAGGGCCACGACGGTCTGGTGCTCGAACGCGAGCGCCACCGCGGTGGCCGTCGAGGTGATGCCGCGGCGCGCGAGCTTCTCCTTTAGCTGGTCGAGCGCGCGGTCGAGGCGTTTCTGGATGGCGTTCTCGGTGGCGCCGAGTTGCGCACCGATTTCGGCGAGGCGCAGGCCGCGATGGAAACGCAGCAGCAGCACCTGCCGGTCGAGCTGCCGCAGCTCCATCATCACATCGTCAAGCACGGCATGGGGAAACGCGGCGCTTTCGCGGGGGCGGTCCTCGCTCATGGTCGGCTCGTCGAGGCTGGCCGCGTGTTCGCGCGAGAGCCGGCGGCGCTCGCCCCGCAGGGCCTTGGCGGCGAGGAAGCGCGTGGTGGTAAAGAGCCAGCCGGTGAGATCGGGATGGTGCGCGAGGGCCCGGGCATTGCGCGCAAGGGCGGTGAAGACCAGCTGCGCCACATCCTCCGCGCGATGGGTGTCGCCGCGCATGCGCCGGAGGGCGGCGGCGTATACGAGGGGCAGGAAGCGCTGTACGAGCGCGGCAAATGCGTCTTCCGAGCCCGAGGTGGCGTAGCGCCGGAGCTGTTCCTGATCATCGTTCATCGCGTCTCTTACTTCTTTCATACCCGCACGCGGAAATACCCGCCAAAGAAAATGCGATGGGACGGAAACGGGAGTGAGATGGCTAGGGCGGAGTAGACTGAAATGTAGCCACAGATCGGACAGATAGCACCGATGCAGACCGATGCAGTTGGCCGCAAAAATTTCAGGCCATTCTTTTTGCGCCTTCCGCGCCTTTTTGCGGCTGCCTCATTTCCACGTTAGGCCCTTTGTTTTCTTCCCGGCCTTTCCGCTCTTCCTGTCCAGATCCGGTTTGGCCGCCTTTCTGCGGGCGGACGTTGAGGGTGGCGGTCAGGGAGGCACGACCGCCGCTACCTTATGGGATCGATTCGTAGATCTCCACGAGGGCGATGCCGTTGGCGGCTCCGCCTTGGGCGTTGGTGGGGCCGGTGACCTGCACGGTGTAGGCGCCGGGCTCGAGGTAAACGAGCAACGCGGCATCGAGGCTCTGCGCGCCGAGGGCAAACGCACCTGCGCGCGTAAAGGCGTCGCGCAGCACCGGGGCGGCCGCGGTGTCGCGGAACCAGTCGTCGTTGGTGCGGATGGCGGTCGCGCCGCGGAAGAGCGTGAGCTGCGGATTGGGGAGCGTGCCGGCGACGTTAAAGGGTGCGCCGGCCAGGCTGGGGCCGATGCCGCGGATCAACACGCGCTGCGGCGCAGTGCCGCCGATGACGAAGCCGGCGATGAGCGGTGCGGCGGCGGTAACGGTGCCGCGCGCGGAGAGATTCACGAGGCGGCGGGTGCCCGGCGCTTCGTTGGCCTGGAGGACTTCGTAGACCTCGGCGAGCACGGTGCCATTGCCGCCGCCGACGACCACGGTGTAGGCGCCGGGCTGGAGCGTGCTGACGAGCGCGGCGTCGTTGCTGCCGGCGGTGAAGGGGAAGGCGCCGGCCTGCGTCGACGCGGCGTTGATCGTGGCGACGTTGGCGGCGGGCGTGCCCCAGTTGTCGTTTTGCGCGGTGGAGGTATTGCCGCGGAAAACCTGGAGGGTTGGGTTGCCGAGCGCGTTGGGGACGTTGAAGGGCGCGCCGGCGAGGGCGGGGCCGGCCACGCGCACGAGGACTTGTTTCGCGGTGGTGCCGGTGATGACGAAGCCCGTGATCAACGGCGAGGCGGCGGTGGTGTTGCCGCGAATGGAGAGATTGACGAGGTGCTCCGTGCCGGTGAGCGCCTCGGTGGCGCCGGCGAGCGTGATGACCGGGCCGGTGCCGACGCGCGCGGTGCCGGTGAAGGTGCCGGTGGTGCCGAAGGCGAGTGAGACCGCGGCGCCGCCGACCGAGTTGGCCGTGAGGCGCCCATCGGCGCCCACGGTGCCGCGCACGCTGTCGAGGGTGGCTCCGTCGCTCGTGAAGACGAAGGCGCGGCCATCGGCGCCGACGATTGCGTAGCCGCGGCCGGTCGCGCTGCCGACGACGGCGGCTTGATAGAGCCCGGCCTGTGTTGAGGTGGAGCCGGACGTGGGGCTGATCGTGCCGTCGAGCGTGACGCCGAGCTCGGTGATCGTGCCGACGACGTTGCCGCCGGCGGCGTCGAGGCGGCCACTGAGCGTCACGGGACGCGGCGCGGCGGCGACGGGCGGAGTCGTGCCGGCGGCTTCGAGCTCGGGTGCGGCGGCGAGCGTGGTGACCGTGAGCGAGAACTCGCCGGTGCCGGAAATCGGCAGCGAGAGCGTGGCGAGCCCGGTTTGGAGGCCGGGGAGGTGACCGAAGAAAGCGGCGGTGCCATTGGCGCGGACGTGGAGTGCGAAATCGCCGGTGCCATTTGCGCCGGAGAAGCGACCGAAATAATTTCCGGCAAAGCTATTGGCCTCGACGTTCAACGTGGCGACGTTGCTGGTGACCGCGCCGAGAGAATTCGTGACCACGACATCGTAGCGACCGGCGTCGCCGGCATTGACGCGGGGGAAATCGAGCGTGGCGCGCGTGGCATTGGCGATGCCCGTGCCGTTGCGCCGCCATTGATACGTGGGCGCGGGAAAACCGATGACGACAACCTGGAACGAGGCCGACGAGCCGAGGGCGACGCTGCGGCTCTCGGGCTGTGTGACGATCTGCGGCGCGGAGCGGACGGTGAGTTGCGCGGAGGCGCGCGCGACGCCGGAGGGGTTGGTGGCGATCAGCGTGTAGCGGCCGGTATCGGCGAGCGTGACGCCGGGGAGCACGAGCGCGGCATTCGTCGCGCCGGAAATATTCACGCCCTCCTTCTGCCACTGAAAGGTCGGCGTGGGCGAGCCGAGGGCGTTGGCGGCGAAGGTGACGTTGGCGCCAACGCTCACCGTCTGGTCGGTGGGCGGCACGGCGATGAAGGGCGAGAGCCCACCCGTGACAAAGGTGAGCGTACGCTCGACCGGCTCGGCGGCCTCGTAGGTTGCGTCGCCGGCCTGCGTCGCGCGAATGACGACGGGACCATTCTGGCCGATGAGGCTGCTGCCGTTGAGCGACGCAGCGCCCGAGACGATTGTGAAGGTGACGGGCAGGAACGAGCTCGCGGTCGCAGTCAGCGTGAGTGCGGTGCCAGCGGGGTAGGGCGACGCGGCGACATCGAAGGCGATCGTCTGCGGGCGCTTCGTGATGGTGAGCGCGGAGCCGGAGCTGGCGACGGAGCCGGCGAGGTTGGTGGCGACGATCTGATAGAGCCCGGCGTCGGCGAGCGTGAGCGAGGCCAGCAGAAGCGACGTCGTGGTGGCACCCGGGATGTCGGTCCCGTTCCTGCGCCACTGCACGGTAGGCGTGGGCGCGCCGCCGACGATGGCGGTCAACGTGACGGAGGAGCCGAGGTACCCGACAGTGTCGACGGGTGGCACGATGATGACGGGTGGCGTCGCATCGGCGACGAAGCGGAAGGAGCGCTCGATGGGGGCCGCGGCGAGGTAGTTGGCATTGCCGGCCTGCGCGGCGCGGATCGTGACCGTGCCGGTGGCGCCGGTGGGCGTGAGTATATCGCCCGCGAGCGTCGCGATATCGGGCGAGCCGCTGACGACCGTGAAGGCAACCGGCAATCCGCTGCTGCTCGTCGCGGCGAGCGTAAACGAGCCCGCAGCGATGAGGCGGTCCGAGGGCTGGACAAACGTGATCGCCTGCGCTGCGACGCCGATGACCAGCGTGTCGGTGATCGTGCCGGTGTAGTTGCTCGCGGAG
>JAZKEV010000003.1:0-846 GCA_040386765.1 Verrucomicrobiota bacterium | reverse complement strand
TCATCATCCCTCATTAACCGCGATGAAAGGCCATCCGCGCGAGTGTGCGCGCGAATGGCAGGCGCATCCTCGAGAAAATCGATCGCGAGGACCTCCGTGGCGCTGGGCGCCGTGGGGGCGGTCGTGCTCGGCCCGTAGGTGGTGCCGGAGATGCCCTCGTAGGTGACGACGACGGCCTGGCTGGCCGGCGCGGTGGTGCTCGTGACGTTGCGCGGCGTGCCATCGTATGTGGCGGTGAGTCCGCCGAAGGTGAGCGTGGCGGGGATCCGCGCGATCGTGAGCGTGCCGTTCGCGGAGCCGGCATAGTTCGCGTGATTGACGGTGGCGACGACGGGATAGCTGCCGGCGTTGGTGGGGATGATATTCGAGCCGTTGTAGGTAAATGTGACGGGCAGGCCGGGGGGCGTGGTGGTGGCCGTGGCGCCATGGGGCCGGCCATCGTAGTCGACGGAGAGCGAGCCGAGGACGATGGGGGCGGACGCCTTGGAGATCGTGAGCGGGGCGGTGCCGGTGCCCTGATAGTCACTGTTATTGATGGTGGCCGTCACCGTATAAGTCCCGGATCCAACCGGCGGGGAGCTCGTGGGGCCGTAGGTCGTGCTGCCGGTGCCCACGTACGAGAATATGACGCCGAGACCGGGGGGCGTGGTGGTGGCCGACGCGGCGTGCGGGCCGGTCGTATAGGAAACAAAGACAGGCGGAACGGTGACGGTCGCGCTGGCCTTGTTGACTCGGAGCAACGCGACGGAAGAGGTCGTGCTGCCGCCCAAAGCATCGCGGACTATCACGTCGTAATTGCCGGCGGCTGCTGCGTTGACGTTGCCGAGATTGAGCGTTGCGGCGGTG
>JAZKEV010000002.1:0-15532 GCA_040386765.1 Verrucomicrobiota bacterium | reverse complement strand
CGAGAAGGATCGCGAGTTTGCCCTCGGCCTTGAGGGTTTTGATCGCGCTCTGGATTTCCTCGCTGGGATTGGGCGTGAAACCCTCCGTCTTCAGCTTTTTCAGCGTGTCGCCGATCTGCTCGATGATCGAGGGCTGGATGCCCTCGGTCGGTTCGTCGAGGATAAGGAGCTTCGGATTAGTGAGGAGCGCGCGACCGATGGCGAGCTGCTGCTGCTGACCGCCGGAGAGGACGCCGCCCTTTCGCGCGAGCATCTCCTTGAGCACGGGGAAGAGGGCGAAGACGCGCTCGAGTCCGGCCTTGGCCGCGGCGCCTTTGCGGCCGTGCACGACGAGACCGATCTGGAGGTTTTCCTCTACGGTGAGATGCGGGAAGATGTCGCGACCCTGCGGCACGTAGCCGATGCCAGCGCGGGCGCGGACATCCATCGGGAGCTTCTCGATCGCCTGTCCGGCAAGCGTGATCTTGCCGGCGCGGACGGGGAGGACGCCCGTGATGGAACGGAGCGTGGTGGTCTTGCCGACGCCGTTGCGTCCCATGAGGGCGACGACCTCGCCGGGATGGATCTCAAGATCGACGCCGCGAAGGATGCGCGAGCCGCCGATGTAGGTTTCGATGCCGGAGAGTTGGAGGAGGGCGGACACGAGAGAGACGGGTTTTAGTGGGACACAGAGAACACGGAGGTGAGCACAGAGATCACGGAGGACGGAACGATTGGCTCCGTGGTCTCTGTGCCCCCTCGGTGTGCTCTGTGTCTCAACTCCAGGTTCATCGGGTACCGTGCTTGCCGCGGCCGAGGTAGACTTCACGGACTTTTGGGTCGGATTGGACTTCGTCGAATTTGCCCTCGCAGAGGACGGTGCCCTGGTGGAGGACAGTCACCTGGCCGTTGCGGGCGATCTGTTTCACGAAGGCCATGTCGTGTTCGATCACCACGAGGCTGTGCTTGCCGGCGAGGGAGAGGAGAAGATCGCCGGTGCGGTCGGTCTCGTCGTCGGTCATACCGGCGGCCGGTTCGTCGACGAGGAGCACTTTGGGATCCTGCGCGAGGAGCATGCCGATCTCGAGCCACTGCTTTTCGCCGTGGGCGAGGAGGCCGGCCTTCCACTCACGTTTCCCGTCGAGGCGGACGGTTTTGAGGATTTCGTCGAGGCGGTCGCGGTCGGTGGAGGAGAGACGATGGAAGAGTGAGGCGAAGACCCCGCGCGGGCCCTTGAGTGAGAGCACGAGGTTGTCGAAGACCGTGTGCTCCGTGTAGACGCTGGGCGTTTGGAATTTGCGGCCGATGCCGAGGCGGTTGATCTCGTATTCGTTGAGCTCGGTGAGGTCGTGGCTCGCGGCCGGATCGGTGCCGAAGTCGAGTTTCCCTTTATCGGGCTTGGCGCGGCCGGTGATGAGATCGAAGAACGTGGATTTGCCCGCGCCGTTGGGACCGATGACGGTGCGCAGCTCGCCTTCGTAGAGGTAGAAGTTGAGGTTCGTGATGGCCTTGAAGCCATCGTACGTCTTGGAGACGTCTTCGACGGTGAGGAGCGGGTGAGGCATTGGCGAAATTTACGACTTACGATTTATGATTTCGCAGAGGCGGGCGTGGCGTCGGTGGTGGGAGCCGTGCGGCGGGCGGTGATTTTTTTGTAAGCGGCCTTCAGACGGGCGGGGATGCTGACGAGGCCGCCGGGAAGGAAAAGGACGACGAGGATGAAGAGACCGCCGAGGATGAGGAGCCAGAGATCGGGAAACGCATTCGTGGCCCACGTCTTGAGGGCGTTGATGCTGATGGCGCCGAGGATCGGGCCGAGCAGCGTGCCGCGGCCTCCCACGGCGACCCACACAACGGCTTCGAGTGACTTGTCGGCCTGCATCTCGCCGGGGTTGATGATGCCGACCTGCGGCGTGTAGAGCGCGCCGCCGACCGCGGCGATGAGCGCCGCGACGACGAAGATGAAGAGCTTGAAGTGCGCGGTGGCGTAGCCGCTGAAGAGCACGCGGTTCTCGCCATCGCGGATAGCCTGCTGCACGAGGCCGAACTTGGTGCGGCTCAGCCAGCGGCAGAAGAGGTAGGCGAGGAGGACGGTGACGGCGGTCGCGATGTAGAGGCCGCGGCCCGTCGCGGGATCGGCGAGGCTGTGGCCGAGGATGAACTTGAAATCCGTGAACCCGTTATTGCCGCCGAGGAGCAGGTTATTGCGGAAAAACATGATCGACGCGGCGTAGGTCAGCGCCTGCGTGAGGATCGAGAAATAAACGCCCTTGATGCGGGAGCGAAAGGCGAGGAAGCCGAAGATGTAGGCGATCACCCCCGGGACTACGAAGACCATGGTGAGCGCAAACGGGAAGCTGGAGAACGGCTCCCAGAACGCCGGCAATTTTTCCCACCCAAGAAACACGAGGAAGTCGGGGATCGGTTTCTTATACTGCCCGAGATCGCCGATCATGCGCATGAGGTACATGCCGTGCATGTAGCCTCCGAGGGTGAAGAACAGCGCCTGGCCGAGCGAGAGGAGGCCGGTGTAGCCCCAGAGGAGATCGACGGAGATCGCGAGCAGGGCGTAGCAGAGATACTTTCCAAAGACGCTGATCCAGAAATTGCTGATCCCGCCGTAGGCATGAGCCAGCGGCACGACGACGATGAGGAGCGTCGCGATGACGGCGACGGCGATGAATTCTATGCGGCGGACTTGTTGGGCGCTCATCGATCAATCTTCCAAGTTGCGGCTGCGGGTGACGAAGAGACCGGCGGGCTTCCACTGCAGGAAGAGGATGATGCCCGCGAGAACGAGGATCTTGCCGAAGACCGCAGCGTCCTGGGCGAGGTTTTGAATGAAGCCGCCGATGCCCGGCACCCACGCCAGGGCCGGCGCGATGTTCGGCAGGTATTGCTGCAGCACCTGGTCGATGCCGCCGATGCCGAAGGCGCTGAGGATCGTGCCGCCGATGCTGCCGACGCCGCCGACCACGACGACCATGAAGGAGTCGATGATGTAACCCTGGCCGAGCGAGGGACCGACGTTGCCGATCTGGCTGAGAAACGCGCCCGCGAGCCCGGCGAGACCGGAGCCGAGGCCGAAGGTGAGCATATTCACGCGCTCGGTGCGGACGCCCATGCAGGAGGCCATGGTGCGATTCTGCATCGAGGCGCGGATGAGCAGGCCGAGGGGTGTCTTGGTGAGGACGAGCCACATGCCGAACACGATCAGGATCGCGAAGCCGATCACGAAGACGCGGTTCCAGCCGAGGATGATGTCGTTCACGAGCCAGTTGCCGCTCAGGTAGGTCGGGCTGGAAACCTGCACGTTGTTCGAGCCGAACATCAGGCGCAGGCACTGCTGCATCACGAGCGAGACGCCCCACGTGGCGAGGAGGCTCTCGAGCGGACGGCGATAGAGAAAGCGGATGACGCTGCGCTCGAGCCCAATGCCGACGATCGCCGCGGCGATGAAGCTCAACGGCAGCGCGGCGATGAAATACCATTGGTACGCGGAGCCCGTGAGATTCAGTCCGAAGATCGGGAGACTGAGGCCGAAGAACGGGATCGTGATGCCCGCGCCGAAAATATTCTGCACGAGGTAGGTCGTGTAGGCGCCGACTGCGATCATCTCGCCGTGCGCCATATTGATCACGCGCATCAGGCCGAAGGTGATCGCGAGGCCGAGCGCGGCGACGAGGAGGATGCTGCCGAGCGAGACGCCGCGGAAGAGCGTGCCGAAGAAATCGACCGCAGAGCGGTGGCCCTCGACGGCGCGCAACGCTTCCTGCGCGGCTTTGACGAGGCCCGTCTTGCCGGCGGCCTCGGCCTCCCGAAGCGCGCGGGTGAGGAAGTCGGTGCTCGCGAGCGATTGGAGGGCCTTGAGCTCGACGACGGCGGCGAGCTTCACGTCGTCGTTATCGTCCTTGAGCTGCGCGAGCGAGATGGATTCGCGGAGGGCTCGCTGCACGGTGGGCTCGGTCTCGATTTTCAGGCGGGCTTGGAGGATGGGAAGTTTCTCAACGTCCTGCGCAAGGCCGATGGTGAGGATGGCCTTCACGCGCTTGGCGGGCTCGGGGGAGGCGATGTCGGCGAGATCGAGGACGGCCTTCATCGCGCGACGCAAGCCGGAGCTGTGCTCGACGGCGCTGAGATCGGAGGCGAGGAGGCGGAGCGGCTTACCTGCGGCATCGGTCAGTGGCGCGCCGGTATCGATGCGGGTGGCGGCTTGCGTGTTGTTGTCGTCCTTTTCTGGAGCGAGCTGGACGGGGATCT
The DNA here is from genome assembly GCA_040386765.1 of Verrucomicrobiota bacterium. Lineage (GTDB taxonomy): Bacteria > Verrucomicrobiota > Verrucomicrobiia > Opitutales > Opitutaceae > ER46. The sequence continues at coordinate 11,293 of JAZKEV010000002.1, read as the reverse complement.
TCGTGCCATCGGGCGCGGTGTAGACGAAAAGCTTGTCGGTGCGCCACGCTTCAAGGAGCGGCGCGATTGCGGGGTCGCCCTGACCGGTGAGGGTGGTAATGACGTCGCGCTGCTGGCTGGCGTCTTCGGTGACGGCGGCGCGTGCGATGATCTGACGCGCAGAATCAGCGGCTTGGAGGAGGGGTGCGGAGACGGTGGCTAACAGGAGCGCCGCAACTGCGGAGCGGGTCCATCGAGCAAAAAAATTCATCATTAAGGGGCGCGTCATTAATGCTAGAGCCGTGCCAAACGAAAAAGGCGGGCGCTCTTTAGCGCCCGCCCTTTGTGTCATCGCGAAGTGTGCTAACCGCTGGGCGATGACGGGTTGATAGTTGTTGGGAAGGGCGCCGGCTTACTTGAACTTCCCCTTGAGCCAGGGCTCGCCGTACACGTTGTTGAACGTGCTGAGGATCTTGAACTGGCCGTCGGCCTTGGTCTCGCCGATGAACACATTCTTGGTGACGTGCATGTTCTTCTGCGTGGTGACCTTGCCACCGGGACCGTCGAACGAGAGGCCGGACTTGTAGGCCTCGCGAACCTTGTCCACATCGAAGGAGCCGGCCTTCTCGACCGCGGCTTTCCACAGGTAAACGCCGACGTAGGAGAGAACCATCGGGGAGCAGGTGACGCGGCCTTCCTTCACGATGCCGGGGACGGTGGTCTTCTTCAGCCAGGCTTGGAAGTCAGCGACGAACTTCTTGTTGGCGGGTGAGTTGATCGACTGGAAGTACGTCCAGCAACCCAGCTGGCCGACGAGCTGGGCGGCGGGCAGGCCGCGGAATTCGTCTTCCGAGATGGAGAACGAAACGACCGGGCAGGTCTCGGCGGTGAGGCCGGCGGCGGCGTACTCCTTGAAGAAGGGCACGTTGGTGTCGCCGTTCAGGGTCGAGATCACGCAGGCGTTGCCGGAGGCGGCGAACTGTTTGATCTCGGCGATGATCTGCTGGTAGTCGGTGTGGCCGAAGGGCGTGTACTTGCCGGCGGAGATGATCTTGCCGGAGCCGTCCTTGCGGAAGCCGCCGCCGATGTTCTCGAGCTTAACACCCTTGGAGAGGAGATACTCGAGGAGGACGAGGTTCGTGGTCTGCGGATAGACGTAGTCGGAACCGAGGAGGTAGAACTTCTTTTTGCCTTCCTTCAGGTAGTAGTCGACCGCAGGCGTGGCCTGCTGATTGACGGCCTCGGCGGTGTAGCAGACGTTCTTCGACTCTTCTTCGCCCTCGTATTGCACGGGGTAGAAGAGGAGGCCGTTGTTGCCTTCGTAAACGGGGAGAACGGATTTGCGCGAGACGGAGGTCCAGCAGCCGAAGGTCACGGCGACCTTGTCCTGCTCGAGGAGCTGCTTCGCCTTCTCGGCGAAGAGCGGCCAGTTGGAGGCGCCATCGACGACGACGGGCTCGATCTTCTTGCCGAGCACGCCGCCCTTGGCGTTGATCTCGTCGAAGGTGAAGAGGAGGATGTCGCGCAGCGAGGTCTCGCTGATCGCCATCGTGCCGGAGAGCGAGTGGAGGACGCCGACCTTGACGGTCTCGGCGGCGCTCGCGACAGAGGCGAGCGAAGCGCCGAGCGCGATCGCGCCAGCGCTGAGGAGGGAGGTGAGTTTTTTGGTCATAACGCTACAGGGGGAGGTGAGACGAGCGGACCGATTGGGCACGGCAGTGGCCTAGGCGATCCGCTGGTTGGATCGGACACTAACGAAAAGGGGTGAAGGGGATGGGGAGGGCCGAAGCGAGGAGGCAGAGGCAGCGAACTCCGGCGAACAAACGGCGGCCTATGACCGCCGTGACTAACAAGGTCTGACGGAAAAAGCGCCGGCTGCACGAGGCAGCCGGCGCGAGAGACATTAGAACTTCAGGACGCCCTGGACACCGAAGAAGGTGTACTTGCCCCAGGTGTCGCCATCGGCGAAGGAAACTTCGGCGCGGAGGGAGACGTTGGGGGAGAGCGTGATAGTGGGGGCGACCGTCCACTTGGTGTCGTCGCCGCCGCCATCGGCCTTGAAACCGCTGACGCGGAAGGCGGTGGAGAACTGGTCGGTGAACTTGTAGCTCGCGAAGGCGAGCCAGCCCTTGCCCACATCGTCCTGCACATCGAACTCGCCGGCAATCGTGAGCTTGTCGGTCACGTTGTAGCTGGCCCAGAGGTCGAAGATGAAGAGCTTGTTCGCGGCATTGTGCGTATCCTCGGAGGCGATACCGGCGAAGATCGTGAGCTTGTCGATGCCGGTGTAGGTCATGATGGCCTCGACGCCGACGTCGTCGCTGAACTCGCGATCGCCTTCAAAGAAGCCCTTGGCGCCGCCGAAGACGGAGTCCGTCACGGAGAGACCGAGCGAGAGGGTCTTCGTGGCGTAGTCGATCTTGGCGCCCGTGTGGTAGGCCGGAATCGCGAAGATGGTGTAGCCGTAGGTCAGCTGCGCCATGTTGATCGGGTCGAACGCCTCGTAGCCGAGGTAGCTCAGGTACTTGCCGCCCGTGATCTTGACGCCCGCGCCGGTGTCGTAGGTGACGTAGGCATCAAGCAGACCGGCTTCATTGGTCGAGCCGGCGGCGGGGAGATAGAGGATGCTGCCATACCCGCTGATGGGACCCGAGTTGCCAAGAAAGCCGACCTTTACAGCATCGGTGGCGCCGAACAACGTGCCGTTCTTGAAGAACGTCTCGGTCTTGGTGCCGGCATCCGGATCCGTTGTGGTCCAGGATCCGACGGCATAACCGTTAACGGAGAAGTTGTTGTTCACCTTGACGTCGGCAAGGGCAGTCAGAGAGGCAGCAAGAGAGGCCACCGCCGCGAGTTTCAAACGTGTATTCATTGGGCTTGGATGAGGGTTTGTGTAGTTGAAAACAGCGTGAGCGGTTTCCGGAGCTGGTTTAGCAGCAACCTTGCCAAGCTGGGCCGGGAGCGGGGATGTTATGACATGCGAAGGGCCCGGCTCGCTCTCACGGAAGGTGGCGCGGCAGAGTGAAAAAGGTTAAGATCACGCAAAATCTCGTACGAAGAGAGTTGGTTTTCCTATGAAAGTGCATGAATGAAGTAACTGATTGGGTGGTTAGTAAGGTTCATGAATTCCATCGATTTCATTCATGGATAAATTTTGATTAACAAAAAATAACTATGAGAAAAATCCCCCCTTTTGCCCTCCTTGGAGCCCTACTGGCCGCCTCCGGAGCCTCTTCCAGCCACGCCCAAACCACGACTTCGACGGCCTCCTCGGCTACCTGGACGCTCACCCCCGCCGTGGTCTCACAGTACATGTTTCGCGGGGTGCGGCTTGGTGGGCCAGCCTTCCAGCCCAATCTCGACATGACCAGTGGCGACCTGTCGCTCGGGATCTGGGCCAGCACGCCGATCAAGGATGAGGTGCCGGGAGTCTCCGACCCGGAGGTCGATCTCTATGGCAGTTATAACTTTAAGCTAAACGATGCCGCCTCGTTCGCCATCGGCGCCACGTGGTATATCTACCCCGACGCCGACAAGTCTGCAGGCTTCTACAAGCAGACGTTCGAGCCAAGCATCGCCTTCAATTACACCATCAACGGCCTGCGGCTCACCCCGAAGGTCTACTACGACCTCGTGCTGGAGGGGCCGACGGCTGAGCTGACGGCTTTTTACGCACTGCCGCTGAAGGAACTCGGCACGGAGTTGGACTTCACCGCGACCGTTGGCACCTACAAATGGGAGAACGCCGTCGAAGACGCGCTGCCCGATGTGGCGAACTGGGGCAGTTATTGGTCGGCGGGCGTCGCCCTGCCGTTTCAGTTTTCGACGAACTCCAAGCTCACCGTCGGCATCGCCTACGTGCGCGGCTACGACAACGAAGTGAAGCAGGGCATGCTGCCCAAGTCGGAGAACACCGCCGCTGTCGGCCGAGGCGTGGTGAGCCTGTCGTACTCCTTCACCTTTTGAGCGGCGATCCGGAGTAGGGCGGGTCTCTGACCCGCCTGGCTCGGAAAAATTGGCGGCGCGGTGCCCCCATCAGATTTAGATAAAGCCGGCCGACCGGCCGCCGCAGTGCTCCGTCGTCAATCTCCGCCTCATCGCTCCCATGTGAGCCCTTCCTACTGCGTGCAGTTGCGCCGCTAATGAACAGGTGACTGTTCGGCGACGAGGGAAAATCACACTGGATTCCTGACCCGTCGTGGGCGACTGTGGTTGTCCTATGAAAGTCGGAATCGTCGGCGCATCCGGTTACTCGGGTGAGGTGCTAGTTAAACTGCTGCTGGGTCACCCAAACGTGACGCTGGCGGCCGTGACGTCGCGTTCGCAAGTGGGCAAACCCCTTGCCGCCGTGATCCCCTCCGTGCGCGGAGCGGACAAGGGGCTGACCTTTAGCGATTCCGATCCGGCGGCGCTGGCGGCGAGCGATATCGACCTCTTTTTCCTCGCACTGCCCCACGGCGCAGCCGCGACGTACGCCAAGGCGCTCGTGGCCGGCGGCAAGCGGGTGATCGACCTGAGCGCCGACTTCCGGATCGCGCAGCTCGCCACCTACCAGAAGTACTACGGCGAGCACCACGCGCCGGACCTGCTGCCGAGCGCGCGGTTCGTGCTCCCTGAGCTGACGCCTCCGGCCTGGAAGACCGAGGCCAAGCTCGTGGCGGCCCCCGGCTGCTACCCAACGAGCATCCTCGTGCCCTTGGTCCCGCTGCTGAAGGCCAACGTGATCACCCGCGAGCACATCGTGGTGAACTCGTACTCCGGCGTGAGCGGTGCGGGCAAGAAAGTCGACGAGATGTACCTCTTTGTGGAGCGGGCCGAGAGCATCAAAGCCTACGGCCTCGTGAAGCACCGGCACCTCGCCGAAGTGGAGGAGCAGCTCGCGCTGCACACCGGTGCGCCGACCATCATCCAGTTCAACCCGCACCTCGCCCCGATGCGGCGCGGCATCGCGACGACAATCACCGTGCCCTCCTCGCCGGGTGGCACGATAGAGCAGCTTTACGCGGCGTGGAAACAGGCGTACGGCGGCCGCCCCTTCGTGCAGGTGCTCCCCAGCGGCGAGACGCCCGACACCGCCCACGTCGTCGGCACGAACCGCATCGACATGTCGGCGGTCCACGACCCGCGCACGGGGAACTTCATCATCACCGCCGCGGAGGATAACCTCGTGAAGGGCGCGAGCGGCCAGGCCGTCCAGATCATGAACCTCTGGTGCGGCTTCGACGAGACCGCCGGGTTGATCTGATTTACGGTTTCCGATTGGCGATGGCCGATTTGAAGGCGGCTTCGGCTCGCTCGCTCTCAAATCGGCAATTGGAAATTGCCAATCGGAATGGCGCAGCAGCTAGCTGCGATAGTCTGCATTCTCACTTACGTACTCGTGCGTGAGATCGCCACCGAGCACGGTTGCGGACGCCGCACCGTTACCGAGATCGATCTCGAGCTCCACGCACCGCTCATGCGGCGGGAAATCCACCGGCGGCGCGAAGACGCCATCCTTCGGCGGAGCACTCTGGTAAAGTTCGGCTTCCCGCAGATGTTTCACCAGCGCCAGCTCCTTCTCCGGGTTCAGCTGAAATACGCCAGTGGCAAAAATCTCCACCCCGCCGAGCTTGGCCGTGAGCTTGGTGAGATTGGTGCTGGGCGCATGGGCGCCGACGTGCTTGCCGATGGCCTGGATGAGGCGGCCCACGTTCGGATCGTTACCCGCAACGGCGCACTTGAAGAGCGGCCCATTGACAACGGCTTTGCCGAGCGCACGAGCCAGGCCAAGACTGGCGGCATTCTTCACCGTAACGCGGATGACATGGCGGACGCCTTCGCCATTGCGGACGACGTCCTCGGCGAGGTCGCGGCATACCTGATGCAAACCACGCTCGAAAGCACCCCAATCGGTGCATGGCACGCGGCCGGAAGAGAGGGCGACGACGGTGTCGGAGGTGCTCGTATCGCTATCGATGCTGATCGCGTTGAAGCTGGAGTCGACGGCGCGGGCCAGCATCTGGCGGAGCTCGGCGCGGGGCACCGTCACATCCGTGAGGATGTAGACGAGCATCGTCGCCAGGTTGGGTTCGATCATGCCGGCGCCCTTGGCGATGCCCACGATGCTGCCGGCGCCGACGGCGGCACGGCGGATCTTGGGATAGAGATCGGTGGTGACGATACCCTCCGCGGCGGGGAGGATCGACTCGCCGGTGAGCGTGGCGGCCGCCTGCGGCAGTGCGCCGATGATCGCATCGGCCGGGAGGGACCAGCCGATGATACCCGTGGAGCTGGGAATCACCTGGCCCGCGGTGAGCCCGAGCTGCTGCGCGGTGGCGGCGCAGATCTTCTCGGAGGTCTCCACGCCGTTGGGCGCGCAGACATTGGAGATCTTGTTGTTGATGATGATCGCGCCCACCGACGGCTCGGCGAGGCGTTTGCGGCCCACGATAATCGGGGCGCCGGGGAACGCGTTACGCGTGAACATCGCGGCGAAATCCGCCGTCGGCTGCTCGAGTGTGATGAGCGTGAGCGTCATCTTCGCGGGCTTCGGCGCCTCGATAGGCATGAAGTCGAAGCGCGTGGTGCCGACGCGAAATCCGGCGGGCAGGGCGGCCTGCGAGGCTAGCCACGCGCGATGCGCGGCGCGATTTTCGAAAGAGAGTTGGGTGCTCGGCACGCGGAAGACGTTGGGTCGCGGCGTCGCGGAGTGAAGAAGATTTTCACGCAAGCTATCGGTTGGACGATGCAACCGATCGTCGCCGCTCCGGTCTTTGCTCGATGCGCAAAGCAGGGCGGGGAATCGGTTCGAGTGCCTCATCGCGTCGTCGTGCGCCATGAGAACCGCGCACCTTTTGGAAACAGAGCACGACGGTCCGCGAAAATTTTTATGGAAATGCGCGCGCGCTATGCCTTATTCGATTTTTCTCTTTGAACACGTGAGCGCTCTTTCCCGTCTCCACCTCCAATCCGCGGCCGCGCGCCGTGCACTGATTCGCCGATGAACGTTGTAGAAATCACCGCCAAGGCGAAAGTGCTCCTCGAAGCACTGCCCTACATTCAGGATTTCCGTGGTTCCACGTTCGTCGTGAAATACGGCGGCTCCTTCATGGATGATCCCGATCCGGTCGCGCGCACGCGCGTGGCCTACGACATCGCGGTGCTGGCCGCGGTGGGCATCAACGTCGTCGTCGTGCACGGCGGCGGCAAGGCGATCACCAGGGCGATGGAGACCTCGGGACTGAAGGCGACTTTCATCAACGGCCTCCGCGTGACCGACGAGGCTACGATCGCGGTGGTGAAGAAGACGCTCGATGAGATCGTGAACAAGGAAGTGTGCGACGCCGTTGCGAGCGCCAAAGGCAAGCCCAAGGGCCTACCCGGCGACACGGTGCTCGTTTGCGAAAAGCTCACGACGGATGACGACGGGAATCCGGTCGATCTCGGCTATGTCGGCGACGTGACCGAGGTGAAGGTGAAGCTCATCAAGAAGGAGATCGGCGAGGGCTACATCCCGATCATTTCACCCGTCGCCGAGGGCCACGATGGCAAGCCCTACAATGTGAACGCCGATCTCGCGGCGGGCCGCGTGGCGAGCGCCCTGCGCGCACGCCGTCTGGTTTACATGAGCGACGTCCCCGGCCTGCTCTCGAATCCCGCCGACCCGAACTCGCTGATCTCGACGCTGAAGATCGCGCAAGTCGACGACCTCAAGAAGAAGGGCGTCATCGACAAGGGCATGCGCCCCAAAGTGCAGAGCGCTGTCCGCGCCCTGCAGGAGGGCGTACAACGCGTGCACTTCATTGACGGTCGCCTGCCGCACTCGCTGCTCCTCGAGATTTTCACCGACAAGGGCATTGGCACCGAGATCGTGCACGGTTGAGGCTCGGCATTTCCAAAGGGCGATTTCCGATTGCCGATTTGAAGCAACGCACCGCCCTGAGGTCGAAGTGTGTGGGAAAATTTGTGTAGCCGGAGTAACGGTGTTCATACTTGCGGCAGCTTGCATCCCGGCGATCGGCAATCCGAAATCGGCACTCGAAAATGAATAGTCCTTCCATCGTTCGCACCAGCACGGCTGAGCTTTACGACGCGCATGTCCTGAAAAACTATGCGCGCGCTCCTCTCACGCTCGTCCGCGGCCGCGGCACGCAGGTATGGGACGATGCCGGCAACGGCTATCTCGACTTCACGTCCGGCATCGCGGTGAGCGCGCTCGGCCATTGTCACCCGTACTGGGTGGCGGCGGTCCAGCGGCAGGCTGCGGAGCTGATCCACGTCAGCAACCTCTTCCGCAATCCCCTGCAGGGCGACCTCGCGCGGCGGATCGTGGGCTACGCGGGGCCGGGCCGGGTGTTTTTCTGCAACAGCGGCGCCGAGGCGAACGAAGCGCTGATCAAGCTCGCGCGCCTGCACGGGGTGCAGAAGGCCGGCGGCGAAGACGGCAAATGCTACAAGATCATCTGCGCGAAGAATGCCTTTCATGGCCGCACCTTCGGCGGCATGAGCGCGACGCCGCAGGAGAAGATCCAAAAAGGCTTCAAGCCGATGGTCGCGGGCTTCTCGTTTGGCGAGATCAACAACCTCGAGTCGTTTGCCGCGCTGGTCGATGGCGACACGGCGGCGATCTTTATCGAGACGATTCAAGGCGAGAGTGGGATCAATCCCTGCACGCCGGAATTCTTGCGCGGGCTGCGGCAGCTGTGCGACAAACACAACCTGCTGCTGATGCTCGACGAGGTGCAGTGCGGCGTGGGGCGGACCGGAAAATTCTACTCGTACGAATACCTCGGGGTCAGGCCCGACGCGATCGGCATGGCCAAGGGCCTCGGCGGCGGCTTCCCGATCGGCGCGATGTGGGTGCACGAGCGGTTCGCGGAGCTGTTTCACCCGGGCAACCACGGCACAACCTTCGGCGGCACGCCGCTGGCCTGCGCCGCGGCGCTCGCCGTTCTCGATGTGATCGAGCGCGACGGCTTGCTGGAAAAGGTGGGGAGCCTGAGTGGACCGTGGCACGCGGAGCTGCGGAAGATCGCGGTAGAGTTTCCGAAGCACGTCGTGGCGGTGCGCGGCATCGGATTCCTCGTTGGCATCCAGATGACTGGCGATCCGAGTCCCTACATCGCCGCCCTCCGCGAGCGCGGCCTGCTGGTGCCGAGCGCGGGCGGCAACGTGATCCGGATGCTCCCGCCACTGAATGCGACGGCCGACGAGCTGTCGAAGGCCACGCAGATCTTCCGCGACATGCTGACGGCGAAGAGATAGGGGCGGGAGTTATGAACAAGGCGCGGCGCCGGGTTACAGGGGCGGTTTTACGCGGCGCTCCTCAGGAGCGCCGCCCGCGTGCTCGGCCGCCAGCCTGCTGGCGCTTGGCCAACTGCCATGGAGCGCCTGCGAGCCGGCGGCCGATTTTGTGGTTGGGTGTTCGTCCTTGTGTGGGTCGCGGCGTAAAGCCGCTCCTACAACAGGCTGCGTGGGCCGCCGGGGAGTTTTGAGATGCCTCCGCTGCTCCGGTTATTGCTCGCGGTATGGGCGGTGGTTGGAGGGACGACGGTAGGGCGCACGGCCACGCAGGAGGCGTACGTGTGGCAGCGCCAATTTGATGAGGAGGTGGTCGAGGCGGTAAAGGCGTTGGCGCCGCAGCTTGACGGGGTGTGCGTGCTCGCGGCGGAGGTGTCGTGGAAGCCAAGGCCGGAGCTCGTGCGGCCCGCAGTGAACTACCGGGCGCTGGCGGCGCTGGGGACGCCGGTGGGGCTGGCGCTGCGGATCAACGACTACGCGGGCGCTTTCGCGCAGGACGACGCTACCGCGAGGATGCTGGTCTCGCTGCTGCGCGGGATGTTGACCAAGGCGCGAGAGGCGGGGCTCGCGGTGGCGGAGGTGCAGATCGACTACGACTGCGCAGAGTCGAAGCTGGCGGGATACCGGCAATGGCTGGCGGCGTTGCGGACAGAAACGGCGGCGGCAAAGACGAAGCTCGTCATCACGGCGCTGCCGGCGTGGCTGAAGCATGCGGACTTCACGCCACTCGCGCGGGGGACGGATGGGTTTGTGCTGCAGGTGCATTCGCTGGAGCGGCCGAAGGGGCCGGATGCGGCCTTTGTGCTGTGCGACCCGGAAAAGGCGAAGGCGTGGGCGAAGCAGGCCAGCGCGACGGGCGTGCTGTTTCGCATAGCGCTGCCAACCTACGGCTACCTGCTGGGCTTCGATGCGGCGGGAAAATTTCTCGGGCTCGCGGCGGAGGGCGCGCGGCCAACGTGGCCTGCGGGCACGCAGCAGCGCGTTGTGCGGGCGGATGCGGCGGCGATGGCGCGGCTGGCGCGTGAGCTGCGCGTCGAGCCGCCGAAGCACTGCACCGGCGTGATCTGGTTTCGGCTGCCGGTTGCGCGCGATCGCTACAACTGGCACGCGAAGACTTTTTCCACCGTGCTGCGGGGTGAGATGCCGGTGAAGCGGATCGAGGCCGCGGTGGAGTGGCCGGAGCGTGGCCTGGCGGAGATCGTGATCGAGAATCGCGGGCAGACGACGGAACCGCTGCCCGCGGTACTCGCGCTGAAGTGGTCGGGCGACATGCGCGTGCTCGCGGCCGACGGAATTGGCGGTTTTAGACTGGAAATCCGCGGCGGAGAGGCGCAGGGAAATGTGCGTGCAGCAAACGTGACGACGGACGCCGTGTTGGCGCCTGGCGGGAAGGTGAGGATCGCGTGGCTGCGCTTTCCCGATGAAATTTCCCTCGAGGTTTCTTTGCCGGCGGCGCCGTAGACTTGGCGCGGCCGTGGCGCTGGCATTGGCCAGTGCAGCCGTCGCCTGCGGGCCGGAATTCCCCAACAGCTACTATGCCATGCCGGAGCGCGAGCTGCTGCGCGCGCCGGAGGGCAGCTTCGAACAGGAGATCACTCGCATCGCCGCCGACGTGCGGCTGCGCTTCAACAAAGTCGCGGCGGACGAGCGGCCAATGATCCAGGTCGAGCTGGCCGACCTGCGGCGTGCCCTCGCGGCGGAGGGCGTAGCCGCCACGCGGGCGCGCGTGATCGTCGAGAACTACGAGCGCTTCCGCCGCGAACTCGATGCCTGGACGGAGAAGCGGGACCGCCGTCCTCGGAACGAGGAGACCGAAGACTTCACCACGGCGTTGCCGGAGGGCTTGTCAGCGGAAATTGCCGGCTATCTGCGCGGCGCGGTGGCGTGGCGTCGCGGAGACAATCGAGAGGCCGAGACGCAATGGCTGGCGGTCCTCGAACTACCCGCGGAAGCGCGGCGCTATCGAACGACATGGGCCGCTTACATGTTGGGAACTCTCCACCTAAGGGAAGCAGACCACCGGGCGAACTAC
>JAZKEV010000001.1:430-3143 GCA_040386765.1 Verrucomicrobiota bacterium | reverse complement strand
AAGGATCTCGAGAACATCAATTTCGACAAGATCCGCTATTACCTCTCCCAGGGCCAGAAGCCGAAGCGCACGTGGGACGAGGTGCCCGACGACATCAAGAAGACCTTCGAGCGGCTCGGCATCCCCGAGCAGGAGCGGAAGTTCCTCGCCGGCGTCGAGGCGCAGTTCGACTCCGAGGCCGCGTATTCAAACATCAAGGACATCGTCGCCAAGCAGGGCGTCATCTTCGCCAACTCCACCGAGGCGCTGCGCGAGCACCCGGAGATCTTCCGCAAGTTCTTCGGCAAGGTCATCCCGACCGGCGACAACAAGTTCTCCGCCCTCAACAGCGCCGTGTTCTCCGGCGGCTCGTTCATCTACGTGCCCAAGGGCGTCAAGGTCGCCCAGCCGCTCCAGGCCTACTTCCGCATCAACGCGGAAAACTTCGGCCAGTTCGAGCGCACGCTCATCATCGCCGATGAAGGCGCCGAGCTGACGTACATGGAGGGTTGCACCGCCCCCAAGTTCTCCACCTCGACGCTGCACAGCGCCGTCGTCGAACTCGTCGCGCTCAAGGGCGCCAAGATCCAGTACATCACCGTCCAGAACTGGGCCAACAACGTCTTCAACCTCGTCACCAAGCGCGGTGTCGCGCACGAGGAAGCCGAGATCAAGTGGATCGACTGCAACATCGGCAGCCGCCTCACGATGAAGTACCCGGGCGTCGTCCTCAAGGGCCGCAAGGCCCGCGGCGAAGTCATCTCCATCGCCCTCGCCAACGACGGCCAGCATCAGGATACCGGCGCGAAGATGATCCACGCCGCCGATGAGACCACGTCCAACATCGTGGCCAAGTCCATCAGCGTCGGCCAGGGCCGCAGCACCTATCGCGGCCAGATCCACATCCCGCGGCACCTCAAGGGTTGCAAAAACAACACCGAGTGCGACGCGCTGCTGATCAACTCCAACAGCCGCACCGACACCTATCCCGCCATCACCGTCCGCGGCGACGCCAACTACGTCCAGCACGAGGCCAGCGTCTCCAAGGTGAATGAAGAGATGATCTTCTACATGCAGCAGCGCGGCCTCACCGAAGGCCAGGCCATGAGCCTCGCCGTCAACGGCTTTATCAACGACCTCGCCCGCCAGTTCCCCATGGAATACAGCGTCGAGCTCAAGCGCCTCATCGACCTCGAAATGGAAGGCAGCGTCGGCTGACGCCGACGCAATGACCAAGGCCCAGCGTCCAATGACCCATGGTCGGAGGGCCGCAGCCTTGGTCGTTGGGCCTTGATCTTGGTCATTTCCCACAAGTCATTTTTCCATGTCCGCAGTTACATCTTCCGTCCGCTCGCCGATCGGCTCTTTCACGTCCGACATCTTCACGTCGCATCTCGCGAGTGTCGCCTCGTCGCCTGCGTGGTGGCTCGAGCGCAAACGCGCCGCGTTTGAAAAGTTCTCCTCGCTGCCGCTCCCGAAGCGCACCGATGAGTCGTGGCGCTTCAGCAATATCCTCGCGCTCTCGCTCGAGGGCTATGCGTTGCTCCCCGGCGCCCGCACGGAGCTGCCGCCGCTGCCGATCCCGAATGCCGCCAGCCTGACCTTCGTCAATAATACGGCGATCCGCGGCGCTTCGTCGGAGTCCAAGCTGCCCGCCGGCGTCATCGTCACCACGCTCGCCGATGCGCTCACCAACCACGCCGATCTGCTGCGCGAGCACTTCATGGCGCAGCCGCAGAAGCTCGGCTCGGAGAAGTTTGCGGCGCTGCACACGGCCTTCGTGCGCGACGGTGCGTTCGTTTACGTCCCGCGCGGGGTCGAGGTGCCCTTCCCGATCCTCGTGCAGCATCTCGCCAGCGGCGCGGGCTCGGCGATTTTCCCGCACACGCTCGTGATCGCCGCCGATAACTCGAAGGTCACCGTCGTCGACTCCTTCGCCTCCGATGGCGCGAGCCCGCACCTCTCCGTCGGCGCCAACGATCTTTACGCCGGCCACGGTGCGCAGCTCAACTACGTCGGCACGCAGAACTGGTCGCGCGATACCTTGTCGTTCCAGTCCAATTCCACCGTGGTTCGTCGCGATGCCCGCGTGCAGTCGCTGAACATTCACCTCGGCGGCCGCCAGTCGCGCCATGAGTCGCTCTCGCAGCTCCAGGCGCCCGGCGCGTTCTCCGAGATGCTCGCGCTCACCGTCGCCGACACCGCCCAGGAATTCGACCAGCGCACGTTGCAGATCCACCAAGCGCCGAATACGAAGTCGGACCTGCTCTACAAGAACGCCCTGCGCGGCACCGCCAAGACGATCTTCTCCGGGCTCATCATCGTCGATCCCGATGCGCAGAAGACCGATGCCTACCAGTCGAATCGCAACCTGATGTTGAGCGAGGATGCCGAGGCCAACTCGCTCCCCGGCCTCGAGATTCAGGCCAACGATGTCCGCTGCACGCACGGCGCCACCTCCAGCCGCATCGATCCCGAGCAGGAGTTCTACCTCCAGTCCCGCGGCATCGACAAGGCGACTGCCGACGAGCTCCTCACCTTCGGCTTCTTCGAGGAAGTCATCAGCCGCCTCGCGAACGAAGAGCTCCAAACCGCCCTCCGCGTCCTCATTCAAACTCAATTCAAAAAGTAGCGAGCATCGAGTAGTGAGTAGCGAGCATTTCTGAAGACTCTGTTATCCGTTTACTCGCTACCCGCTACGATCTATTCGCTACTCCCTCCCGACCATGCCTCT
>JAZKEV010000001.1:0-420 GCA_040386765.1 Verrucomicrobiota bacterium | reverse complement strand
AGCGAGCATTCGTAGCTCGACCTACTCGCTACTCGCTACTCACTACCCGCTACTGACCATGAATCGCGAACGCATCCTCTCCCGCGAAGTCACCGCCACCCAGATTCCATCCGGCGACAAGCAGTCGCTCGCCGCCGGTTCGCGCGTGTTCATTCACCAGACGCTCGGTGGCAGCTACACGGTGCAGACCGACTTCGGCCTCTATCGCATCGACAGCAAGGATGGCGACGCCGTCGGCGAACAGGTCGCCGACACCACCGTCAACGCCGCCACCCTCTCCGATGGTGCACCCGACCCGGAGGCCGTGTGGGCCCAGCTTCGCCAGGTCTTCGATCCCGAGATACCGGTCAACATCGTGGACCTCGGTCTCGTCTACTCGATGGACGTTGCGAAGCTCGAGGACCAGACCCCGCCCGTCTA